>CAUSVV010000011.1:0-3725 GCA_963535415.1 uncultured bacterium | reverse complement strand
GGGATACGACAGTTTTGTATTAATAGAAAAAGAGAAGTCTGAATGCTTCTCTTTTTTTGATTTACTCTTCAATATCAATAAAGAAACTAGACACTCCATCACCAGCAGAAAGTAAAAGCGACTCATTATCTAAGGCCTTAGCTATGTAGAAATACTGATCACCGTTAATATGAAAAATCACTCCTATGGCAATTCCATTACAAGTTCTCATCAAGTTTGGCACATCAAGGACTGGATTGAGAATATAGGCTTGAGCTTTATTGTTCGCTAATAAGTGATTGATAGAATATCAGAAATAATCACTCCATTGATGCCATTTTCCAGTATAAAGAATCCTCTCATCTTTTTGATTAAAATAATATCACGAATTTGCATCACCACGATAAACTACATATTCAGGATTATCTTCTCAGTAAGCAAAAGTGCGGCTTACTGATCGATTACGAAGACAGAGTCATTCCTGAGGTCGATTATAAGTAGCAACGAACTCCTCAAAACTAACATCATCTGGAAGCTTATATCTTGAAAATTCAAGTGTAGCTTTTTCTCAAGGCTGTGCTAACTCTCGTTTTCAATTGCGAACCTTTAACTCAGGATACTTATCTCCTACAGCAAACACAAATGAAAATTTATCAAAAAAATACCTTACCCACATACACGGTTCTCCATATCAAAAATCTTCCTTTTTCTTCTGACAAGAAAACATAGATTCTGAATCTGCCCTCTTTTGAGTAATATCTCAACTAAAAAGTTTATCAAATCAGCTTACTTTCATAATTTGCTTGGTATTCAATGCTCATAGGTTTTTATAGGTGCTCTTTTCTGTCTCAGCAAAAGGCACTTCCTGCAAAACTAGAGAAGTATCTATAAACTCCTGTCTTCCTGTACTAATATCTAAGTTTGGATTTATTCCGTAAAAATAACCTGAAAGAGATTCTAAATGCTGTTCTCTTTTTTTAGTCGCTCAAGTCTGAGCGAATCCTGGAGTTTGATCGTCTACTACAAGACCTGTTTCAGAAGTTTGATTTCCATTCATTTCATTCACATTAAGCGAACAACCAGAAAAAATAAAGATTGAAAAGAGAAAAAATATCTGGATAGTTGTTTTCATTATAAATGTATATGAAGATAAAAAAAGAGTTCAAAATTCACTATAATTATATATGTCAAAAATGCAAGCAAATGAGGCTTCCTAGATAAGGAGAATTGCTTTTATCTCTTAAGAAAAAAGAGAAGTCTGATTTCTTCTCTTTTTTTAGTATTGATTGACTTTGTTCCTAATATGGTCGTAGTTTCAGACATCAGGGAATATCTTATCAGTATTTCTGATAAATCAATGACTATTCCCCTCAGAAGACCCTCGTTCACTATAATATACAGCATCCTTATCTTCAAAGCATCATCCTCATCATTCACAAGTTGAAGAGTAACTACCACCAGTCACTCCATTCTCATCTACATAAAAAACTTCTCCTGTTAACACTTTAAAAGTATCATAATCAAATCCAGAATAAACAGCCTCAGCATCCCAATAGAGATTTTCCTTATCTACATAAAAACAAAGCGTTCACATGGCAACAGTTCGCACATCATCATAATAAAGAAATTTAAAATATTCTGGAGATTCCGTATGAATCTTTTCTCATAAACTCCAAGAATAGGAGAAATAAACAGTATTTCAAATACGGACAAAACCACAAGTCCCAGAACGGATTGAAACATAGTGAGACAAAAATATTCCAAGTCAAAGAAGGAAAAACACAATAATTCAAAATATCAACATTTTCTTTTTCATCAAAGTCCAAACCTATTTAATAAAAAACTCTACTAAAAGTAATCTTTAGTAGAGTTATTGCAAGACTATTTAGTAATAGCAACAGCACAATATGTTTCCGAACCCGGTTGTACAGTTTCTTTTTCTTTTCCACCATTATTTGTCAACTTTCTTTGTCCAGAATACCAGATAGACGAAAGAAACCTAGAATAATCAAACGCTATAGTCTGATAGCACTCCTCATCTGTTTTACCTGCTTTCCCTCGCCAAACATCTTTCACCAAAACATAACTTCCAGTACCACCATATTGATAATTTGTATCTGTGGCCTTGTGTGCTAACGCAAGTCCAACAATTAAATAGAAGTGACGAGCATTCGGTCCATAAACGTCAGTTGATGCGTTATAGAGACAAGACACTACAACAGGATTCCCTTTGGAAAGTTCTTCATAAATAAACCTTTTTAGTCCATCCCGTTCTTTCCCCCAATGCCTATTTCCTGCCTTTGATCTATACAATATTGCATCATTAACTCCTGCACAGAGATAAAGTTGATAGACATCAAGGCTAATCTTAGGTTCATCAGGTTTCCTTTTTGCATTTTTGTCATCAACAAACTTAATCACCCTATTAACTTCAGCTCTTGTAAGAGGATGGTTTGAATTTTTAAGATGTCGAGCTGCAACAAAAGTCATAGCCCCACACTTTCCATAATCAGTACTTTCTTCTATAATATGCTTATACCCAGTTGTATTCAAAAGAATATATTTATCAAATGGGTTTCTTGCTGAAGAAAGATTCTGTGCAACTACTTCTTCCAAAGGAGCCACTACAGTTTCCGATACTACAGGAGTATCATCATTGTCTTTATTGCAGGAGCTTAAAGCTACAACCGCAAACATTGCTAGGAATAATCCGAAGATTACTTTTTTAATTTTTGCCATTTTTATTTATTTTTTGTTTGGCTTGATATCTGAACGGAGATACCACAATTCATTTTACAGCATAGATGAGACCGTTCTCTCATCTTTTTTTTAGAGTCAGAAAAGTTTTTACTTTTTTCTGTTTGGTGACAAAGCTCCTCTAAACGAACTTTGGAAGATGATTACCGCTACGGTGACCTTCCTCGTTTTGTTTTTGGTATCATATTTTTTATTTGATGTTGCCTACTATACTTATTTTCCTCAGCATTGCAAGTCAATTTCAAAACCTCAGATCGACTTATTTCAGATTTCCTATCTCATTTCTCATCATCACTTTTCTAAAATCAGCTCCTAAGCTTCCTCTCAAACACCCCTATCACTTCACTCAACTTTCCCTTGCAAAGTTCTCAGGGATTCCTAGACTGAAACTATCTTTATTATCTAACCAAAATACAAGATGGCAGTAAAGTACAACATCGTCGAGAGAAAAAACATTCTCAAGCCTAGTGAAGCTCCAAAGTTTTATGCCTCAGCAAAGGCTGATGGAGAGGTCAGCTTTAAGGCTCTAGCAAAGGAAATTGCAGCTGCTGGATCTACGGTATCTGATAGTGATATGCTCGCAGTACTTAATGATTTGACGAAGATTTTGACAAAGCATCTCGCCGAGGGTAAGATTGTCAAGCTCTGAGATTTTTGAAGCTTTCAGATTGGAATCACTAGCGAGGGAGTTGCAAGTGCTGATAAGTTCACTTCGTCTAATATCAAGGGAAATAAGATTCAATTTCGCCCTGGAGCAGATTTGAGAGAAATGCTCGCAACCGTTAAGTATGAAAAATACAGTAAATAATCAATCAAATAAGCAAAGAAGTCCTGAACTGCCAGGACTTCTTTTTTTGTTTAGTTAGAGAACTGAGGAAAATTATACATAAGGGAGGAGCAACACATATATATCTGTACCTCAACACATATATACCTGTACCTCAACACATATATACCTGTACCTCAACACATATATACCTGTACCTCAA
>CAUSVV010000010.1:0-36748 GCA_963535415.1 uncultured bacterium | reverse complement strand
ACACATATATACCTGTACCTCAACACATATATACCTGTACCTCAACACATATATATCTATTATAACAAATCCGTCATTGCGAGCGGCAGCGAAGCAATGTCCGCAAAGCGGTTGCTTCGCAATCCAGGACAACAAAAATTCCCAATTTGACTTCAACTGGATCGCCACAGCTCACATTCGTGAGCCTCGCGATGACGAAGTGTTGGGAGAGTCTCGCGATGACAAATCAAAAAAACTGACTCTATCTCTAGAATCAGCTTTTTCTTATTTTTAAAGATTTGCTACAGTAAGTTTGGCACCTTGCTGGCAGCCATTGAGTTCGTTTTTACTGGCTGCAACTTTTCGATAATTTCACTTAACATCATCGCCCTTTGCAACAGATCGCCCCTCAGCAAGCCCTCTCATTACAATGTACACATCACAACTAAGCACTGTATAAGGATTTGTCGTTGATCAGATCATCTTTTTTTCTAGTGCAGTTTTCATGTAAGGATAATCTTTACTTGTCTTTGCCACATGAGTAAAGTTTACGCTTTTTGAGGTAGAAAGTGGAATTGCATTTGCAACGATAAGGTGTTTGATAGCTTCAATCATAGTTACCTCAGCAGTCTCATCACTAGAAGTTTTTGCTGAATTTTGGTTCTCTACAGCTGGAACAGTATTTTGTACGCCTGTTGTTGTCTGAACTGAGGTTCCAGTTTGGATAGTTGTCTGAGTAGTTGTACCAGATTGAGCTGCCGGATTCTGAGTTCCTGTTAAAACAACAGGTGTTGTTGGGATATCTCCTGTTAAGCTTTCTGAAGATTCCTTTCCTGAAAGGACTACATTAGTAACATTTCCTGTCCCCTCAAATACATATCCAGAAAGCTGATTCTGATCAGTTTTTTCTGTTTTTTTCTCAGGAACATTTCATTTTAATCCAGCGATGAAAGTAGTTATTGAATCTTTTATATCCTCTCTCAAAGTCACTGAGTCTGGAGTAAAGAGCCCCCATACCCCAAGGATTCCTAGGCACAAGAAGATTAAAACATATACTGAAGCGAAAAATGATTTATTTCGGAGATTCGCACCTTTGAAAGCAACAAGGAGAAAAATTACCATACAGAATGCTCAGAGAATCATCGCACCAAAGTCTACAATATCCCAAAGAATAAACAAGATCCCTCAAAAACCAACAAGAGCAAATAGGAATGCTAGAAAACGATAGAGAGCAGAACCTTTTGCGACCGGCTTAGTTCTTGTCCTATTGATTTTAATCTTGATATTTTCAATATTTGATTCTGAGACTTTCTCAGTATCTGTGCCTTCCTCTTTGTCAGTGTAGGTTACTTCTCTGACAAATGGTTTATCTCAGATTTCTTCATCTTTTTTCTTTGAGAAGAAACTATGAAGCCCTAAAAGAACGACTAATGCCCCAAGGTTTACTCCCGCAAGGGTATAAAACTGAGGAACACTAAAGAGCAAACCGATAAGTGCAACCTGGAGCACAAATAAATAGAATATCACAAGGAAGAATAAATTCTTTTTCAACATTATCATTTGTAGAATATAAAGAGATTAGATTGCTTTGTTAATATGGATTTTATCAAGTTTTTCAAGATGAGATTTTAGAAAAAAGCCTCATCAATTCTTGATGAAGCTTTCTTTATATTAAAGAATAGATTATTTATACTTTTCCTTGAGCTTTGCAATCTTTTCAGCCTTTTCTGCTGCCTTTTTTGCTTCTCTTTCAGCCTTAAGCTCTTCTTTTGTCTTTTCAACTGTAGTAACTGGAGCTTCTTCAGATTTCTCCTCTTGTACCTTTTCTACATGCTCAGGCTTAACAATAACTGTCACCTCTTTTTTCATGTCCTTATACATAAATGGCACTACGAAAGTTCCTGCTTCATTGATCTTCTTTTTTAGCTTGAAGAGATGAGAATCTACATCAACTCCATAAGTCTCTTTGATCGCTTCAACAACATCAGATTCGTGAACCTTTGCATAAAGAACATTATCCTTATTTACCTTTCTAGTAATAGTTACTCCTCCATTTTCTGCCATCTTAGCAAAAAGATCATCAAGACCTGCAGCTTTCTTTGCTCTAGCTACTACTGCAGCCTGCATCTTTTGTTCATACTTGTTCTTATTTGCCTTGTCTGCAAGAACAGCAATATTTTGAGGCAAAAGTACATTTCTAGCAAAAATTGGCTTTACAGCTACAATTTCATATTTTTCACCGAGATGCTTGTCATCCTGAAGCAAAATCACCTCAATGTTTCTGTTTTTAATTGTTCTCCTTGGCATTTTAACAAGTACTTTTAGATAAGTAAAACACTAACTGGAGATAACTTATAGTGATTTGCCAACAAATTGCAATGATTTTTTCTCTTTTTTGTGTTTTTTTGTTTTTTTAGAGGGAAATTAAAGAAAAAGCTTCTCAAGAAAGAAAAGAAAAACCTGACTCAAAAGGTCAGATTTTTTTATTTTTTTAACTAACTTTTTATTTCAACAGAGGGTTTAACAGTTCTATGTAGCATAAGAAGTGCTCGTCCTCTCAGTTCCCACCAATTAGCTGGAATATCAGACGTAATGACTCTATATTTCTTGAGCGCCTGAAGATGCGCAGAATATCGATCATCTCCAGAAATATTATGTTTATTTCCCCAGATCACTCTAGAAAGAACAGTTGCGAATTCTGCTCTAGATACTAATTTATGTGGCTCAAAAGCTTGCATTAGCGTTCCATCAGCATTGATTCCCATAATCTGGAGCTGGTAGGCAAGCTGGATATAATCTGCCAAATCTCCAAGATCAGCATTCACATCTTTATAATTTGCAGCTCCTGTTATGAGAGGCTTGAGATGATATTCCTTCATCGCATACACAGACATTATTTTTGCAAGTTCTGCTCTAGTTAGTGGTTGATCTAGCCTCGCCTCCTGGATTGTTCTCATCGTTGTAATATTGTGTTGGCAAGCCCAAAGATAAGCATCATTCTGCTCAGAAGCGAATTGAGAATTCTGAATTAAACAGTTTGGGATATCTATCTCTCACGAATCAACTTTCTTCGTCTGCTCTGGTAGTTTTTCCTGAGGTTGTTCTGGCTTCTGTTCTTCTTTTTTCTCCTCTTGTTTATCTCCTGTGGAAGTATTTACTACTGGCTGTGGAGCAATCCAGTACCCTCATCCTCCTCCAGAAGAACTATAAACAACCCTCTTCGCCGCATAAAATCGTTGATTTGACTGGTTTTTTAGGGCATACCCTACGAGATTTCAGTTTTTTCTAACCTCATTGTAAGCCACAACTGAACCAAGAGATATTCAGGTAGGCTTGAGGGTACTTGAATCGTAGCTAGGCGTTCCTGCAATTCCTCCAGTAAAAGCTCACTGAAAAATTGAAGAGCCGGACATCAATACCAGCGTCCCAGTTCCTAAATCAAAGAAGAGTATTTTTTCTCACTCAAGTGTGTGGAGCTGAGAACCGGCAAGCGTCCCTGTAGTGAGAAAAGCTTGAACTAGACTCTTATCTTCTAGATTTAGTATTGATGGAAGTTGCTGATTCAGGATTTCCTTTGTTCCAGTAAATCTAAGGGTATTTTCTCCAGAGAGAACAGTCTTTACTGTAGTTCCATTTATTGTAAAGAAAGGTGTCGTTTGATACAGTGGAGCATAGAGATAATTTCCATCTGATGTAAGTAGAAAATATCAAATTAGTTCGCTATTAGAATTTCTAACTTCTGCATATTTTGAAATTGTCGAAGGAGCATTCACTCGGCTTCCAGCGACCCTATTATCAAAATCATAGACAAGATCTGCTGGAGCCGAGACAAGATTTCCCAACGCAGTTCTAAATACGGAATCATCCTTTTCAAAAAATACTCCTCCCCCCTGAACAAATAGCACCTTTTCTCAGCTGAGAAGTTTTATCTCTCCCGTTCCTGTGATATAATTAGTCAATGTTGTTGTATGCTTTTTCTGTATTCCAGTCAGATCCAGACTCATTCCATTATCTTTTAGAACTAGAGGTACTGAATTAGCGGTAACTCCCGTAGTATAATAAGTTGTAGTCTTGTAAACTGGGGCATAAGAATAATCTTGATTCACCCCTCCGGAAATCAGGAAATATCAAATAATCTGTCATGATGGATAATTATCTTTTACTGGAATATAGCGAGCAAATGTAGGAATAGTAGAATGCCAAGAGCCTTTAACTAATCTTTCCTCATTATAAATAATACTTGAATTGATTAGAGGAGGTATCACTGATCCACTAAGGGCTTCTCTATAAACTGATCAACTATTTGAAAAATAAATTCCCTGATCCTTTACCAGAACAACCTTTTCTCAAGGGACTTCTTGAATTTCTCTAACTTCTCGAACATCTCAGAAGTAACGTATTGTAACTGGGAAACGAAGCCTAGTTTCTCAAATATTCGCTGTCCCATCACTATTCATCACAAACTTTACGTCTGCACAATTTGGATCACTTAATGGGCATGGGAATTGCATCGGGGCGTAATATGTAACCTCTCCAGTTGTCCCACTGGCCTCTACTTGCCCAAATGAAGATAGCAACAAGCATAATAATCAAAAACCAGCAACTCTCATACGCTTCTTTAAAAAATTTCTTAACATATTTCTCAATACATAACTAAAAGCACTTAACACTCTCAAGATAAATAAGTGGAATAATACAGATTTTTTCTATTTTTGCAAATTTTTCTTGCGAATCTCTCTGTCATATGTAAATCTGATTGCTGTGAATAATGGCGATTTATAATAGAGAAAACCTAAATATGTGAAGTTGGGTTGTTTTTTTTCTTTAATTGAGTATAGTGGGATATTGCATAATCATGAAAAAAAATCTGATTTTTTATTTTTTTGCAGTACTGATAATGCGTATTTTTGATGCCCACACCCACCTAAATCAAGAAGATCTTTTTCCTAATCGAAAAGAGCATTTGGAAGCATTTGCTGGGGTAGGAGGATATGGACTCGTAAATATTTGAGCAAATCGTCAATATAATACTAATGGTTTGACTATTTCAAATGAAAGCAGGACATCTTTTCCAGACCTCTGGATAAAAGCGAGTCTTGGTATTCATCCTTGTGATGTCGGGAATGTAATTGGAAATGTTGAGGAAGAAATCACGCTGATCAAGCAACAAATTGAGACGAATAGAGACTCGGTTGTGGCTATTTGAGAATGCTGAATTGACCTTCACTATCCAGAAGGAGCGAGCTTTCTCGAACTTCAAAAAGATTTTTTTAGAGAACAATGCGAACTAGCAAGAGAGTTTAACTTACCGATAGTAATTCACTCTAGAGATGCTTTTTCTGAGACACTAGAGATTTTGAGAGAATTTAAGGATTTGGTGATTTATTTTCATTGTTGGGGATATTGACCAGATGAAATCAGAGTTTTAAAATCTGAATTTAGTCAGCTTTTTATTGGTTTTACGGGTAATATCAGCTATCCAAAGGCTGAGGAAATTAGAGCAAGTCTGAGAGAAACTGATTTTAGTCAGATCCTCCTTGAAACTGATGCTCCCTATCTCTCTCCACAAGGTTTTCGTGGACAGATCAATAGTCCTGCAAAGGTAAGTATTGTTGGGAAATTTGCTGCCGAGACCTTAGGAATAAGTGAAGAGAAACTTTGGGCGCAGGTTGAAGAGAATTTTTGGAGATTGTATAGAGGATAGTTTGAATATCGAGATCGCCACGGCTCCGCCTCGCGATGACGAAAAACCTTGCTCCCCTGGGGAGCTGCCTTGTGTAAACAAGACTGAGGGGCTTTATACTCAACCCCCTCTGTCCTTCGGACATCTCCTCCTATCAGGGGAGAAGTAAGGCAGAATCGATTAAAGAAGCTCAATACAAAAAACAGACCAGTGGTCTGTTTTTTAGATTTTTAATTTTCTAAAGAGATTATCTAGAAGTCAAACTTGATAACTTTGAAGTTGAGGAATTCTTTCTTGAAGAACAAGACAAAAAGATTTTAACTCCTCCGAAGTTGCTCTAAGGGTAAAAGCTTCTGCTCCCTTAGTTTTTACAAGGACGATATTTATCAATTTTCAGCTTTTTTTCTCCATTTCTAGGACAAATCCTTGAAGCTCTCCGTAAAGAAATAATCTATCTAGGACCTGAATACCTTCATCTTTGATTTCCATACTCGTCTCAATCCCAATTTTAGTCTGAATATAGAGATACCCTCATACAAGCACCAATACAAGCACTGCACCAAAAATATTATCGTAGATAATAGAGAGCACAACAATTCCAAGGACTATCAGTCAAAAAGCAAGATACCATCGCTTGCTTCTTTGGTAAAATTCACCATTATAAATGGAAAGCTTCATAGTTATCAAAGCATTTAAAGATAAAAAATCTGATTTTTGATCTTTTTTACACTATTTTGTAGCTGGAGCGATATTTTTGATTGTGATATCAAAAATTAGATCCTTCCCTGCGAGTTCATGGTTCGCATCAAAAACGATTTCAGTATCAGTGATTTCAGTAATCACAGCTGGGAATCTTCCTCCAAGATATACCTGCATTCCAACCTTTGCATCTTTAGCGTCTTCTCCAAGGTCTTTAATTGGGAAACGAACAATATTTTCCTCATTTCTCTCACCATAAGCTTGTGCAGCCGGGATTTTAACGGTCTTTGTCTCTCCAACCTTCATACCAACTACTCCTGCGTCGAATCCAGCAATCATTTGACCAGCTCCAACCTTGAAAGAAAGTCCTTCTGAGTAGTTTCTATTTGGATTATATTTTCCGCTTGCCTGAGCTACAGACTCAACACTCGTATCAAATACTTCACTGTCATTAAGTCTTCCAATATAATCTACTGTAATTGTATCACCACTTTTTACAGTTTCTGATTGGATATCTTGATTTGCCGAAGCGAGGTAGTTTTTGATTGCTTGTTCTGCTGTCATAGTATTTCATATACTAAGAGATAAAGAATTCTGACCTGAGACATCTAACGAGTCATCTCAAGTACTGATTTGATGAGATGAAGCTGTTTGGCTTCATGTCTGATTTTCAGAAAGTACTTGCTCAGAAACTGGTGCCTTGCTATTGGGATTCCAAAGAGCAATCACAGTAAAAATCAGAGCAAGCAGTACTATTCCACTAGCTCCTAAAAGCATGGTTTTACTTCCTGTAACCTTTTTTTGTTCTTTAGCCATAACGAATAATAAACGAGAATAAAATTCTGATTTTTGATCTTTTTTAGTTATTTAATAACATACTTATTTTCATCAAAGGAACTCATATCAGTTGTAACGATAGTTTGATCAGCTGGGAATGGTTCTTCAAGTTCAATAAAATTTCCCCATATTGTTTTAATTTTTACAAGCTTCTCTGTAAGAGTCCCTCCACTCATCACTGGCACTGCTGCAAGATTATCTTCTAGAATTTTTACCCTTTCTAGAGGAAGCAAAGTATGAGGAGTAAAGAGAATAGGGAAATTGACTTTTGCAACATCTCCAACAAGTTCCAAATCTGAATCGAGTTCAATCGTTACCTTAAAGAGGTTTGTCTTGTCTGCAACCGTACTAATTGCACTAATCGCTCCAGTTAAACTTTGTCCTTGGTAGGTTACTGAAACTGGTTTATCTTGCTGAAGATATTTATACTCATTTGCAGTTACATGAACCTCGATCTGATGTTTCTTGAGTCCTGAGACTTTAAAAACTGGATTTCCTGCTGCAACATCTTGTCCCTCCGAAACTAGAATCTCACCAATAATCCCTGAAACTGGGGTCCTCACAACAAGTTTATTGTACTGTGTAAGTGCTGATTCATAGGCGATTTTCGCATCAACGATTGCATTATCTAGAAGCCTTAACTGAACAGGATTATTTGCTAGGAGTGTTTCATAATTTACCTTTGCATTTTTGACTGCAATTTCGCTCGTAAAAAGAGTATTCTTACTTCTGGCTAGAGCATCTTCATAAGCGATTTTTGCACTGTCTTGAGCCAAAGTTCCAGACCCTGAAAGCTGAGCATCTACTTGATTAAGATAAGAAATGAAACTCGCTTTAGAACCTATGAGTGCTTGTCCAGCTTGAATTGATTCAAAATTTCTGATTGTCGCATCAATTGTAGCTTGCTCAAGTGTTCATACCGATGAAATAGAATTTCTCATCAACTGAATCATCATTCCTGCAAAGTCTTCAATCTGGGTATATGCAGCATCAATTTGATGCACAGCACTTTTGAGCTCCTCATCTGTCTTAGGAGAAGATGGAAGTTTTGTGATTGACTCCTTAAGAGTATAAAGATCTCTCAGAGCTTGTTCTGTCTGATTTTTTTGGTTTTGATCTTTTGCTCAGATATAGATTTCAAAACCTGTTTTAAGATCATCATAATATGTCGTCACTCAGAGCCACTTATCACTTGATTCAATTACTGAATTTAACAGCGAAAGAAGAGCAAGTTTTTGAGGTTGAAACTGTTTTCTTAATGCAGAAATTTGATCATCAGCTGAAGTTACTCCCATATTCGCCTGCTTAACGGCATTTTCTGTACTTACTTGAGCCGCCTCAAAAGATTGCAATGCTGTTTTGTAGCTATTTTCAGCTTGATCAAGTTGCTGTTTAAGGCTATTTTCGGTTTGTTCTCTAGTAAGGAGTGCTCTATCTAGATTATTTTTTGCTCTTTGCACCCGAAGTTCATAACTAGCAACCGTATCAGACAGATACACAATCTGATCTCAACCTTTTACCTGATTCCCCTCCTTAAAAGCAATACGGCTTACTTTACCATTTGCTTGAGCTGCTACGGTAATATCTTGACTAGAGAGAATTGTCCCCGGCTTTTCGAGGCTAATAGAAGAATCTATCTTATCAATTGTCGTTGTCTGGATGGTAAATTCAGCTTTTTCTTGTGGTTGCTCTGCTTTAGAATTTAGAAATAATACTAGACCAAACACTCAAAAAAAACATAGGAAAAATATCATCGTATACTTTAAGATGTTTTTTGATTTATCACTCATACCTATCTGCACACAAAACATTACTAAAATTGGAACTATGCCCTTCTCTGCATTTTAATTTTTTTTATCTTAATGTCAAGACTATCAATTTCATCCTTGAGAAGTTCAAGTTCTTTTTGCTTTTCTTTAACTTTTTCCTGTGCGATGAGTGGATTCGTTGAGAGCATCATCAATGTAGATCTAAGATATTCTGCCTGTTGTGTTTTGGACTTATAAAGTTTCTCTAATATCACTAAATCATCTCCGATCACCTGCTCTGCACTCGATTTGATTCAGATTTCAATCTCTAATATAGAAAAACAAGAAAAACCTGATGGAAGATGTGCATTTAGTTCTACCATCTGGATATCATCCACCTTAAAAAGGGTATGAAAAACTTCCTGATGCTGTTCTATAAGCCTTAAGATATCTTGATTTGCCTTGACTGCGAGATGAATTGGCTGATGTTTTTTTAACTTGATGAGAGCCTTTTGCTGGGTGATTCACTTGATAATATCAAAAAGAAGGTGAAGCTTATAGTCCTTTTTTCATTGATGTAAACTTTTCTGAAGATGCTTTGGAAGCTGCTCTGTCAGAATACCTTCAATCTGAGCAACAAACTCTGGGATATACGGCATCAAAACCTGCAAAATTTGCACAAAAATCTGTCCAGACACTCAATATGCTTCAGCTTTTTTTTGTTTTTTGACAAATTCTAGATATCGTGAGAACTGTCCTTTGCTAAAGGCTTGAATCTTTTGGATTAAATGCTCAAGTCCTACTCCCGAGGATTGGTAACGATAATATTCTTCTAAAAGTTCTTCTCGCTCAGAATATATCCACAATTCTATTGGTTCAAGTTGAGAGATTTCTTCAATATGGAACGCTTCTTTTTCATATAGAAGCCTAAAGAGATTTCGAAGATGATTAAGATATTCAAAATTCAGCTGCAAGGCTGCCTCCTCAATCTTCTGCTGCTCAGCAATTGCTAATCTTAGAGCATCCTGTCCATACTCTTTAGCAAACAATTCTGCCTTTTCTGGAATTGGATATTGGTAACGCAAAGCCTGAATTTCACTAATAACAATAGGCTTAGCTTCTTGCTCAAATACATAGCTCAAAAAGAGGAATGTTTTTGTAAAGTTCTCAGCATAGGGTGAAAAAAGAACAAGTGATTCAGTTTTTTCTTTGCAGAGAATGGCGAGGATAGCCGATCTTAAAAACTGCTGGTCAATAGTTCATTTGGTATCTCGACCAGAAAAGGGAGTTTTTGAAATCAGAATTTTAGCTTTTTCTGTTTTTACATCATATTCCACTCGCTGAAGTTTTTTTAGCTCTGATATCCAGTTTTCTATAGCGATTTCTGGTTCAGTATTCAGCGTATGCTCAAGCAGACTCTCTACTTGTTTTTTTAACGGTTCTGACTCAATATCGATCAGATACTCTCTTATCTCTACTGGCAGAAGATAAAGCGTATCTATCAAATCAGAGACAGAAAAATCTGAAGCAATCCAATGATTTAGTATCAAAGCTACTAAAAGATATTCATAAGCATTTTCATAGCTACTAAGAAAATCTGGCCTTGCAAAAGAGATTTTCTCCGTTAATGGATCTCCTGCTAAATGCAATCAAAAGTGATCTTTTGCCTCAATTGGTAGTACCTTTTGCCCAGAAGCAAGCACAAGTGACTCTAACTTAGGAGCGGTATTATGCACCCAATCAATGAATTTCTCATATTCTGAACTATAGTCAAGAACCCATAAAGGAATAACCTTCTTTATCAGTCTTTGACCTGTTATTTTAGAATAAGGCACTTGCTGAAGTTTCTCAGATTTTGAAGCGAGATTTCCTATAGTATCTAAAGTTTCAATAATATTTTCTGTAAAATCAAAAAGCGACTGCCCAGCAAATGTTGCTACATTTTGGACAAAATGCCCTGATTCATCCACAAAGCTCTCATCAATTGGAAGCTTATATTCCTGAGCCTTGATAAGATGAGCTGGACTCAATAGTGGATTGATTCTAAAAATTCAATTATCAGTTACCGTATCAATTGTCGATTCCCCAAAGATAGGTATCGATTTATTGATCATCGGAAGAATAATTTTTTTCCCAATATGTTTTTTATACCTTTTGTCATTTGAATGGACAATCACTCCAACATCAGAAAAAAAGCTCATAATATCATCTACGATAACTGTTAGCACCTCGTTTTTGGTCTCAACAAAACATTTAATTTCTAGCACTACTTGTGATTCAGTTCTCCACTCAATATCATCAGTATTTACAATACTTTGATTTGAAATATCTCGGTAGACGAGCTGAGGAGTTTTTTTCAGGAGTTTTTTTTCTCAAAGGAGAGAAAATACTGAATTTACACCTCTTATATATTCTCTACCAAAAGTTAGCTGATCAAGATCAGCATCAAAAAATAGTTTTTTAAGATATTGTTCTGTTTTCTTTTGATTTTTTTGTCCAAGGCGTTGGAGCCTCTCATATTGAGCAAAAAAGGGAAGCTTCTCCTTCCCCTTTAGAGCCACAGAAAAATCGAGATTATGCAGATTCTTGATAATCAATGGCTGATAATTTTTCCCTGTAAATTGGAGCAAATTTCTTGCCATCAGTTCTTGGTAATAGAAACTTTTTTGTTCTTCATCTGAGAACTTTGTTACTAATGGCAAAAAAATTGGATATATTCAGTCTTTTTTATTATTTTTTCCTAGCTGTGTGAGGTGATTTGGCTGATATTTTTTGTTAAGTTTCATACTAGCATCAAGCTGATTAAAAGAGGGATTAGTAAGTTCTGTAGGTATACACCCTATAGATCAAGTAAAGCAAAGCTGTAGCTGCGAGAATCAATAACATATCCTCTAGAGGTCCCACCTGAACTTTTTTTGCATGTGTGAGCTCAACCTTTTCTCCATCAGTACAAATTGCCTCAACAGTGTAATAAGCATAAATATCTTCTTCTACCGTTTTATCAAAGGGGTACTCAAACCTTGGAATTTCAGTTTCTCAAAGAAAAGTCTTATCACTCATATCTGCAAAATCTGATCTATAGATACGGTACTTTTGAATATTCTCTCATGGTTTTCGCACCAAATAGTATTTGTTTCAGATTTTCTCAGTTGTTACCTTAATATTTTTAATAATACAGGTAGGAAGTTTAGGTGCTGCTGGCATTTCTGGATCACTAACCGCTCCCGTCTGATCTTCTACCAAAAGAGAACCTGAAAGCGCCTCTTTTTTTGGTTCAGTTCCAGTGGCAACTGGCATTACAAACGAAATCACCTCAGAAGGAAGCCCCTCTGGAATATTGTCATTTGTTACGGCCAGGACCTGAAAAAAATACTCCTTTCCATAGGTAAATCCAGAGAGAATTGCTGAATCTCAGGTTGTCAGGACAAGTCCTGAGAGTGCGTCAGCAGCAATACCATATTTAATACCATATTTTTCACTTGTTCAACCAAGCGTTTCCCAGCTCAATTGTAAAGCGCCTGGGAAATCTGGATGAGTCATAATTTTTACCTCTCAAATCTTCAGATTATCTTTAACATTAAGTGTTAGAATTTGATCGTAGTCTTTATTGATACTTGGAGAAGAGAAGTTTGCAGACACAAGAATATCACCAGTCTGCATCAGACTAACCTCTTTCACGAAAAGTCAGCTTTTTTCTTTATCTAAAGGATATTCCTGTCCTCCTGAAAATAGCAGCTTTGCTGAACTAACATTATCATCAGTCATTACCTCAAACCTCACTTTATCTCAAAGCTTTAAATTCTGATTTGGCGTCGCAGAGATACCTTTGAAAAGATCAGTACTCTGTGGCTCATAGGTAAAAATCACCTTATCTGAGAGTCCAACTACCTCACCAGCTACAGAAATTGCTTTTACTTGGACATAATTCGTTCAGACTTTAAGACCTGGGATACTATCAGTAAGCATTCCGTTTGCATCACTTGTTCATTCCTTTATCACAAGATCATTAAGAAGGATTTGCATACGAGCATTTGGAAGCTCTGGAGCGGATGCTAAGATATCTAAAACACTTTTATTGTTTTTAGTACCAGCAGCTGGTTCCATAATTGTAATCCCCTTTTGATCAGTTTTTGAAGCTCAATTTACAATAATTGTTGTTGATCCAGATACTGTATCATTCAATATCGACATATTCACAGTAAAGTTTCCTGGTTTATTCAGTCTCAATCCCTTTGAAAATGTTTTTACCCCTTGATCAGATGCAGACATTTCAATAATTCCATCACTTGGCACGGTATAGTCCTTGAAATTTATCTCTTTCCCATCCGCAACTCCATTAATTTCTAGAAATCCTTGTCCTACATAGTTTTTCATAACTTGATTGTTTTTAATTGCCTTGATAGTGATATCTACAGACTGATTTACAGCAAAAGTAGGTGGATTGACTTCAATCTGGAAAGAATCAGGATCGCCACTTGCAAAAACTTGAGCTGAGAATATCATTCCTCATAAAAGGAGCAAAATACTTTTTTTCATTGCTATGTTTGGGAGCTATTAAGGTAAAACATCATCATTAACTGGGATATTCAGATTTCAAATTGATAGAGGAGTCAGCACTTCTCCTGACTTAAGTGTTGCAGATCCAAGAAGAATATCTTTTTCCTCTTCTCCTGAGAATGGCACTGAAAACCATTCTCTCTCAAGTGGAGCGTTAGTGGCAATTACGAGATTAACACTAAGTTTTCAAGGTTCAGAGGCGTCTATCTTTGCTGTTGATGGGTGTAATTGATCAAGCTGTAATTTGATAGACTCTGGATTATAAAAAATTTGAAAAGTCAATATTTCTCCTTTTTTTGCAACTTCAGAACCAAAAAGTTCAAAAGTCTGATTCTGTGTTTTATATGCTACCCCTCGTCAATTTTTTTCAATAGCTTTAAGCTCTAGGACATCAAGCACGCTTGCTGTAAGATCAGATAAATCATGCGTCAGATAAAAAAGACCAAGAGCAAGAATTGGAGCTATCAAGAGGATAATCAGATTTTTAAACCCATTTTTTGGTTGCATACTTTCAAACTGTTAAGAAAAATAATCTCGCAACTGGCGAATATAGCAAAAAGTGTAGCAAAATACTTGTAAAAGTCAACCAAAAAATATTAGGAAGATTTTGTCACAAATGTCAAAATAATTCGTAGTATTAAGTGTAGAGAAAATACTAACTCAAGACTCAGAAATTTCTAGTGAAGGTTTATTTATTTTGAGAGTATTGAGGGACTAAAGATAATGGACAAATAGACAGGCTTTGGCTGTATTTATTATTTTTGGACACATTTTGACACAATGAAATTGCAGGAATATTTTAATCAGTTATCGGAAAAGAGACTCAGAGACCATGAGAAGTTTTCCCTCTACCAGAGAATATCTGAGCAGAGAGCTTTAGCAGAAAAATCTCTCAAGAGGACTCATATTTTTTTCAGTAAAAAACTTGTCTATAGTTGTATCACTCTGGTACTGATCATCGGTTTTTTTGGATCATACTTTTGGGACAATCCATACATCCAAAACTATAGAGCCTTTTTTATAGAAAGGAATCCTTTTTTCAACACTACAAATGCCGATCAGATTGCATCTATCCTTGAGGTAAATGGTGATTATATTATTGAAAAAGAAGGGAAACAGTTTAAAAACTCAAAACTTTTTGATGGAGATCTAATTACATTGAAAGAAAACGCTAAGATTATTTTTGACATTAATGAAAAGACTCAAATTGAGGTTCAGGGACCTGCTCAGTTTAGACTTTCACAAAAAACTGAATGAGGATATCTTTTGAAACTTATTAACTGAAATTTCTTAAAAATTGAAGCAAATGAGGAAAGTTTAGTTCTTGAGGTTGAGACTGATGAAATGACAATCCAGACACAGCAACATCAAAAAACAACCTTTGAACTCTCAAAAGACAATAAAAAAACGCAAATTAGAAATACCTGAGCAACACTTCTTGTTAAAGCCAAGACTCCTAACAAAGCAGATACTCCTATCACTAAGCTTGAAAAATCAAAGGTATTAACTATGCAAGAGAATGACATCAGCAAGATTGAGGATATTAAGGTACTTGGAAACTTACTAACTAAGCAAGAAAACATTACTCATACGAGCGTTCTCTCTACAGGTAATACTTTACCTAATGTACAAGAGTTTATTAGTCAGGTTTCTGAACTTATTACTGGAGACTCAACAATTGCAGTGACACCAATATTAACCGAGGAAGAAGCCACAAAAATTAGTCAAGAGATTGAATACCAAACTAATCAGAAAAGAGTACCAACTGAAGCACAGCTCAGTCAGATCACTGCTGCATTAAATAAAAGTTTCTTACTCTCTGATATGAAAGCTCTCTATGAAGCTAAACTCTCAGGAGACAATGGAAAAGTTTCCAATGCCTATAGGCTTATTGCTTCTAGGATTGGATCTATTGCTCAAGCATATGAAATCAAGACCACAGCATGAAGCGAACCAAATCAGCTTTTGAGTATGATTGATGAAGTAAAGAAAGGACTTGAGAATTATCATCTCCCTCCTGCAAAGATTGGACAATTGACAACACTCAAAAATTGGATTACCTTCTTTAACAACTTTGAAGACAAAGGGAATTGGGATGAATTTAGCAAACAATTACCTAAGGAACTTATGTTTAAATAAAGGAAAAAATTGAAAGAAAAAGTCTGAATTAATTTCAGGCTTTTTTGATTTTCTGTAAAGTTGTTCTGTCAAAATCTCTATAGAGAAATATTTCAGCTTTTTTATTTAAGTAGTCAGAGCTTTTTTCTCATCAGAAAGTCAAGATCTCAAGCTGTAAATACTACAAGAATATCATCAGAGGTTGTCTTCTCAAGAAATGTCATCACCTGATCAAAATTCTGCAAATACTCAGCATTATGCTCTTTTGCAAAATAATTTCCGAGCTCATCTACTGAAGTAAAATGATGCTGTTGAAAAAGTGGTTCCTGAGCAAAGTCTTGAATATTTTCTCTCGCAGCATAAATTTGATAAATTGCTCTCTGATCAAACTGCGCCAAAGCTGGGTAAAAATCACCCCATCCGACAAGTACTCTATGCATCTGATGAGGTTGAAAAAGGGCAATAATCTTCTTTTCCGGATATTTTTGATGCAACATATTATACCCAACACTCAGAGATGATGCAATATGGCCATAATCTGTATAAAGTTTTGCTCAAGTTGGGAGGGTAGTAAGGAACTCCATTCTTCTCCAGATTCCCTTAAACTCATACATAGCTTCTAATATCTGCTCATCAGAGAGCGTAGGATCAATACCCTGCAAAACTCCAGCAACAAGTGAAGCATTTTGATTGGTGTGTTCTCATCGAATATATTTCAATTTTCGCTCTTTAACTGGTAGAATCTTCGTTTTAGGATTTGAGAGAATAGCCTCTTGTTCAAGATTTTTAAGGACAAAAACCTCATCAGAAGTTTTGTCTATCATTTGTAAATAAGCTGAGGTATAATCCTCTAAATCCTGATAATAATCAGTATGATCAAGCTCAATATTTGTGATAGCGAGTTTTTCTAGATCAAGATTTAGAAAATGTCTTTTGTATTCACAAGCTTCAAGGAAGAAATATCGCTGTTTGATAAGATGATAGGGAACTTGTCTTCCAGTAAAAATTGCATCAAAAAGAAGTCTAAATTCAGATTTTTTCTCTTGATTGAGATAATAGCTTTTTGAGTCAAAATCTGGGATAAGAGCTCAGACTATCCCTATTCCAAGCTGAGGAATCAGTTTTTTTGCAGTCGTGATAGCAAGCGCTGAAGAGCTTGACTTTCCATTAGTCCCAGAAAAACCAACCGTACGGAAATATTTACTCATCTCACCAAGAAACTGAAAATAGTTTCGGATTTTGAGAGGTTGTTGATTTATTAATTTCAGCTGAAATGCTGACTGGACCTCTGGAGAATTAACCACAGCCTCAGAATAGATAACAATATCATCTGGCTTTATTTGATACTGTCAATGTCCAATCAAGGTTTTAATACCATTCTTCTGAAGAGCGTGCGTGATCTGGCTTTCAAATCCATCAATCGCCAACAGATTATCATATCAGAGTTCCTGCAGAATATAGGCGAGATTTGAAATTCCACTTCCTCCAGCCCCAACAAGTACTATTTTCATTTGCTTTTTACTATGAGATAAAAATCAGATTTTTCTCTTTTTATTTTAGCCAAGCATATCAGATAAAATTTGATTTTTTGGCTCTAAAATTGCTGTTTTAATATCTTTTTGCGTTATAGTTTTTTTAAAGTTTTTGAGTTTCAAAAGCTCAGCAAGTAACTTAGCTTTAAACTCAGGGGAGTCTTGATCAAGCAATATCCCATCTCTCTGCTCAACATATCGTTTTGCATTAGCAAATTGGTCATGAGTTCGAGGGATAGGCACCATAATCAGCTTCAAATCAAAGAGATCCTGCTCAGCTAGCGATGTTGTCCCAGCTCTTGTTATTGCAATATCAGAGCGCATATAAAGTGCTCAAAGCTCCTTTTGCGAACAGAATTCCATAACTTCTACATTAGAGAAAGCTTCAAAATCAGACTTTAGCCGAGTATTTAATTTTCCTAGAATTACTGTGAAATGGAAGTTTTCTGATTCTAATGCTGGTAATAGCTCTAAAATAGCGGAATAAAGCGTCATCGCTCACTGCGATCATCCCATCAAGAGAATATTTGTTTGTGAGGATTTTTCTAGTCAATCTGTGTCAACTACCAGCTCATCAGACAATAGCTGTCAAATAGTTTTCGCTCAAGGTAATACCTTAGAAAATCCTGTATATATGTATTTTGCAAACTTTGAAGCAATACGATTTACTAGTCCTGGGCGAGTATCAGACTCATGGACATAAATCGGTTTTCCTAAGAGCTTAGCCGCTAGGACAACTGGAAGTGCGACATACCCCCCCTTACAAAAGACAATGTCTATATGATATCTCCTCAGATAGTAAATCGCTTGGAAAATTCAAATTAAAAATCTGAACATATCAAGGATATTTTTCATCAACGAGGATACTGTCTTCTCCCTCCTTCGCTTTCCAGAAAAAAGAGGAATAAATGTCAGATTTTTTATTTTTTCAGAAAGCGTAGTTGCAACCTGTTTTTCTAGACTCTTCTGGGTACCAAATCGGTAGTGATGATGAATCTTTGACTGATATGTTGGGGATGATTCCGCATACTGGATCAGGCTCTGAATAGGGAAAACATGGCCTCAGGTCCCCCCTCCAGCTCGTGCAATATTGATCTGAGTTCTATTTTTCTTTTTCATACAAAAAGTTATTGAGATAAGTATTTTAAGAGTAAAGTTTTAAAAGAGGAAAGCAAGAGAAAATCAGGCAAAAGGCTGATAGACATCAGCATATTCACATACATTCAAATATTTCTCCAATCCCTCATTTAAGGAGAAATTAAAACTCTTATATTTTCATATAGCAAAAAAACATCTTTTGAGAAGATGTTTTAGTATATTTGCTATTTTGAGTACAAAGTATGGGAGGGGTGGGATTCGAACCCACGACCTTATCCTTAAGAGGGATCTGCTCTACCAACTAAGCTACACTCCCATATCTAAGATTAGTATTCTGATCAAGATAGCGAGTGCTATTATATTAGTTTTCCTCAAAATTTCAAGTGAATTTCACTAAAAATTCCTAAGATCAAAAATCACTTGATTTCTCGCATCCAAACACTATACTCTTTGCTAGATATGAGAGAAATGGCGCCCTGACAGAGTGGTCTATTGTACAGGTCTGCAAAACCTCGGTTCATGGGTTCGAATCCCATGGGCGCCTAATAAATCTCTGTCTTGAGCTGAGCGAACATTCAGTTCTGTACGCAACTTCTGATGAATTGTGTGGTAGTAGAGAGCTATATGATTTGATTCATATAGCTTTTTTAGTTTGTCCAAAATCGGACTTTTTTTATAATAGAAAAAACTCTCACAAAGTGAGAGTTTCTTCCTCTGAATAAGTCTTCTTATGAAGAGAACTATTTATTCCATTTTACAGGAAGCCCTTGATCATAAGAATTCATAGTTGTGATAGACTTAGTTCCATTATCTAGAACATCATCATATTCTACATTTGTCAATTGAAGTTCTGTACTTACAGTTGTATTAGCAGGAACAGTAGCAGATTCCAAAACAACATAGAATTTTGATGTGTTTCCACCATTGATTTCTACAGCATTCGTAGGGATAGTAATATCAAATGAAGATGTAGCAGCTGTATCAATAGATCCTAGAAGGTTACTTCCAGCAATACTATCTTTATAGAGCTTAACAGCAATATTTGTGTTTGTTGATACTGCATTAGCACCAGCAACTCTTTCTACTTCATCCACAAATTCATCTCCCTTTCCTGCAAGAGTAATAGCAGCTACATCATTTCCAGCTCCAGCAGTATTGTGTTGGAATATAATTTTTGCTCCATCTCTAGAAACAGTTACAGGAGTAGTAGCAGGGAGTTGATCTTTAATCATCTGAGCAATTTCTGCAGCTGATTTAGGACTATTAAGAGTGATAGCAGCATTAAGATTAGTTGCTCCATACTTAATATCTGTAGCAGCAATTGTTACAGTTCCATTAGAACCAGCAGCTAATACTCCAGCAATACTTACTCCAGGAACGCTCAAAGCAATTGTATCATGATCAAGATATCCAATAACTTTTTCAGTTACAACTACATCAATTTTATCACTAGCTTCAACCAAAGCAACCTCTACATTTGTAGTGTACTTTGCTTCAACCGCAGATTTAATAGCTTCTGCAACTTGCTTTCTTGTAGCACCATTAGCAACTGCGATAGATGCTGTTGCATCTGTACCGTGCAATGTGATTGTATTATTATTTCCATCTCACAAAGCATAAGGAGCACCATTAACAGTAATAGTAACCTTTCCAGTTACAATTTCAGGAGTGAAATCCTTCTTAACTTCTAGTACTGCCTTTCCAGCAATTGCAGGATGATTTCCAGCAGATCCTGCGAGGTTAGTTGACAATCTGAAAGAAGCCTTAGTTGGTCTAGCCTTGTATCCGTTAGCTGTAAGAGAGAATACTCCAGCTGTTGTCTGACTGATTTCATTAGCAGCAGCAGCATTAGCAGCCTTAAGAGAAGTTCTTACCAACATATTTTCTTTACTAAGAACTACGTTCATTTGAGTAACATTTACAATAGCTCCATTAGAGTCAGAAACAACTCTAAGTCCATTGTGTGTTCCAGCAGTTCCTGCTGTATAGTCACTAGCAACCTGAAGCTTCAATAGATTTTGAGTATAAGCAGTTGTATTAGTTCCTTCGTTAATATCAGCAACAACTCTGAATTCCTTTGTCTTAGATGCAGGAATAATGTTATTTGCTGAAATATCCTCGAATCCTAGTACTTTATTATTATTGAAGAATTGTCCATTTGCAACAAGATCATTTCCAGCATAAAGCTTTACATTAGTAATTTTATCTCCAATGCTAAGAGCAGCATCAGAAGCCTTAAGATAGATATCTGTAAGTCTCAAAGTATCATCTTTTGCATCAAGAGTGAACTTTCCTAGTTCAACATCCTTAGTTCCAGCAGCAAGCAATTTTGCATTTGGAGTATTAGATGCTGTATTAATATTCACAGATCCTCCATTAGAAACAGTAATTGTAGCAGAATCGATATTTGATCTCAATTCTACATCTCTTCCATTATAGTCTGTTGCAAAAGCAGTGTTTTGCTTCAATCTAAGAGTTAGATTCTTTCCTACAGGAATTGATGAATCAAAATCAGCCTTAACTAAGATATTCACATCTTGCCCTTTCTTAACTTTAAGATTCAATCCGTCAAATGAAAGCTTTCCATCTCTCAATGTAGCGCTTCTCTCTGACTTATCATTTACATAAAGTTCAGCAGTTAGCAAGTTATTTGCGATCTTATTAGTTGATTCATCTGTAAACTCAAGCTTACTTACAGTAATTTCTTGAGCTTCTTGTGAAGACAATTTAAGTCCAAACACCTTCTCGTCCTTAGCTCCAGCTACTACAGTTCTAGCATTTAATCCATCTGCTTTAGATACATTAAGCTTAGAATCTACAAGAGTAGCTCTTACTGAAGGTAATGATCCAACAGAATTCTGAACTTTATTCTGATTTGAAACATATTCAGCTACATTAAAGTCGCTAATCTGCAACTTTTCAAATTCGATTGTAGGTGTTTGATTGAAATTAGAGTAGAATGATACTCTGAGTTCAACATCTGCATCCTTAGAAACAGTAACAGCTCCATCAAACTTAACCTTTGTATTATCAAAAGTTCCATTCAATTGATTTCCTCCTACTACAAGAGTAATCTTTCTAATGTAATCAGAAGCGTTCTTTCCCTTAAGATCAGTAGTTGTAGCGAATCTTACAGTAGCATCTTCAAGAGTAATAGCTTGTTTTACATTCAAGCGTCCTTTCATCATAACTACATCATCAGTTCCCTTAGCAACATTCTGAGTAAGAGCAAGTTTAGCATCTCTTACAAATCTTACATTTCCTCCTTCAACCTTATATTCTTTCATGTTTCCAGAAGGGATAGTAATATCAGCTCTGAACTTTGTAGATGTTTCTACAATATTCAAATCTTCAGCATTCTTGAATCTTAATTTGTAAGTATCTCCGTTTTCATTATCTACAGAAGCAACATCAGCTCTAACATAGAAGTTAGCTCCTTTACCTCCTTCGATAACACTATCAACAGCAATTACAAATTCCTTACCATTAACAGTAGCCTCTCCTTTAGAAACCTTAGTTGAATCTCTATAGATAGCGATATTCTTAAGGTTAGTAAGATCTCCATTACCGTCGTTTCTTACGATAAAGCTCTTTACTGTAATATCTTTACCATTAGCCTTATTATCAACTCTAAATGCACCAAATTCTAGGTTAGTAGAATCATTTGCCTTGTAAGTTGTATTACTTCCTTTGTAAGTTACATCAGCTCCAGCTACAGTATATGTAGTTGTTCTAAAAGTTGAAGTTTCCTTTTCAGCTAGGTTAAGATCTCTTGCAGTAGAGTCAATCTTATTAATTCTGAATGCATGTTCTGACCCAGCAGCTCCTGAAAGATTAGCTACGAGTTCAATTACTTCAGAGCTATTAGCTTTTACAGTCAATGCTGGTGCAAAAGTAATAGTAGCCTTTCCATCAGAAGTAAGACCAGCTCTACCAGAAATTCTTACACCATCTTTTTCAAAGTAAACTCTCTTAACATCTGATCTTTCTCCAAGACCAAATCTTTCTACTTCTACACTGTAAAGTCTTACTTCATTACTAGAACCAGCAGTCAACTTTAGTGTTCCAAAAGTTGCAGTTCCATTAGCAGGAATAGACTTTACTGTGCTAACCTTATCTGTAACAGCTACCTCTAGAGATCCAGCAGCCTCAGGTCTAACATTATTATCACCAGTATTAACAGTCTTCTTACATTCAGCAGGGCAAGAAGTTGTTCCCATTGTACAAGCCAATACAGTTACTGGATCATTACATTTTGCATTAGAAATCTCCTTTTCAGAAGTTCTCTGAAGCATCAACATTACATATCCTCTAATCTCCATTTGACTAGGATTTTCGATCTTTGTCATAATACCCTTGTCTTTTAGAGCTTGAAGGTGATTTGCGTAGTATGGAGTAGCTCCATCGTACTTTGTTCCCCAGATTGCTCTAGAAAGAGTAGTACCAAATTCACCTCTTGTTACTTTATCATTTGGTCTGAATGAAGTAATTCCTTGCCCCATCAATCCCATTTGACAAGCTTTCTTTACATAAGCAGCCAAGTCTCCTTCAGCTGTTTGAGCATCAGCAAATAAGCAAACTTTTGTTTCATCTGCCTTTGTTCCAAGTTCTTTTTCAGCCCAGTTAGAAATCATTTTTGCCAACTGACCTCTTGTAAGTTCTCCATACATATTAGCGTTATCAATAGAAGACATTGTAGTGATCCCCTTTGAGTAAGCGTAATTGTATGCTCCTTGCAACTCATCACTGTATGAAGCAGCACCAAGTACTGATACAGGAAGAGAGCTTGCTACTATCAACATACCAGCTGTAGCAGCGAACATTTTTTTAACGTTCATTCTCTGTGTAAATTAAATATAAAAAGCTTTTTCGATGAGCATTTACAAAGCCCATCTTAGAATGTAGTATCTCTCAAATTCTCCACTTAAAATAGTCATACTCCTTGTCCAAGAGTAATCATCTTCTCTCTATACTGGCATACACCAAAATAAAAAAACTCTGATTTCTCTTTTTCTCGTTTCTTCTTACCCTAAGCTTTGAATTCTCAAGATAGATTTTAAGCTGTTTTCTATGTCTCCACATAGACAACTTGTGCTTGAGTGTAGGAATATCAAGTCTGAAATCAAGACATTTTTTACCATTCTGACAAGTTGTGTCATTTCTAGTAAGAATGTTCTTGATATCTAGGTCTCTCTATTTCTACTAGCTACATTCTTGCATTGTGGTTTACGATAAAGTTTTTTTTATGTGACAATTTTTAGCTCTTTTTTATATTTATTTGCCCCAAAAATCTTAGTTTTTCAAGTCCATATCTATATTTTATCAATTACATAAAATCAAAAAATCTAATTTCAAAGACCACCATTTTCTTATTTTTATGATATAATATATCTTTATAAGTCCCTATGTATATACATATATAAAGGTAGAGCGATTTATTCTTTAGGAGGGAATAAGAAATTAGTCCTCGATATCATTATTATAAATATAATAAAGTACTTAAAATTGCTAACAACTCTGTAGAGTCATGGAGAGATCCTAATATTTATTTCACACGCTCGTGATGACCAAGAGCTATAACAAACAGCAACGAAGCAATTTAAGTATTTACCAAAACTACTAGACTATAAGCTAGATTCCATAACTTACCATTGTTTATCTCGCAATAACAAGACTTTTTAGCTCCCAGTTAGAGGATCTAGCAAGTAAAGCACACCTGAGGAGCTTCTAGTAATAAAGAATATCGTCATTATCAGGAGTAGCGAAACAACATCTATAAAACACTAACTTTATAAGCTAACTATTTATAACTATAACTTTAATCATTAGTCATTATCATTCTTCTCCATATTATAACCGCGAGGAATCCTGTTATCGTCAGAAATAACAATATTAGTAAAACTTTAACCATAATAAATCTACCATATCCTCATAGAGAGGGGAGTAATGAATAAGACAGTAGATAACTACAATAAAAAAATAAAAAAAATCTGAATATTCCATCAGATTTTTTTCTAATCAATAGTACTGAAAAGAGATAAAGTAGTGAACAAAGTGTATAATTTTTGAATGTTTTAGAATGGTGGTCTATCCCCACCTTCCGGTAGGGATGCCTTGTTACGACTTAACCCCAGTCACTGATTCCCTCCTTAACCCATATAATGAGTCTTCAAAGAGCCTCAGCTCCCATGGTTTGACGGGCGGTGAGTGCAAGGAACAGGGACGTATTCACGGCAGCATGGCTGATCTGCCATTACTAGCAATTCCAACTTCATGTAGTCGAGTTCCAGACTACAATCCGAACTAGGGGTAGTTTTAAAGATTTGCTCCACCTCGCGGTATCGCTTCTCGCTGTACCTACCCATTGTATTATCTATGAGGCCCTAGGTGTAAGGGGCATGAGGATCTGACGTCATCCTCTCCTTCCTCTCGGTTACCCGAGCAGTCTGTTTAGACATACTAACTAAACACGAGGGTTGCGCTCGTTTCCAGACTTAACTAGACACCTTGCGGCACGAGCTGACGACGACCATGCACCACCTGTGTAAAGCTCCGTATTGCTACGGATATGCGACTTTCACCGCAGACACAATACATGTCAATCCTAGGTAAGATTCTTGGCTTAGTATCCAATTAATCTAGATAATCCACTGCTTGTGTGTTCCCCCGCCTATCCCTTTGAGTTTCATTCTTGCGAATATACTACCCAGGCGGCTTGCTTAACTCGTTAGATTACGACACTCCTACCAATAAATTGATAAAAACATCTAGCAAGCATAATTTACGGTTTGGACTACCAGGGTATCTAATCCTGTTTGCTCCCCAAACTGTCGTCCCTCATCGTCAAGTATTCTATAGTTAGCTGCTTTCGCTTTCGGCGTTCCTTCCGATATCAACGCATTTCACCGCTCCACCGGAAATTCCACTAACCCCTAGATACTTCCAGAATTGCAGTATCCATTCCCTTTCTACGATTGAGTCGTAGGATTTGAAAACAGACTTACAATTCAGACTACGGACACTTTACGCCCAGTAAATCCGGATAACGCTTGAGACCTACGTATTACCGCGGCTGCTGGCACGTAGTTAGCCGTCTCTTATTCTTGACATACCGTCATTCGTCTTCTGCCAAAAAAGAAGTTTACACACCGTAATGCTTCATCCTTCACGCGAAATTGCTGCATCAGACTTTCGTCCATTGTGCAAGATTCCCCACTGCTGCCTCCCGTAGGAGTATGGGCCGTATCTCAGTCCCATCGCGACCGGACATCATCTCAGACCGGTTACCCGTCATAGGCTTGGTAGGCCATTACCCCACCAACTACCTGATAGGACGCACCCCCCTCCCGAAGCGATAAATCTTTCCTCACATTGGAATTTCACCATCGTGAGCATATTGGGAATTAGCTACATCTCTGCAGTTATACCCATCTTCGGGGCAGGTTAAGCACGCGTTACTCGCTCGTTTGCCACTAATCTTACTCCGTATTACTACGAGGCAAGATCCGTTCGACTTGCATGTGTTAGGCATTTCGCTAGCGTTCATCCTGAGCCAGGGTCAAACTCTTCAAAAAGTTTCACACTTTATCTCTTTTTAGTACTATTAAAGACCACTTGTATAATAGAGATCCATCTCTATTAATGGTAGCACTAACCTACTTTCCCAGCCCTGATAGAACCAGTATCATCGACCAGTATATGCTTAACTTCTGTATTCGGAATGGGAACAGGTGTTTCCATATACCGCATCAGCACCACCGTTATTAG
Source organism: uncultured bacterium (assembly GCA_963535415.1). Lineage (GTDB taxonomy): Bacteria > Patescibacteriota > Gracilibacteria > Absconditabacterales > Absconditicoccaceae > HOT-345. The sequence goes on along the minus strand of CAUSVV010000010.1, from coordinate 10,730 downwards.
AAATGACGAGTCAGACTATAGCGATTTACTTTATAAATGCAATAGAATTCTGACTTTTTTCTCTTTGTATCCTTACAATACCATAATATATTACCTATTTCTTAGAAAAAAGATAAACCCGCTCGACCAATTAGTACATCTCTGCTTAACCCCTTACAGGGCTTACACATAATGCCTATCAACCTAGTAGTCTACTAGAGGTCTTAACTTCATAAAGAAGAGGGATATCTAATCTTGAGACAAGTTTCCCACTTAGATGCTTTCAGCGGTTACCTTTTCCGAGCTTAACTATCCAGCCGTGCTCCTAGGTGGAACAACTGGTACTATCAGAGGCTCGTCCAACCCGGTCCTCTCGTACTAGGGTCAGCATCTCTCAAATATCCTACGGTCACAGTAGATAGGGACCGAACTGTCTCACGACGTTCTGAACCCAACTCGCGTCCCGCTTTAATGGGTGAACAACCCAACCCTTGGGACCTTCTACAGCCCCAGGATGCGACGAGTCGACATCGAGGTGCCAAACGGAATCGTCGCTGTGAACGCTTAGATTCCATTAGCCTGTTATCCCCGGAGTAACTTTTATCCGTTGAGCGGATCCCCTTCCACTCGGAAGATCCGGATCACTTTCGCCTACTTTCGTATCTGTTCGACCTGTCAGTCTCACAGTCAAGCTTGCTTATGCGAATACACATTCACCACGGTTTCCATCCGTAGTAAGCAAACCTTTGCACGCCTCCGCTACTTTTTAGGAGGCACCCGCCCCAGGTAAACTGTCCAACTGAAACTGTCTCCCAACCTAGGGATTAGAATTGCTACATATTTTGGGTGGTATCTCACTATTGGCTCAGCCCCAACCGAAGTCGAAACATCAAAGCCTCCCACCTATACTGAGCAAAACATGCTACAATCCAATATCAATCTACAGTAAAGCTTCACAGGGTCTTTCCGTCTAACTGTGACTACCCGGCATTTTTACCGGGAATGTAATTTCACCGAGTCTAAGGGTAAGACAGCATGGGGATGATTATGCCATTCATGCGCGTCAGAACTTACCTGACAAGGAATTTCGCTACCTTAGGACCGTCATAGTTACGGCCGTCATTCACCAGTGCTTAACCCTCGAGCTTGCACAAGAGAGCATAACATTCTGGCATTGGACAGGCATCACCCGCTATACATCCTCTTACGAGTTAGCAGCGAGCTGTGTTTTTGATAAACAGTTCCCCCCATCTCTTTCGCTGCGATCCCGATTGCTCGGGACAGGACTTATTTCGAAAGTACGTCCGCTAATTTGCCAAGTTCCTTACCCATTAGTTATCTCGATTATCTTAGTATTCTCTACCACCCCACAAGTGTCTGATCTGGGTACGGGTTACATATAGATTAAGTTTAGAGGTTTTTCTCGGCACCAAAACGATGAGAATTTCCAATTCCGAGGAATTGAATCCCGATCAAACTCAGTATCAATAGCTGTGGATTTTCCTGCAACTACCTTTATAGCTAACGCTATAAAAACCTTGTTCTTTCGACTTAAATCCTTAATAAGCTCTCACAAATCTCAATGCGTCACCCCATCACTCTATATATAAGTACTGGAATATTAACCAGTTATCCATCGACTCTCCATTTCTGGATAAGCCTTAGGTCCCGACTAACCCTACGACGATGAACGTTGCGTAGGAATCCTTAGGGTTTCGATATATTGAATTTTCATCAATAAGCGTTACTCATGTCAGCATTTTTACTTCTTACTAGTCGACCACACCTCACGATGTAGCTTCATCCTGTAAGAACACTCTCCTACCACACAGTGTATTACTACACTGGTCTTCGATTTCGGTATAATGCTTAGCCCCGTTACATCTTCAGCGCATCTTCACTAGTCCAGTGAGCTGTTACGCTTTCTTTAAAGGATTGCTGCTTCTAGGCAAACCTCCTGGATGTATAAGTAAAGACACCTCTTTTTCCACTTAGCATTACTTTAGGGACCTTAATCAGAAGTCTGGACTGTTATCCTTTCGACTATGAAACTTGCTCCCATAGTCCCACTCTGTATTATTCCTTGAAGCATTCGAAGTTTAGTAAGGTTTGGTAAGATCTCTCGATCCCCCTAGCCTTTCCAGAGCTCTACCTCTTCAAGACCTTAAAATACAGGCTGCACCTAAATGCATTTCGGAGAGAACCAGCTATCACGGTATTCGATGAGCTTTTCACTCCTAAACACAGGTCATCGGAAGGTTTTGCAGCACCAACCCGTTCGGTCCTCCAGCATAGTTTCCTATGCCTTCAACCTGCCCATGTCTAGCTCATACCGCTTCGGGTCTATTAATAATAACTATCGCCCTATTCAGACTCGCTTTCGCTACGGCTCCAGCTATAACTGCCTTAACCTTGCTACTACTAATAACTCGCTGACCCATTCGTCAATAGGTACGTGGTCACCCGTAGGCTCCCACTCAATTGTAAGCAATAAATTTCAGGTTCTATTTCACTCCCCTACCTGGGGTTCTTTTCACCGTTCCCTCACGGTACTCTGCGCTATCGGTGTAAAAAAGTATTTAGCCTTACCCAGTGGTCTGGGCAGATTCATGCCAGATTTCTCGTGTCTGACATTACTCAGGTATTGTTTAATGTGGTGTCATATTTTTAGATACGGGACTTTAACCCTCTATGGTATATCATCCAAATATTTCTCCTAATATAACATCTCTCCATTTGAAGATTTCTAGCTCTTCACAAACAACCCTACAACCCTCTCATTAGCAACGCCTAGAAGCTTACACTAATGGAGTTTGGGCTCTTCCCTGTTCGCTCGTCACTACTAAGGGAATCTCATTACGATTTCTTTTCCTTCGGTTACTGAGATATTTCACTTCACCGAGTATTGTCAACTTTGTATTCTCCTATAGAGAATAGGTTACCCCATTCGGAAATTCTTGACTCCAAGCGATTGTTGGCATCTCATCAAGACTTATCGCAGCCAGCTACGTCCTTCTTCCTCTTTTTTACCCAAGGCATCCGTTTATTGCTTTTAAATAGATTTATCTACTAAGAAATAGTGTAATATATTATGCTATTGTTAAGGATCACATCACAATCACTCACACTGTATCACTTCAAATCTTTTGCTTCTTGATTGCGTGTATCATAATATAAATCTCCCCCCTAAATGCAAGAGTTTTTTGCATTTTTTTTAAGTTAGGTTAAAATTGGCATTTTTCTCCTTTTTGGGTCATATCAAAAAATTAATTCTCAGAAAAATCAAAAAAATGAGAAAAAAATCAGATTTTTTGTCTTTTTTGTTTTTTTGGACTTTCACCCCAATAACTACCTACAATTTCTCATGATTTAATGACGTTTCATTATTATAAGATAAAATACTATCTTTTTTCTAATGTATGAAAGAATTTGATTTTTTTTGTAGTATTCCTATAATAGGAGATAAAGAACACAGAATAGAAAAGATTTTAAGATTTTTGTGCATAAATGGAGAGGATTTTATTGGAGATACTATGATTTTATCTATTTTCTATTACCATTATCACCTTTTGTATACGAGGACTCGATAAGTATAAGGCTAAAAAGGGGAAATGGAGAATCAGTGAAAAAACACTTCTTATACTGAGTCTTATATGAGGATGGATAGGAGCAATCGGGGCAATTGGTTTTTTTAGACATAAAACAATAAAATCAGCTTTTTTGTGGAAGTTTTACCTTATTGGATTTGTCTGGATTATCTGAATACTAGCACTTATTTATTTTGTAAGTTGATAAGAGAGGATGCAACTTGTTATTACTTGTAACGGAGATCATATCAATACCCATTATGCTACTCTAGGGAAATGTAATGATAGACTCTCTGAAAAATGAATCTTAGAATCACTTAGATTAGCGAAAGCCCTAAAAGAAGAGGAGTTTGACTTTATTTTTTGCAGTGACTTTTGATATAGAAGGACGACTGCAGATCTTATCGTACAAGAATTAGTACATCAGCATTTTCAGATTATCGTAGATCCAAATCTCAGAGAAAAGGATGCTGATATTTGCAATAACCTGACCAAGGAAAACCTTCTCAAACAAGAAAAAACCATTGAATCTAACAATACTGAAATCCTCAATCGTCTTTTTATTAAGCAGGATAGTATTGGAGGACTTCAAAATACAAGCGAAAGTCAAAATCAGGTTTTATCTCGTGTTCAAGCATTTCTCTACGATCTCACTCATCAGTACCCATCTACCGCAAAAGTATTAGTAGTGGGTAGCCCCATTGTAAATTCATATCTGATTACGCTCTTATTGTGAAAAGAAGATTCAATGTGTGCAGTAACAACTCCGTGTTCAATTAGTAGATTTCAGCGCCTCAATGAAAGATGGATTCAAGAGTCTTTTAATGAAAGACAGCATTTATATGGTCCTAATAGTTTTTAGCTAATGCATTTTGTATTTAAGGAGCAGATCGAAGATTTTATCGTTGAGGAGGTTTTGGAGGAAGTTCCGTGTGGACATGGCGAGAGCTACTATATTTTCTTTGAAAAGAGAGGGATCAATACCATGGAGGTCGTCGAACACCTGATACAGAACCTTCCACTTAAGAGAGAAGATATCGGTATTGCAGGGCTCAAGGATAAAGCTGGGATAACTAGGCAGTGGCTTAGTATCTATAAAAAGAAAATCAAGCAATGCTGAGGTATTGATCAGATTTCTCATTTTCTCAAACAAAAAGTAAGACTTCTCAGCTCAAGCTGGCACACAGAACCTCTTGCTGTGGGAAAGAATAAGGGGAACCTTTTTGAAATTAGGCTGAGAAAGAGAAGTTCATTAGATAATAAACCAATAGAAACCCTTGAAGAAAAGATCGAAGAGGTAAAAAAATCTGGTTTTCCCAATGCTTTTTGAGTACAAAGATTTTGAAAAGGAAACAAGAACTATAAAAAAGTTGAGCCACTCTTTATTGAAGGAGTGAGAGGGAAACTCAGCTATGAAGTAAGATTTAAACTCCAAGCATTTTGAAGCTTATGGTTTAATGAACTCTTACTCCAAAGATTTAATAATGAGAAAAAGATTTTAGACTGAGATATTATGGTGAATCAGTATAATGCCTTTGGTACAAAAGTTGCTGTATATCAAAGAGGGAAGCTCCATCATTTCGACTATTGGAGATGCAAGCAAGAACAAGAAAAATCAGATTTTTTTGAACCTGATCATTTCAGTTTTGTGAGTGACTATGAGGAAGGGAAATGGTTTTCTACCGGATGCGTCCTAGGAGATAACCAACTCTTAGCACCAAGCGGAAGTGAGGCAAGAAAGTGGGACGAAGAACTGATCAAACAGAGCAAATTTCTCCCTCATGGGGTAGAGGTCTCTAGATTTTATAAGATCTATGGCTTTAGAAGGCCACTTTGAGTAGTCCCTCAATCATTAGAGTGGAAATGGGATAGCTGAGATCTCTTACTCAAGTTTGGACTACCAACGGGAGCATATGCTAGTAGCTTACTTGGCTATCTCCTCGCTGAGATCGATCCAATGGGCTGCGTAAGCAATAGTCTAATCATTCCGAGGATAAAAAAAGATGAAAACTAAATACTCTATAAATAAAAAGGAATCTGAAATCAGATTTCTTTTTCGATTTTTTAGAGCTTAAAATAAACTAATAGATAGAAAAAACTGACTCTCAAGAATGAAAGTCAGTTTTTTAGTTATTTATTCTGGTTAGGAGTAATTATCTAACAAGAACATATCTCAAATCTTCTTCACCCTTCACATTACAAGATTTAGTCTTAGGGTCTGGAGAAGTAGAAGTTGCTTTGCTTGAATCTTTTGTAATAGTTTCGCATAGATCCTCGAAATTTTTTGATGTTGTTGAGTTAGATACTGACTCAAGCATCTTACTCGTAGCATTTGCGATATTTAAGCTTTCTGCTCTCGCAGCAAGAAGGTATGATCCTGCATCCTTACCATCCTTTGATTTAATCAATCTATAAGTGAATTGCCCCTGAGCTCCATTTGTTTTATTGTCTCTTCCAACTTTAACAGCAGCTGTGTTTTTTAGTGGGTCTGATGGAAGCTCTCTGAGATATCCCCTTTCTACGAAGGCAGTTAGTTTTGAAGTATCTCCATTTGCTGGTTGAGCTGGGTATTCACCCTTAGTAGCCATATACATTTCTATAGCATTCGTCAAATCAGCAAGATACTTTTGTCTAGCAGTATCTCTCGTAGCTGCTTGTGCACCAGTAAGAGAAGCAACTTCTTCAAGACCAACGATTTCTTGCTCATCTCCTGAAAAATCAACATCACTAGCTAATCCTGGAATCAGTCTTCCAAGAATACTGGCAGCATCAATAGTTTCAGTTGGAGCAGTAAATGTATGAGCATCAATTAAATTTACCTTATATTCTCCCTGAACCTTCGCAGTCACATCTTGATAAGTAACTGAGAAGTCTGGCTTAATAGAGAATCCCTTCTCAGAAAGAGCAAGAGCTAACGATCCTTCAATTTTTACTACCTTTGAGTTTGCTGTTCCATCAGAAATAAGTACTGTAAAGTCGTATTTTGTCTTATTAACTTCTTTTACAGTGTAATCTATTAGAATAGTTTCAGATTTACTTTGCTCACTAGCTGGAGTAACTGCGATCTTTCCTTTTGAGGTATCAGCAGTAACTGATTGTTGAATATTGATCTTTCGACCATCAAAGCTAATATCAGTATTTTTTGCAACCCATTTTACATTATCTGCTGCATAGATCACAAAATATGCATCAGTATTTTCAATTTTTAGATTTGCAAGAGTTTTTTCGATCTGAGCATTTAATTCTTGTTCATGAAGTTTGAATTCCTCAGCCTGTTCTCCTGTTAGAGCTGAAGCAGCATTCTTAATACTGAATTCCATCACTTTTTTGATCTGCTGTTTTAGAACATCCTGATCAAGATCAACTTTCCAAGCTGGTTGCCCTTCGTAGGTTGTTGAAGTTGGATTTTTATAAAGATCATTTGTTATAAACTCCTTTGGATCAAATTTTTGAGCACCAGATTTTCGAGAAGTTTCTAGGAGTGTAGCGAATTCTTGATTATCAAGTTTAATCCACTTTCCTTTGAATCCTTCAACCATTCCTTTTAAGAAAGCGATCTCCTGTTGATTCTTTTCATCTGCAGTTATATCTAGATTTGAGAGCTTAAGATAAAGTTTCGCATCTTGAATCAAAACATTTAATCCAAGCTTAGCTGCAATCTTTCCTGCAATCCCAGCAGACTCATCGGAAATATTTGCATCTGCATTAAGTTCCAAAGACGCCTCAGCTTCTTTTGTCTTTGGGTTTGTAAAAGATTCGCTATCTACTACGATCTTTCCCTCACCTTGCTTAGCAACATTTAGACTAATAGTCCCCTTTGTAGAAGTCTGAGAAAGCTCATCAGAAGTCATCAAAGAAACAAGATTAGAAACAGACTCATTTTGCTTATTGTAGACTGCTAACGTCTCCTCAAAGCTAAGCTCTGGAGCTTTATTTCCGCAGGCAGCAGCCACGAGCGTTAAGAGACCAGCTCCAGCAAGATACAATCATTGTTTAATTTTCATCTTATTTAATCATAAGAATTAAAAGGTTCTATTCAGATTTTCTAAATAGTGTTGCAAAGAACTATAGGTATTTGGAAGTATTTGTAAAGACTTTTTTTCTTTAAGGGGGAATAGAGAGAATGAAATCTGAGTTTTTTCATTGGAAGATAAGCGATTTTTTATCTCCAATGATCAAATTTTTTGCTCTTTTTTCTCAGAAAGATCTAGTGTATAATCAAATTGATTAAGCTTTCCTGTGATTCTTACCAAGTGCGGAAAACTCAGAAGACTCAATCAAAACATATGATGATCTCATTGCAAGTCAAATGAATGAAGTTTCTCAGATCAAACAGATCATTCATATCAGCTTGTAACAAGTACTCATCACGAAAACTGTGGCAATTCCTGCAATATCGTTACTACACCTGATAGATCATTATTACTCAATGTATTAAAAAGCTTAATTAATAGCTGTATATTTTTAGAGGAAAGATTAATCTCCTTACGAGGAATTTGCCACACTTTCCCAATTAAATCAGATGAAATCTTAGTATAAAAACTATTTGCAATATTACCAGTTCATCAAAAAATTTCTAGCACTGAGGGATAAACATATACACTATCCTTTCTCCAAAAAATTTGACTAGTAGTGGATAGAGAAAGATTGGATCAGAGTTTATTTGTTTTTTGTTGAAAATTTATTTCTACATTTCAATCAAGATCATCCGAAGAGAGTATAAACTCTCAGCTTAAGTATCAAATAAAAGAGTCCTGTTCAGTAGAACTATCTATCTCCAGCTGCACACCAATAGCATCCCAATTTCTAAAACTGAAAAAATCTGAGAGATGATACTCTGAAGTAGTTTTAAAATATGCTCTCCAGAGCAAAAAACAACAGAAAATTAGAAATATAACTCATAGAAATCAGATTTTTTTCATCTTTTATATACGATAAAACTCCTATTAAATATATAAATCCGATAATGTAAATAAAGAGGTTTTTATTTGTGGCGATTTTTTTGACAAATCTAGAGTTATGAGTATACTTTAGGGTGAAGATTTTAGCTTCTGATTGATTATATGAATACTGTTAGAATTGATATTGACTCTATACTTTCAACTATCTCATCGAATCCATGAGTGTCTGATATACATCTGACCTGTCATGGAAGAAGTTCGTATAGATTCAATGGAGATATCATCAAAGATGAAGCACTTCCCCTCCTAGATATGGAGATGATGGAAGTTATTTTGAAACAACTGTTTCAAAATAATACTCAGAGTTTTGATAAATTTATCTGTGATAGAGAAAGCGATTTTGCCTATGAAGGGAAAGATGGTACAACCTATAGAGTAAATGCTTTTTTTGAAACTGGGAAGATCTGAATTGTAATGAGAAAGATCAATAATACTGTTAAGAGACTTGAAGAGATGATGTTTTCTAATCAGGCAGATACACTAAAATCAAGTATCTTAACCGCAAAAAAATGACTCTTCCTCGTTACTTGACCAACAGGAAGTGGAAAATCAACCTCAATCGTTTCAATGCTTGAGTATATCAACTCAATTAGAAATGAAAATATTATAACTATTGAAGATCCTATTGAATTTGTGTTTAAACAAAATAAGTGCATTATCTCTCAAAGAGAAATTGGACATGATAGCCGATCCTTTAAGAATGCCCTCAAAGGACTGATGAGACAAGATCCTGATATTGTATTTGTCTGAGAGATTCGTGATACTGAAACAGCTGAGACAGTACTCAGCGTCGCAGAAAGTTGACATTTAGTTTTTAGTACTTTGCATACCAGTTCTGCTGGCGATACTTTGACTAGGTTCCTCTCATTTTTCCCAGCAAATATGCAAGAAAATGTAGCAATTAGACTAGCAAATATTCTGCTCTGAGTACAATCTCAAATGCTGGTAAAAATGGCAAATGCTGATTCAAGAATCTGAGTTTTTGAACTCTTACTCAATACTATTGCTGTCAAGAATCATCTTAAGAAGTGAGATATTAGCCAAGTAGAAGCCTTGATTGAATCCTCAAGTTCTCTTGGAATGATCTCAATCTCACAGTATGCGAAAAAATTAGTAGACAAAGGTCTCGTTCATATGAAAGAGGTTGAGTTAGTTCTCAAAGCTCAACCATCTCAGTCTTAATACTTTTATTTACTAGCACTAATAGAATGCAAGAAAGTTATTGATGAGGAGGTAGAGTGAAGAGGCTTTCCCCTTCTCAAATAAGGAAAATGAAAGAAAATATGAGGAAAGTGCCAGAAATCCAAAAGAAATCTGAGCTTTATCATCGTAATGAGGAACTGGCAGCTGAAGACATTCTAGCAACTCAACTTGATTGAACGGTGGAGAAAAAAGAAGTAAATAAACCTAATCTCGAATCTCCCACTGAGAAAACAAAAACCCGATGGGAAACAATAAAATCTGCTTTATTTTGATAAATTAGCATCTACAATGACAACTGTATCACTTATTGAACAATTATTACCTCAAAACCTATGGCAAATAGCTAAGAATTTTGATATTACTGATGAAGTTTTGAGTCAAGATCCTGTACTCATTCAACTCATTTTGGAGTCAAAGTCACTCGCTGGCGTAGATGAAAAACAGAATTGGTTTAATCTTCTTCAGATGATGAATGAAGAGCAAGTCACAAAACTTAAAGATATTCTCACTAGAGAGAAACAAAAGCTTGAAGAAATTAATCAAAAATATGCTCAAAAACAAGCTGAGATTAATCAAAAATATCAGCAAGCTTTTAATGCTGAAGCCTATTACAGAGCTCAAGCAGAACTCGGAGCTAAGGAAAATCAAAGTAGAGAGAAAGAATTGGAAGAAGCTGATAGTTTACTTGCTCAAATCTAAAAAATGAGAAAACTGAAAATTTTACTACTTTCATGAATACTTCTCTGAGGAACTTGACTGCTAACACTAAATTCTTCTTTTGCTACTGAGGGGAGTACTGCTCATGACCTGTTAGAACAAGCATTTAATCCATCGATTCAGCAAAATCATGTAATTGGAGGTGGAGATATTGGAACAAGCAAAGATGAGGTAGGAAGTTATGTCTTAAGAGAGGGGAATAACGTAACACTTAATGTGGAGGAGTGAAGTAAATTTATTAATAATAAAAGAAGACAATCTCTTCTTGTTCAGTTTTCTAAGT
>CAUSVV010000009.1:0-45125 GCA_963535415.1 uncultured bacterium | reverse complement strand
TAGCTCTTCGTTCCAAGTGACTGACTAGTTCCTTCTGCTACTAACTGTACGGTTACCGTATGTTTCACAGCTTGAACCACCACTTTGAGTGTAGCCTCTTTCTGATTTGATGAGCTAGCTACGAGATTAACTACTCCCGCACTTACCCCAACTACTTTGCCATTTTCGATCTTTGCTATACCTGGATTATTTGAAACCCAAGTAATAGTTTGATCAGTGGCATTCGATGGAATCACAGTTACATTAGGCAAAGGCTTACTTTCTCCTACTTTCAGATTCAACTCAGTGAAAGAAAGACTGATTGACTGCACTGGAACTTCAAAGACAGCTTGGATGGTCTCATTTTGTGTGACATTAGATAGCGTATAGGTATTTCCTGTCTCAACAATTTGACCATTTCTTTTCCAGCCTTTGAAATTCACATTTGCCAAGTTTGGAACTTGGAAAGTAACCGTTCCTCCACTCGTTACCTCTTGAGTCTGAGGGTCTGCTAATTTCTGACCCTTGGTATCTACGATCTGTAGAGTTACCACCTTAGGAATCTCTTTAAAGACCGCCTTGATAGAGCGATCTTGAGCTCCCATCGTTACGGTAAGAGGATTCGTAATACCTAAGTTCTGACCATTTTCTTCCCAGTGATCGAATCTCCAGCCTTGAGCAGCTTGCGCGCTAAGCGTAGCACTTTCTCCAGACTTCAATTGATTCTTGGATACAGAGACTGTTCCTTGTCCTTCTTGTGAGAGACTCAAATTATAGGTTCGAGTGTCTACAAGGGTAATCATCTGAAGACTTGTTCCTCCAGGGACCCCATTTGAGAGAGCATTTGAAGAATTATCTTGAAAACCAACCATAATCTTAAGCTTACCTCCTTGAAGTTTTCCCTTCATTCTACCGATCTCTAACAAATCTGATAGTTTCATCTCCTTTGCATTAGAAAAAACCGTTGATTCAAACTGTTCCAATTTATCTAGGGAGATATTTTCTGGAGAAAGTTCAGGAACTGGAAAGCCCCAAACCTGAGTACCAAAAGCATCTGCTACTTTTAGCGACATATTCTCTGCATAACTATCACCTTCTCTAAAAGATTTTTCTCCTGCACTAATGACTTTAACATCTCCTGAGACAGCTCTTTCCCTACACATCAGCTCACCATAATAGTTTATATCTCCTTCTACATCACAAGTATAGGATACTCCGTTTTCTGTGTAAGTAAACTCAAAACTCAAGTCTCCAGGCTCTTTACCTATTACTTTTCTTCCCTGAACTTCTATTCTTCGATTATTTCTCACAATACTTAGATTTTGATAAGATTCTGGGAAAGTAATAGCAAATTCTGTGCCATTTTTTGCTAAAATTCGAGTTCTTTGCAAATTTTCATTATCATAGGGTCTCGTATTCACTGCACACTCAGTGATAGAAATATCTCCTCCATCTGTTCTTAATGTTTTTTTATAAACGATTTGAGCAGGGGAGAGAACTACTGCGCTGAGGACCAACACGATGGTCAACATCAGCTTTTTGATTTTTGTTTTCATGCTGTTTACTGTTAATGATCCACACATCTACTGCCAAATATATCACTTTTCTCCAAAATGTCAACCACAAGTACTTTATTTCCTTGCAAATAAATTGCAATACTGAGATATCTGAGTATACTTGAGCTAAAATGCTTTAGGCATCATCTTTTATTTTGACGAGATTGATATCATGAACAACTCACACTTCATATCTAGCAACAAGGCTACACTCATCGCACTCCTCGGAGGAACTATCGGAGGAGTCATATTTTTCCCCTATCTAACGAGGGCTATTGAGATCAAAACGGACCTGGATCACAAGGTACAGCATATTGAGCAGATGGTCTTTAGCACCTGAGGGATGAAAGGCAATGATGGGAAGATCCCTCCTTCTGCCATCATCAGTGCCAAAAATTATAACCCTGTCATCAGTGGGAACCTCTTTGTCGAGCACAGAGGCAATAACAACACACTAGACAAAAAAGCTGAACATTCTGCCCTCTTTTATGGGACAGATAACTCTCTTTCTGGAAATGATTCCATTACAGTAGTTGGAGTTCAAAATAAGATATCTAATAACACAACGGGTATTGTAATTTTATGAGGGAAAATTAATACAATTAAAACTAATTCTCAGTATAGCGTAATTGCATGAGGAAGCAAAGGAAACATTCAATGAAATTTTAATTTTATTGGAGTTTGAGAAGAAAACATCATCATTGGAAACTGAAATACCACTATTGGAGGTCAAAAAACCAATGTAAAGTGAATAAACAACTTTGTCGCTGGATCAAATATCAACTTTGATCCGCAAAATAGAGGACAGACTCGTAATAATACCTTTGTATGGAGTGATAACACTTCAAGATTCGGTAGTAACCGCTTATTTACTCCAGCTAAGGATGGGACTTTCCTCATCAGGGCTGAGAAGGGGCTAGCGATCGGTGTGCCTACGACTTCTATCCCAGGTAGCGTGGAGGTTAACGGTATGGTTCAGCTTGGAAATGATACAGAAGCGTGTACTCAAGATAAGGTTTGAGCGATCAAGTATATCGATGAAAAGCCATCTGGATGTTTCTGTGCCTGTGATAATGGTTATGGACTTTGAAAGTGGTCTGCGCTTAGTCCTTCGCCTTATTGTGAGTCGAAGTGTAGAGGATAGGGAGTGTCATTAGGCTCCTTTGACCGTCATTGCGAACGAAGTGAAGCAATCCAGCATAGTATCAATTTCCATTTATCTATTATAATAGTAAATGAAAAGAGGTTATATCTATATTCTTAGCAATAAGCAGAATGGAACACTCTATATTTGAGTGACTAGCAATCTTACAAAAAGAATAACTGAACATAAGCAAAAACTTGTGGATTGATTTTCAGCAAAGTATGGTCTAAATATGCTTGTATACTATGAAGAATTAGACACTATTGAACAAGCAATTCAAAGAGAGAAACAGTTAAAATCCTGAAATAGAAGACAGAAGCTACTTTTGATTGAAAGTATCAATCCCTATTGGAAAGATCTATCATATCTTATAGAAGGATAGTGCCTAGCAAGTCATTGCGAGCGACAGCGAAGCAATCCAGCTTGAGATCAAATCGATCTCTTAGCTATCTGGATCGCCACGTTCGTTTCACTCACTCGCGATGACAAACCGTCATTGCGAGCAATAGCGAAGCAATCTAGATTGAAAGCAAACTTGTCTGTTAAAGATCTGGATCGCCACGGCTTCGCCTCGCGATGACAAACGGAATCTGATTATAGCCGAGAAATAAAAATTTACTCAACAAAAATAAAAGCCGATGCCTACTTTAGATCAGCTACGAGCAATTACCCAGTCATGGAGTTCACAATTCCTTGAGTGGATCCAGGGTTTTCCTCTTCCTTTGCTGAGAGGAGAACTTTTTTTGCTCTTGTTGATTTTGATCATTATCTTTGGCTACCAAAAATTCAAATCTGAGAAAAATCAGCTTTTAAAGACCTTTTGAGAGCGCTGTATTGGGCTTTTTGAGATGCTGTTTGAAAAGATTTATGGATTTTTTACAGATATTATCTGAGAAAAGCAAAAATACTGGGTAAAGTCATTTGTCATCTGAGTTTTCTTTGTGATTTTATTTGCAAATTTGATTGGTGTGCTGTTTGACTTTCTCGGGACCATGTTCCCCTGACTAGAAAACTATATCACAGCTCCGACCTCAAATACTGACTTTAATATCGCGATGGCGATAGTCGTTGTGTGATTGGTGCTCTATCTTCAAGTTCAAAAACTCTGATTCTGACACTTTTTGTATGAATATTTCCCAGTTCTCGGGAAAGGACTCATCAAAATAGAACGCTGAGAAATGTCTGCCCGAGCTTATTATCCGCTACGAGCAGTGATGAAACTCTTTGATATTGTGGTTGGGATATTTACTGGATTGCTAGATATCATCTGATATTTAGCAAAGGTGGTTTCACTATCCTTTAGGCTGACAGGAAATATCACCTCTGGAACGATCCTATTGGGAATGCTGATCGCTGGGCTCAAGGCACTGAGTATTTGACTCAGCGGTCGAGAGCTTCCCTTGGTGCTTCCGCTGATTGTGATCGCTCAGGGGCTTTTGTCCGCGGTGATTCAAGCGTTTGTCTTTGCGCTATTGACCGCGATATTTATCAAAGTTGCTACAGAAGAGTGATAATCACTCAAAACATTGGAAAAAAATAAAAAATCAGACTTTTATATTCTTTTGTATATGATAATGGATGGATTTGGATTTTTAGGAGCTGGACTAGCTGTTGCGTTGTCTGGGATCGGAGCCGCAGTTGGTGAAGCTATGATTGCAGTCGCTGCGTTCAACTCAATCTTGAGAAACCCTGATATGAGAGGGAAATTTATGACCTATATGATCCTTTTTATCGCGCTGACTGAATCATGTGCGATCTATGGATTGATCGTTGCATTCAAGATTCTCGAGGTCGACCCTGCAAATATGGTAAATCCATATATGTATATCGCAGCGGGACTGGCTGTTGGTCTCTCTGGGCTAGCGGTTGCGCTTGTTGAGTGATGGGTTGCGAAGACTTCACTGGATAATATGGGGAAAAACCCTGAACTCAGCTCAAGCTATATGGTATTGACGATTTTGGGAATTGCGTTGATTGAGTCATGTGCGATCTACGGATTGATTATTGCGTTTAAGTTGATTGGATAGGAGAGAAAACCTCCCCCTACCCCCTCCTATCAGAGGGGGCATACCTCAGACCTGTTTTCCCCCTGCTAGGGGGGAGACGGCGAAGCCGTGGGGGGCTTGATGGCTTCGCCTCGCGATGACCAAACACATTAAAATCAGGCTTTTATTTCCTTTTTTAGCTCAATGGATATTCATTATGATCTGGTAATTGCTGGGATCGTGAACTTTCTAGTGCTTGTACTGCTCTTTAGGAAGTTTCTCTGAGACAAAATCGTCCAGCAAATTGAGAAAAGAACCCAACTCCTCAACAAGCTCAAAAAAGCTGATGCTGAGTATAAAAAGATGATTGAGTTTGCTCGTAAGGAGTCAGATAACATTCTCCAAAAAGCTGAAAAAAGAAAAAAAGAAATCGTTCATGAAGCACATCTCCTCGCTGAACAGCAAAAGACAAAAATCCTGACTGATGCTGAAGGTAAGGCTGAAATCATTATCGATGATGCAAAAAAAACTACTGCGAGGCTCGAAAAGGAGCTCAAAGATGCACGAGTGGATTCAGTAAAAACCACCTCAAAAAAGGTCGTAAAAAGACTTCTCAACCATGATCAAGAACTCAAAGATGAATATATTTGAGCACTGATCAAAGATATTGAAAAATAATTTTTATCTCCTAGATTTCTCCTCATGCCTCGCAAAAAAGCAGCAACACTAACAGCGCTAGAGCTCTTGGAAATCCTGAAAGTTCTTGTAGAAAAGTATGGTAAGAAACTGACACTTGAGAGTTATCAGAACACAATCTCTGAGCTTCAGCCACAAATCGGAGAAGCAATTCAGACTTTTTGACCTCTTGGGCTCTTGGATAGCAAAAAACTCGATCAGCAACTCTCAATTTTTAGAGAAAAGCTGGAGTCTAAAAAGAAGTTTTCTCTCAGCTGAGATATCCAAGAGATCGAGCCTGTTATAAAAGCTTATCTACAAGAACACTTTGAAGAGGCTGAGCTGACAACTCATCAAAAAAAATCCTGAGATGATCTGTATATTCAGCTCAAGGGAGAGGGCTATATCTTTTCTAGGTCGCTCGATGAGGATCTAGAAAGACTCCTAAAATCTGACTTTTAATCTTTTTTCTCCTAAGTTTTCGCTATTTTTACTCTAAAATATACAATACGATGTCTATAGTACAGGAACTCCTCAAACAAATTGAAACCTGAATCAATGGCGCGAACCTTGAGGTAGATTTTTCTAAAAAAGGAGAAATTGTTGAGCTGAGAGACGGGGTTGCGACGGTAGTTTGACTAGATAATGTGATGTTTTCTGAGATCGTTACTTTTCAAAACGGACTCAAGGGACTGGTGCTTGATCTTTCCTCTGAATGAGTCGGAGTATTGGTGCTTGGGGAGCCAAGTAGTCTTGAGCAAGGAGATACTGTCCTAGCGACTGGGCAGATCTTTCAAGTGTGAGTTGGAGAAGAATATCTCTGAAGAGTACTTGATGGACTAGGACAACCCGTAGATGAGTGAGCACCTATCATCCCAAAGCATTTTTGACTGGTAGAAAAGGTTGCTCCTGGAGTGATCTCAAGAAAATCAGTTAGTGTCCCTCTAGAAACCTGAATTAAAGCCATTGATGCTATGGTACCTATTGGTAGAGGACAAAGAGAACTTATCATCTGAAATAGGCAAACCTGAAAAACCACTATCGCCACTGATACGATTCTCAACCAAAAATGAAAAGATGTCTACTGTATCTATGTTGCCATCGGACAAAAAGAATGAAAAGTCAGAAGAATCGTTGAAATGCTCAAAGAAAAAGGAGCGATGGACTATACTATCGTAATCAATGCTCCGATTTCTTCTCCTAGTGTGGTACAATATATCGCTCCCTATGTAGGATGTGCGATGGGAGAATACTTTATGGAACATGGGAAAGATGCGCTCATCATCTATGATGATCTCTCAAAACATGCTGTTGCCTATCGTGAGGTAAGCTTGCTTTTGAGGAGACCGCCAGGAAGAGAAGCCTTCCCAGGGGATGTCTTTTATCTCCACTCAAAATTGCTTGAAAGAGCTGCGAGAGTAGATTTGCCACGAGGAGGAGGAAGCCTGACAGCATTGCCGATTATTGAGACGCTGGATTCAGATATCTCAGCATATATTCCGACGAATGTGATCTCTATTACTGATGGACAGATTTTTCTTGAAACGGATCTTTTCAATGCTGGGTTTACTCCAGCTGTGGATGTTGGTTTTTCGGTTTCCCGTGTTGGGGGAAGTGCTCAGACCAAGATTATGAAAAAAGTAGCAGGAAAACTAAGACTCGAACTAGCAACCTACCATGAATTAGCAAGCTTTGCTCAGTTTGCCTCAGATCTAGATCCTACAACCAAAAAGAAAATCGATCATGGAAAAAAACTTATGGAGATGCTCAAGCAATTTAATGATTCTCCGATTCCATTTTTTAAGCAAGTTGTATTTCTGTATGCAGGGATCAATGGCTATCTAGAGAAAGTTCCTCTTTCAGCGGTGGGAGAGATAGAAAAGCATCTGTATCAGAAACTGGATACAAGCTACCAAGAACTCGCTGAAAAGATCGCTCAAGAGCAGGAACTCTCTGAGGAGATTGAATCTTCGATCAAGAAACTCATTGCTGAAGTTCTCAAAGAAGGTGGATATGAGGAGCATGAATAAGTGAAAAGATATTTGATTATGAATAATTCTCCTCTCACTGTCATGCCGAACAGTAGCGAAATAATGTTCGCAAAGCGGTTGCTTCGCAATCCAGATTAAAATCAAATCTTATTTGTTAAATATCTGGATCGCCACCTTCGTTTCACTCACTTGCGATGACGAGGCAGATATGAGTCTCAGAATAACAAAACAAAAAAATCTGATTTTACCTTTTATTTCATAGCTGATGCTACTAAGAGTACATACAATCAGTGGAGTAATCTTTGATGGATCGGTCGAGCGTGTTGAAATCCCAACAAAAAGCTGACTCATTGGAATCCTCCCCCATCATAATCCGCTGACGACTATCGTTAGCCCTGGGATCCTCAGACTACTCCCAACTCAAAAGAGGGGAAGTGAGTTTCTAGAGGGGACTGAGTTCCTCTTTGAAGATGAGCGGATTGCGATCGCGATTGGAGATGGAGTCTGCTATACAGATGGACAGGCGGTGATGCTTTTTGTCGCATCAGCTACGACTAATCCGCAAAATGATGAGCAAGTTTTACAAGAGATGAAGCAAAAACTTGAGACTCAGATCCAACAAATCAGATCTGAATGAGACTATGAAGAAATAGAAAGAGCATATCTCCACTTACAAAAATTGACCGCTGACTTAAAACTCCTCAAGATCAAGGAGAAAAGCTCGAAAAAATAATGACGAGAAATACTATTCTGACTTTTTATCTTTTATTTCATGACTTTTCAGAAGATGGCTGCGATTAAGCAAGTAAAATCTAAAATCAAATCCGTCAAAAATCTTCAAAAGATCATCAAGGCTCTAGAAATCGTCTCTACGATCAAGCTTCAGAAGCTCAAATCTGCGATGATGAACTATAGAGCATTTATGAGATCATTTTTTTGGGTGCTAAGAAAAATTAGATCTGAAGTCAATATCTTTGACTTTGATGAGATGCAGCGAGATGCCTCTGGTAAAGTGCTCTTGATCGTTGCTACGAGTGATAGAGGGCTCTGCTGAGCGATCAATTCGAGGATTTTTAGGCAAATGGAAGAAAAGTACTGAAAGTCAAAGGAGAATGTTGATATTTTCGTAGTTGGGAAGAAGGGAGTAGATTATTTTGTTAGAAATGGGCGAAATGTTGTTGGATCAGTAGTGATTACAGATAAGGTAGAACTCCAAGAGACTAAGCCTATTGCCCTCTATATCAAAAAAACATTGGAAGAGAAGAAATACTCGAAAATAAAAATCTATTTCAATTATTTCAAAAATACAATGCATCAGTATTTAACGAGGTTTAAACTTTATCCTCTAGATGAGGAAAGCCTGGGAGATTTTGTGAGTTTTATTGAGCTAGAGGAAAGTGAACTCAGCACTGATGAAACTAGAACACTGATGGTCGAGCCGAATTTAGCTGAATTTAAGTTTGAGTTTCTCAATCTAATGATTAGAAATATTTTGTATTCAGCGGTATTGAACAATAAAACTACCGAGCACGCCTCTAGAATGATTGCGATGAAAAGCGCAAAAGATAACTGCACGGAAGTCATTACTCAGCTCAAAATCCTCTACAATAAAACCAGACAAACTAAAGTTACTCAAGAAATCAGTGAAATCGTGAGTTCAAAGTCAGCGATTGAATAATCTCACTTATGAATTAAAGAGGAAGATAATAAAACAAAAAAATCTGACTTTTTATCTTTTTTATACGCTATCATGCTAGGGAAAATCGTTTCAGTAAAATGAGTCATTGTGGAAGTTGCTTTTGATCAGCAGGTTCCTAAGGTGTATGATGCACTCAGAGTCCTTTCAAAAAATGCGAATGGCAATGAAGTGATCATAGAAGCACTCCAGATTCTTGAGAATGGAATTGTCAGAGGAATCGCAATGGACTCGACTGATGGGCTTAAGAGATGAGATTCTGTAGAAAACACCTGATCTCCGATCAAAGTACCTGTTGGAAATGAGGTTTTGGGACATATTTTTAATGTTTTAGGGCAGAATATTGATGGTGAACAGCAAGTTTCTGGAGTTGATCAATGGCCGATCCACAGGAAGCCTCCAGTTTTTGCATCTTTGAGTACCAAAGCTCAGATTCTAGAAACCTGAATCAAAGTCATAGATCTCCTTGCTCCAATTATGAAAGGAGGTAAAGTCTGACTTTTTGGTGGTGCTGGAGTTGGGAAAACGGTTGTAATTATGGAGCTTATCCACAATATTGGCCATCAACATAGTGGAGTATCAGTAATGGCTGGGGTATGAGAGAGAACCAGAGAAGGAAATGATCTCTACCATGAGATGAAAGCCTCTGGAGTACTTGAAAAAACTGCCATGGTCTATGGGCAAATGAATGAAACCCCAGGTCCAAGAGCGAGAGTTGCACTTACCGGACTTACTATGGCTGAATATTTCCGTGATAAGGAGGGAAAAGATGTACTCTTTTTTATTGATAATATTTTCCGTTTTACGCAGGCTGGAGCTGAGGTTTCAGCATTACTTGGAAGAATCCCATCGGCCGTTGGATACCAACCAACCCTAGCGAGTGAGATGGGAACTCTACAAGAGAGAATCACCTCAACTGATAAGGGATCTATCACGTCTGTTCAAGCGGTATATGTTCCAGCTGATGATCTCACAGATCCTGCTCCTGCGACTACGTTTACCCACTTGGATTCAACTATTGTACTCAATAGAGCTATCGCTGAAAAAGGAATCTATCCTGCGGTAGATCCGCTTGAGAGCTATTCTCTCATCCTCAATCCAAGTGAACTCGGAGAGAGACACTATAAAGTAGCTAAAGAGATTCAGAGAATCCTACAAAAATACAAAGAACTTCAGGATATTATCACAATCCTTGGTATGGAAGAACTAGGAGTTGAAGACAAGGTAACTGTCTATAGAGCTAGAAAAATTGAAAAATTTCTATCTCAGAGTTTTGCTGTAGCAGAACAGTTTACAGGAATGCCATGAAGTTATGTGAGTCTAGAAGATACAATTAGCAGTTTTGAGAGAATTATTGCTGGAGAGGTAGATGAAATTCCTGAGGATTTTTTCCTTTATAAAGGAACTCTCCAAGAGGTGATTGATGCTTATCAAGAAAGTAAAAAATAAAACTATTTTTTTGAGTAAAAAAAGAAATCTGATTTCGGGAGTGAAGTCAGATTTTTTTATTTTTACAAAAATATCTTCTACGTTTTACTTGACATTTTATACAAAAATATATATATTCATCTTTCAAAAAATAAAATTATTTTTAACATGAAAAATTACCTTCAACTGCTTCTCGCAATAAAAGAGCGAGGCGTAGAAACTGGCGATCGTACCGGAACTGGTACCCTAACGCTCCCTGGTTACCACTATACTTGTCCATTATACATGGATAATGATGGGATTATTCACAATTTTCCACTTTTGACGACCAAAAAGGTCAGTCTAAAATCTGTTTTTGAAGAGCTGATGTGGAAGCTTCAAGGAGATACGAATATTCGTTATTTGCTCGAACATAACAATCATATCTGGACAGAATGGCCGTTTCAGAAATGGCTAAAAAACACAGGTCAGTTTGATAAGATTCAAATGTGGGCAGATGAGGAGAAAACTTGCTATAGTGATGAATGGATACAAAAGAAAGCTGAGTTTGAACAGAAAATCTTAAACGATTCCGACTTTTGTAGTAAATGGGGAAATCTTGGGAAAACCTATGGATATCAATTCCGCCGATCTGGGGCATTAGATATCCCAAAGAGTCTCCAAAAGAAGTTTTCCAGTTCTGATGTGGAAGCATTACGTTTAGCATATCCCGGGAAAGACCAGCTCATGGAGGCGGTTCATCTGATCAAGGAGAATCCAGAGTCTCGACGAATTATTATCTCTCTCTGGAATCCCAATGAACTTGATGAGGAATCTACACTGCTTCCCCCTTGTCCTGCGTTTTATCAGTTCTTTGCCAATGAGGATGGGATGCTGCATCTAAACCTCTACCAGCGTAGCTGTGATACCTTTCTTGGTGTTCCATACAATACTGCTCAAGATGCTCTCTTTCTCTGCATGATGGCACAGGTAACAGGACGTAAACCTGGAGTGTTCAATCACATGTTTGGTGATGCACACATTTACCTCAACCATCTTGATCAGGTCAATCAGCAGCTTGAACGAGTCCCTAATAAGCTTCCCAAACTTAAAATCAATCCTGAAGTCAAAGACATCTTAGACTTTACCTGGAACGATTTTGAACTTATTGACTATAACCCCCAGAAGCCGATCAAAGCGCCAGTTTCCATCTAATTCAGATGCAAAAAACTCCTAAGGATTTCCCTAGGAGTTTTTTCTGATTTTAGAACTGAAAATTTGCTTTATTTTGATTTGTGAGTATACTTAGAAATGTTTATTTTATATCAGTTTTGATGAAGGAATCTATTTTCTTTAATAAACAACAGCTCCAGATTATTCGTTGGTATAACTACCTTTATACCTTGTTTTTTGAATATTGAGTCTGGTTTTTTGGTTTTTTGATATCACTGCTCGTGGTAAGCGGACTGGTAATGTTTCCTATTTTTTCTGAAGTATATGGGAAAGAAACTGGTGATACAACAAGGATAGAAAATCAGATGAGAACTAGCTATATGGATCAGCGCTCTGTAATTAATAGTTTTTCATGATTTCATGTACAAATGCTTTGAGGTCCTGTTCAATCTCTTACTGGAGGATTTAGCTCACAAGACAATTTGATCAATTTTAGTGGGCTTATCTTACCAAGAACCGTTATTATTGATCAAGCAAAATGGAATACCTACGCAGAACCTATTCTCAATTCCACCTATGATAAAAATCTAATTAATAGTTACTTTTTAGATATCTTTGTAACTCCTCTCCAAAAAACTACACTGAATTCGAAACCCTATGCAGGACTTCCAGTTCAGTGAGGCATAAAGCATTTTTTTGGACTTTCATGCTTGGATACTATTTCAGCAGGAAGTTTTGTCTGCCAACACTATGTCAATCAGTTTCTCAAGAGTTTTTATGTTTATGATTTAGCTTGAGTTGGAGGGAATAATGCTATGAACGATACCTTTACCGTTAATACTCAACCAATCCCTAATGAGTTCTTTACTATCTATGAAAAGCTAAAATATAATTCCAACAATCAAAAAAGATTTTGTAGCGGAATTCTTCAATATCTCCAATATGGAGGGAAAAATGACAACCGTTTTTGAGAAATCTTTAGCGACTGTGGAAGTGAGGAATATGCTACCTATACCGAGCTCAGAGACTTTCTAACTATTAAAGAGTCCCTTGCTTTGGGATATGTAGACGCAAAAGTTTCTTCATCTAAGCTACTGAATGAATACAAACTCTTTGTGATGCAGCAACTCCTCTATAAAGCGCTTTTGGCTTCAGAAGATGCCAATAGTTTACTTCAGTCTTATCTCTCTTTTCTCTCTGATCTTTTGCTCAGAGAGGCGAACAGAAGTAGTCAATTGATCAATCAATTCGCGAGAGATTTTAGCTACTGGTATAATATTAATATTGTAGATCCCTACTTGAAGGATGAGAAGTCAAAAATAGATAAAGAAACGAGAAATACTTTAACAACAAGGCTCTTCTCTATTCATAATGGAAATAAAACACTGAACTTTATTGGACTTTCAAAACAAAGCAATCTTAACATTGATACAACAAGTACACTCTGAACTCTAGAAAAATCTAACTCTCAAAACCTAGAAGAGCTCTTTAGAGCTAACCTTCCAGGTCAATTTAGACTCACCTCACTTGTCAATCACGAGGAAACTGAAAGTTTAGTAGTAAAGGGACTTGATAGAGATACCGATGTGAGATTAGAAGCTGTGATCAAATTTGATGGAGTAAAACTCTATGTCGAAAAGGTCTCAATCTCTGGAAATAAAGCATTGGAATCATTTGTAAATGCTCTACTAGAAAGAGATCACTATGTCTTCGTAAAGATGCTTCAGCTCATTAGCGATAATCTTGCGATTGCAGATCAGAGTTCGACATTAAAACTTGATCTTTGTGCCGAGCTTAAGCAAAAATATCCAACGGGATTACTCCTCTGTTCTGATACTAAAATACAAATCGAAAAAGGTCAAACAGAGCAAGCTTCTGGAACTATTTATACCTTCCTACTCCAAAAAGGAAGCCTGATTTGAGTAGAAATATCAGATAAAATTTTAGAAACCAAAGTCCTTCAAAATCTAGATATCTGAAAAATTACTAAAGATACTCTTGCTCCTATGATCCCTGTCATTGTGAATTACGAGCCAAAGGATGAGATTTCTGGTTTCGGAATGAAAGAGCAACTTCTGGTTAATGACAAGTTTATGAAATACTTCTCAAAAGCTCCAAAAAAAGTAGAAGTTAGCTGAGGAAGTGTAAAGATTTACTTTGAAGTTGAGGGTATCAACTTTATTGGAGGATATGATGTAGTGACTAACCGTTTAGCTCCGATTTCTCTTGATTTCTGAGCTGCAAGAAAACCGATCATTATCCAAAAGATGGAACTCAATCTTGATGATCAGCATAGAGATGAGTTGAATGCCTTTTTGCTCAATCCAATCAACTATGTACAAAAGATCAATCCAAACCTTGTAAAAAAATATTTTGTAGATGGTAAGCTCACTCTTTGACAAGAGAATAAATAAAAAAGAAACCTGAAGTTTAATTCAGGTTTTTTTATTTTTTGAAAAGATTCTAAAGCTGATTTGCTACGAGATTCCAGAGATATCCTGCAGTGAGACTTCAGCTCTTTTTCATTGGAGAGGCATCATAGTTTCCTGCCCAGACACAGAGGATTTTCTTTTTTGCTGTATGTACTCAGCAGGTCCAACCGTCAATAAAGTGTCTAGAGGTTCCAGATTTCACGCTCCATCATGGCATATTGAGATAATTATCCAGTCAGAAACTGATTGTTCTATACTGATTTTTGCTTAAAATATCTGCCACCTCAGCAATTGTCAATTGATATTCATCAGCTAGAGCTCAAGAAGTCAAAAAAACTTTCCACAGACTCGCAAACTCCAGAGGAGAAAGCTCATAGGTCCCAAGCCCAACTGAGAGTCCGAGATTGTGAGCATTAAAAGTCTGACTCTCTTGGAGAACAACATCTGGCTCAGTATTTGCGATTTCTTGTCTTAGTCTATTGATAAATGCAATAAACTCCTCAACTCCTGCGTCATGGAGGAGCTTTACAGCTGGGATATTTAAGCTACTTCCTAGAGCAGTTGCTAAACTGACTTCTCCATAGTACGAAAGTGAAAAGTTTTTTGGGCTATAGATCTGCTCCTCATCCAAGTAATAGGAAACCGGCTCATCAACTATCATACTTCCTCAGGTCAGTCCGAGCTTTTTCAGTGCAAAAATATACAAAAACGGCTTAATTGCGGATCCAGTCTGTCTCTTACTGAGACATCAGTTCACCTCTCAGCTTTTCTTATCATCAAATGCCCTACAGGTATTCATCGTTTGAACTTCTCCTTGCTCATTCAAGACTAGGACACAGCAGTCTCACATTCAGACTTGTAATCTATATTCTTCGCTCTGAGCGATACTCTGTCCTACTTTTTGATATAGATTTAGATCAAATGAAGAAAGCTGATTTGAATGACTTTTCTGATAATAGGCATCGAAATGCTGAGCCTGTGTAGGAACGGGAGCATGAAGTTCCTTGTCTGAAACTGGAGGAAGTTCATCTCGATTTTTACACGATACTTCCTCGGCTATCAGTGGACAAAGCACTTTTGCTCTGGTTTTAATCTTTTTGAATCCTGAGGCATTGAGCGGATTTTTCCCAGTTTGTGCGGCCGCAATCAAAAAACTCAACTCTGATGGGAAAAGTGCAGAACATTCTTTTTGAAAATAGTTGAGACAAGCAGCTCTATATCCATGGATTCCATTTAAAAACTCCACATTATTCAAATAGGCAAGGAGGATCTCATCTTTTGAATGATGAAGAGAAAGGTTAAAGGCGATTAGCATTTCTTTGATCTTTGTACTCCAGGTTCTATGGTAGCTTTTTCGAGTAATTTTTACTAATTGCTGAGGAATAGTAGATGCTCATTGCCTTCTTCCATGTCATTGAAGGTTAAATTTAATCGCTCTGAGTACTGCAATTGGATCGATTCCTAAGTGCCAATAATACCTACGATCCTCTACGCCAACAACTGATTGCTTGAGATTTTCAGGGATCTGATCAGATGTTTCGTACCCTTGTATTTTGATTCCACTGATGAGCTGTCCATTGGTGTCTTTCAAAACTTGATTATTAAGGGTTGGAAGTGGATATTTGTATAGACAGTTAAGCAGGAGAAAAAGAGCCATTCCTCACAGGAGGATAAAGAGACAGAAAATTCAGATTTTTTTGATTTTTCAGCAATATAGTTCTCTCATCTATCTAAAAATCAAGATAAAGACTTCGATTCTGAGCATACGAAAACTTAGCTAAAAAACAAGAAAAAGTGCCTTGTGAAAAGACACTTTCTCTACTAATTTATATTCTATACATTAAACTTGAAAATAATTACATCTCCATCCTGTACGATATATTCTTTCCCCTCCAGACGAATCAGTCATTTCTCTTTGGCTTTTGCCCAACTTCCAGCTTCCAAAAGTTTATCAGTACTAACAACTTCAGCTTTAATAAATCATTTTTCAAAATCTGAATGAATCGCTCAAGCCGCCTGCGGAGCTGTAGAATCTACAGGGATTGTCCATGCTCTTGTCTCCTTCTCTCCCGTTGTAAAATAATACATCAATCCAAGCTGTCTAAAGGCAAGTCCAATCAAATCATCCAAGGTAGGGATTGGATTGTCTCCATGAAGTTCTAAGAGTTCAGTCAAAAACTCTGCCCTCTCTTCTGGAAAAAACTCCATCATTTCAGATTCAAGTTTTACACAGACAATAGCTACTGGAGCATTGAGCTTTTGCTCAAATTCTTTTTTAAGGGCTTCAGCATTAGCTAAATCCTCCTGTGCAATATTCAAAGCATAGATAAACGGCTTTAGCGTCAAGAAGTTATAAGATTTGATGAGTTTTAAATCCTCAGGGGAAAATTCAGATTTTATAGTATTTGCAAGATTCCCTTCCATAAGCACCTTTTGAATCGCTTCTAGAATCTCCACAGTTCTCTTTTCATCTTTATTTTGAGTAATTCTGGCTTTTTTCTGAAGATTGGGTAGATTTTTCTCAATCTGTTCAAGATCAGCAAAGATAAGTTCAGTATTGATAATTTCTCTATCTCTGAGTGGATCAACTCCTCACTCTACATGCACGATATCTGAATCATTAAAATGTCTCAGCACCTGAACAATTGCATCCACCTCTCTAATATGTGAAAGAAACTTATTTCCAAGTCCCTCTCCTTTGCTCGCTCCCTTAACAAGCCCAGCAATATCAACAAATTCAGTATGTGCATAGACAATTTTTTGTGTCTTTGACATCTCAGAAAGTGCATCCATTCTAGGATCCTTTACATCTACGATCCCAACATTAGGCTCGATGGTACAAAACGGGAAATTTTCAGCAGGAGCAGAATAAGACTTCGTCAAAGCATTAAAGAGTGTAGACTTTCCAACATTAGGCAGCCCAACAATACCAATCTTCATTATCAATAGTGCAAAAGGTAAAAAATCTGACCTTTAGTGTAGCGAATCGCTCACAAAAAGCAATGTAAAAGCAAGTTTTCTCTTTTAGTCTATTTCATCGACTTCAACCAGTATTTTCTTTTTTTTATAAACTTTACATCGCTTGAGGATGAGAAAGCAGCAATATCCTAGAATTGTAATCACCCAAACAAGCAGCCTGACAACTCAGTACAATAGCAAATATATCGCAAAAATTGCTGCAATCTGAAACACTGGGTTCTGGTAGAGTTTCGTAAGTTGCTCTAAAACCACAGAGCATACCTTGAAGTTAATCGTTTTTTGTGTATCTACAAATCCTCATCGAACATTTGTTTTTAGGTTTCACCAGAGTTTAGAAAGCTCCGTCTCAAATTCAGACTTCTCTTCTTTTTTTGGAAGAGGTAATTTTTGAGCGTCACCTTGCTGAGAAGATCACAGGGAAAGAGGATTTGTCGAAGTCTGAATAATTTTATCACTTCGATTTCATATCTGATCACAGCTAAAAGGAAAGCTACTATTCATTCCGAGGAGCGCAAAACCAAACATGATTGTCATAATCATTGTAAACCAATATCCTGTACGAGAGAAATACTGGAATCGAGCTACTTTTCTCACTTCAGAAAAGTACTCTCATAGATATCTTAGGATCCAAGCTGTTCCGAGTAAAGAAATCCACAATGCGATTACGGTTTGCCAATTATTTTGGGGCAAGAGCATCGATAAAACTATTCCTATCACAAAAATTATTCAATAGATCCAGATTTTTTTTACTTTTCTAAGGTCAATTGCAAGAAATGGCAATACGATAAAAAAAATACAAAAAAGCAGTCCAGCGACAAGTGCTCTTTTTGCCAAGAAAAGTTCGTAAAAAAATACAAAATAGAGCACACTTGCAAGTGCTAAAAAAATAATAAATCTGATTTTGTTGTTTTGTTCAGGTTTCATTTAAAATCAGAATAGGCTAAAAAATTTCTCCTGAAAGATCAGAATCACTGCTACTCATAAAATCATCGCTGGCAAAAAAGGAACTGCCTGATCTGCCATCTTTTGTGAAAGGAAGCTCGCTTTTTTCTGATAGAGTTTTGTCTGAATAAAGTACCAAACGAGTCAGATTCCTCAGCTAAGGGTAAGGAAAAAGAGGAATGCGAGTACTTGATCAAGAGTTGAGAGTTGATGACTAAGTCCAGCATAGAGCAGTCCTCCCAAGTATGGAGAAATGATTACATCTCAAAAACCGAGTCCTTCCTCTTTTACTCAGTATTTTACTTTAACAACTCGCCTTGCTGCACCATAAAGCAATAAAAAGAACAAAAGGAAAACCAGACCTCACCAAAGTATTTTCATAGGAAAGAGGCCAGCAAGCAAGCCAACTCAGAAGCTTCCCATTCCCACAAGAACCAAAGGAATATGCACCTCGTACCACAATACATCATATACCAACAGAAGCCAGAGGATCCAAGCATTTACTGTCCAAAAAATCAGTATTCAAAGTCCTTGTGCCCATAAATACCAGTAAAGTAGTCAAAAAATCATAGCTGAGCCTAGTTCTAGTATTGGATAGAGCCGGGAGATTTTTCTATGGCAATAACGGCACTTTCCTCACTGAAAAAGAAAGCTCAAAAGCGGAATCAGATCATAAGGATACAGACGATGCTTGCAGGTTGGACATTCGGACCTTCCCCAGAGAATAGAACTAGCCTGTTTTCGAGTAGTTGCGTCTCCTCGTCTAGAAAGTATTACTGACCCAAATGAGCCGAAAATCAGTCAGAGACCGCATGCAACGATCAATCAAAAGAGCATTTTTGTATTTGCAGGGGGTAAATTCGCTCTTTACTATATCTTTTCTCGAGAAGTTTTCAAATAAAAAAGAAAGCTGACCTGTTTTTCTAAGTCAGCTTTTGGGGGGATTATTCCTTAATGATCTGAGGGGCAAAGATCGGCACCTCAATATCTTTTCACTGATGATCTTCAGCTTTTTTTTCCTTTGATTGAAAGAGTTTTTTGAGTAAGAGATATCCTCCTAGCACGGCTAAGGCACATCAGAGAAATTGAAATGCCACATTCATACCAACCAGAGCCGTAAGAAGTCCAATTCCAAGTGAACCGATAATCTCCCCAATTTTACTAGAGAATTCTTGCATTCCAGCGATGAGCCCTTTGTCTTTTGGCTTCGCATATCCTAGGATGAGTGCTGAGGTGATTGGCTGTAGCATTGCTATCGCTAATGAAAGTCCAAAACTAGCAACGACAATAGCTATAAAACTACTTGTACTTCCAAGCCAAAAGAATAACCCAGCTGAGAATAAAACAAGTATCGTAATCAGGATTTTTTTACTATATTTATCTCAAATATTTCCAATCAAGATATTGACTAAGTATGGCAACCTCATCACTGCAAACAGAATCGCAATCTCGGAGAGGGAGAGATTATTCTGCATAGCAACAAGTGGGATAAAGAGGAATCCAACATAATTCATAAAATTTACAAGCGCCTGAGAGGAAAGTGCGACATACATATGCCCATCGTAACTCTTCATTGCTTCAAACATTTTTTTCCAAGGAGAAAGTGAGAAAATCTCCCTAAAATAGAGTAAAAGCATATTCTTTTTTCTGAGGATATCTTCCATATTTTGATATTCTTCATCAATTTCATACTCAAAGGGAAGATCAGTATTTTGTTTTTTTAGATATTTTCACCACGTTTTGCTAAACTTACGGCGAACAAAATCCTGAATTTTTGAGTCCTGTAATATTGATAGAATCGCGAAGATCACTACGAACAGATACATATAGGGCAAATCTAAATACTTGACCAAAAATGCACTAATCAACGCTCCAATCACATAGGCCATATTAATACTTGAAAAGTAGACTCCAAGTATCTTACTACGATTATTTGTTTGAGTTTTTTTTCAATACAAGGTACGGTAGGTCGTATACATTGTTGAGCTTCCAATACCATTGAGAATCACCGCACAAATAAGAAAAAAAGTTGACTGCTCAAATCCTGCCCAAAAATAGAATGCCCCTGAAATTGCATACCAAATCTTTCCATAGAGCAAAAGATACTTTGACATTCCTTTGTCGTTGAGAATTCCGATAGGAATAACTGTTAAGAGCTTGATTATTGGAAGGAGCGTTCAAATCAGAGTTAGATTGAGTCCGCTACCAATGATACTTTTAACATAAATGGAAAAAAAGGTATCAGCTCCTAGTCCCCACCCCATTGTAAATAGGAAAAGTGAGATAGATACCCATTTAATAGAAAATGGGATTTCAGCTAATTGTTTGATTTTCTCGGATAATGTCAGTTTTTTTGTTTTCTTTGCCATTGAGCATTTTTTTGAGTAAATAATTTACATTTTCTGAGTATAATTTTTTTTTGAAAAAAAGCAAAAAAGCTGAAATAATCTCACTGATTTCTCTCTTGACTTCCATATATTTACATAATAACAAGATCGCAAATTTTATTTCTCCTTGCATTTAAGATTTAAAGGCTTACACTGAGGGAAAGAAATCTGATTTTTTATCTCGTTTTGCTAATGAAGATGAAGCGAAAACCGAGTACTCAAAATCTTAGCTGGTCAAACTCTAGGACCACACTCCTGGAATATTGTCAGAAAAAGTATTTTTTAAACTACTACACTTTTGCATTAAAACCGCTCAATATCCCTCTTCGAAAGACTACACTTACCCTCAAAAAGCTTAAGTCTATCGATATGCGAATGGGAGAAAAGACACATTTTCTCATCTCAGACTACCTTCATCAGCTCAAAAGAGGTCCCCTTTCTGCAGAAACACTTATGCAGCTCAAGGAAAACATTGCTCAGGAAATGAGACAACAGTTTGAACTCTCAAAAGAAAGAAACTATCAGGATTTTTCCTTTGCTCAAGAAGAAGGGCTCAGTGAACATTATTATGGACAAGATATTGATGATCTTCTTGAACCGACAATTCAAAGAGTTTGAGAGAATTTGGATGCCTTCATCTGATCTGCACGACATGAAAGGATTCTAAATATTCTAGCAACTCCTCATGATGCAATTTATATTGAGGAGCCAAGAAATCCAGACTTTAACGCGATGAGAGTTCAGACCGAGCGTATTGATGCTCTTCGCCATGTCAATATCATGGCTGCTCCAGACTTTTGAGTTGTATTTCAAGATAATAAGTATCTTATTCTTGATCGAAAGTCAGGGAGAATCAGCGATGAGACTAGGACTCCTGAAGATCTTACTGATCAGCTCAAAGTATATGCGCTCAAGCTCCTCCTTAAACTCAATGACAGCTCAGAACTCTGAAATATCACTATTGAAGCATATGAAATCTATCTGCCAAGTATGCAGAGTTTTTGAGGTAGGGTAAAGCAAGCAGATATTGATGCTATCGTTGAAAAAATTAAGGAAGATACTGATTTTCAAACGACCTTTTTTATCAGTGATAATGTGCTTTTCCCATCAAGCTACTTTAGGCGTACGACAACCTTGAGTAAATGCGAAAAATGTACTTTTAGGGAAGTGTGTGAAAAGTTAAAACAATTTGAATAGTTTTCAAAGGCATCTCTTAAAAAAATAAAAACCTGAATCTAAGTTCAGGTTTCTTGTTTATTTAAAAATAGATACTAGAAATAATATAGATACCAAGAATAAGCATTAGTATTCCAACTCCCAAATGAATCAGCTTTGTATTTTTATTTTTCAACTTTGCAAGCTTCTCCACGCTAGATTTTCCAGTTCATACCAGGAAGGTTATTCCGAGCATTGGGAGAATAAAGATGAAATTATACAGCGCTAGGTAGCCCATACCTAATAGATTGAGTTCATTACTTTGAGCAGAAAGGAGTCCAAGAATCACAATATATGGACCGGAAGAGCAAGGAAGGAGGAATAAACTGACTAAAATACCAATTCCAAATGCACCAATAGGAGACAATACTCACTGGATGAGTTTCATCATGGCTGGTCTCCATTGACGAGGGACTTCCATTAGAAAAACCTTTCCATACCAGAAGTAGTCTTTAATATTCGCCAATCAGATCAAAATTCAGATCACACCGATAATCCACTTGAAAACTGAGGTTTCCGCTGTAGAGGTGGCTAAAAGCTTGAATACTCAGATTCCCATCAAAAAATAGGAAAGAAATATTGCTAGTGAAAATAAGACTCCAGAGAAAATCGTTCTCTTTCTGCTTTTTGACTTACTTAAGATTGTAGAGAGGAGGAGCAACATAACTGCAAATGCACAAGGATTGATACTATCACCAAGCGCGGTTGGGATCAGGATTCCTATAAACTTCCAGGGAGATTGTTCAATATTTTTATCCTTATCTCCCAAACTAGGATGAGTTCAAGTTTGATTTGTAGCTTCTCATACTCTCTCTCCCTTTTCAAAATAATTTATGATTTCTGTAGGACCAATCAATGAAGTCTGAATTTTATCTTCTTTTTCAACAAGCATCAAGGGAATTTTTGTTTCTGTGATTGGAAGGTTGATTTGAGCGAGCTTGTCTTTAAGGATTTGGAGGTTTTCTGGGTGATTTCGTATCTCATATTTAGTGATTTTATAGGCATCTTCTATATGATTTGCTTCAAAATATCTCTGCGTCTTGGCACAGTAACTACAACCTTCTCCATAGAAATAATGATATTCATCAGCCAAAAGCACACCTCCCAACAAATATATTCCTCACAGCAAGAGGAGAGAAAGTTTTTTAAGCATTTATATTTAATGAAGAGTAAAATCTTGTTTTATAGTCCCATTTTTCTAGCAAAATAACTCTCTTTTGCCTCATATACGACCTGAAGCTGCACAGATTTTCAGAGACTCGTTGTCAAAAGTGACTCTACAAGCTTTTTGATCTCTTCATTTTTAAGGAGCATCTCTGCGATTTTGGTAATAACAATGATCTCAACAGTATTTTCACTAATAGCCTCAATGATCGCTTGATCTTTGAGGTTCGCCTGAGCGGTTGGCTTTGGAATTTGGGCGACAACAGACTGCCAAAGTGATTTCAAATCATTAGTTCAAGATTGCATTTGACTTGATGCAGTAACTGGCTGGGGTTCAGCCTTTGGACTTTGTGTTGATGCTTGCTGAGTTTGTGGGACCTCTTCCTTTACAACTTCAGATTGAACAGGTCAAAGAGGCGAGGCTACTACTTCACTCTTTGACTCTGAATTTACTGGTGAAGATTCAGGTTTCTGCTGCTGAGGAGCTGTGGTTTGAGCTACACTTGCAGCAACTGGGGTAGAAACTGATGGCTGAGAAGCTTGCGGAGCTGAGCTACTAGTAAGCTGTTTTTCTGGATTAAGATAGTTATTCAGTGAGATTTTATATGCAATAATTGGGTAAGGATATCGTCTCAAATTGCCTAGAATCTCTCAAAAAGTTGAACAAATTCTCAGATAAAAGTCTGTATCTTCCAAAAGATGCTGATCAATATATCAAATAGTCTGTTTAGTAAATTGTCAGAGATCAACTCCACTTTGAGCAATAGTATCCAAAAACTCAAAAATCTGATTTCTATCTCCTTTTTTGATAGTTTCTAGTAGCGTTTTTATGGTATTTTCTCCAGCTACTCCAAGAAATTTTGTAATATTCCCCTCAGTAATCTCTCAGAGAATACTCACTTGATCTATATATTTCACAGCATCTCTCACACATCATTCGGAGATATTTGCGATTGTCTCTAATGCTGGAAGCGTATACCCAAGCCCCTCAGCCTTGCAAATCTTTTCTAAATGCAAGGTCATTGCCTGGGTTGGGACCTTTCTATAGTTAAAAACCTGACAACGAGAGATAATCGTGTCTGGGACTTTATGGATTTCAGTCGTCGCGAAAATAAAGCAGACATTACTTTTTGGCTCCTCGATTGTCTTTAGGAGAGCATTAAATGCCCCCTTACTCAGCATATGAACCTCATCGATTACATAGATCTTCTTTTGGAGCGTTGTCGGTGGATAGAGTGCTTTGTCTATAATTTCCTCTCTAATATTGTCCACTCCTGTATGAGAAGCGGCATCGATCTCAGTATAATCGAGACTCGTTCCCGCATTGATAAGTTGACAATTACTACATTCATTGCAAGGATTTCCATTTTGAAGATTAAGACAGTTAAGTCCCTTTGCGATCAGTCTAGCTGAAGTAGTCTTCCCAGTTCCTCTCGGTCAAAAAAGGAGATAATTATGATGGATCTTATCTCTAGCAATCATCTGAGCTTTGAGAATATCACTAATATGCTCTTGTCCGATCATCTCATCAAAGGTCTGAGGACGATACTTGTTTGCGAGGCTCATAAACATACACAAAAATAATAAAAATCTGAATTAAAGTGTATGATTTTCTCCTAAGTTTTCAAGTGATGATGAGCGAGAGAAAGATCAGATTTTCGTCTTCTATAGTATTGACTTCTTTAGTCTTTTGGTTATAGTATGTTAATTTATTTTTTTATCTTTGCTTGATTGATGGAGAATATCGAGAAGAAAAGGATGCTCGAGGAGGAAGAGAAAGTACTCATCAACTCAAATGAAGCTCAAATCTCAGAGTCTAATCCTTCTGAGCATATTTGTCGTAGAGTCTCCGAGCAATGTTTTGGTACGCTCTCCTCGGTAGCTAAGGCTAGAAGGAATGCTCGTAATCCTCTCCCCCCTGATAAGGAACAATCACTAAAAATGACCTATCTCAAGAGACTTCACCTGAACTTTTATTCTCCCAAAAATACCTATCTGCAGTATGTATCTCTTGAGAATATCAAGAAAGTGATGGGATTTCGTCCTTATCTAGAAGAGATAGGAATACAAATCACGGCTGAAAACTTTCAAGAGATCCTTGCACTTTCTCATGCGGAACTTGAACGTCTGATGATCATAAAAAGGGGGCTGGAAAAGATAGGTATCACACTCTGAGATCAGGTTTATGATCTCGATGTTCTCTCTGGACTCTATCTGGAAGATATTCCAAAGCTCAGGGAAATGCTTCCACTTTTGAGGAAATTAGGAATCCCTATTAAGAATAGTAATCTCTTTAGTGTTTGTGAAACTAGTAAACGCGAACTTAAAAAACTCCTTAGACTCAAGCCAAGACTTGATAAATTTCGAGGTGATGAGAGTGAGAAATGGGGAACTCCACTCTCAAATACGGTAAAAAAAGTTAGGAGGCAAGATCTCAAACTCCTAGCACAGCTTCCAAAGGAACTAAAAGATAAACTTACTATCTGAATACTTCCTATTGCACTTTGCCTACTCAAGAGTGCAGACCTCCAAGAAATCGGAAACTATCATCTAAGAAAAGCCGCTTATCTCAAGAACTACCAAACACTCTCTGATCAGCATTATACCCTTCTTTTTATGGAAGGAGGAGACGAGTATTGGGAGGATATGCTAGATGATTCAGTTGAGGAACTGGAGGAGGAATTTCAAGAACTACCCTCTACTCTCAGGCAGCCTGAAACGATCAAGCAAGAACTCCCTTGAGGAGAGCAGGGAAAGCTACACGAAGTAATCAAATGAGAGGAAGGAGAATATCCTGGGAAAGAAATGGAGATTCCAACGCTTCCGACATTGTGAAAGTATAATAAAGCTGAGATCAGACAGCAAGAACTCTGATTTTGCTATGGGTATAGTGGTATTGAAATGCTGAAGAAGTCTAATCCCTTTGAAGTATTGATCAAGACTTCAATGAAAATCACTGAGCAAGGGCGAGAAGTCAGACTTCCTTTTTGCTGAGATGAGAGGCATAGAACTTGGATCCCCGTCTCGACTGAGGAACTCGATCAGGACTATGAGATTAAGGATAAGGAAGAAGGGGATCTCTTCGCAAATATCAATAGCGATAGTGCATTGGGATTCAGAATCTTAGAGATTGCTGCGATGAAGAATATGATACTGAATAGAGACTTTGAAGATCCAGAACTTAGTAAGCAGGCATGGAAAAGCTTTAATAAAACGGGGACCTTTGCTATCACTAGTGAAATGCTGAGCAAGATCAATGAATGAGGATTCTCACATCTGTTTCTGCGTTCACTGATGGGCGAAGGAGCTTGCCTATCATTTTCTACTGAAGATAAGGAGATTCAGGAGCTTTTGTTCAGGTTTCATCGTTTTTGATTTATTAATATTAGCCTGGCGAATCCCTGAGATAACGTTCATTTTAACCCGAATTATAGGAATGTTGTATGGAATCAGGATTGAACCTTTAGGAGGTTTAGTATCACTAAAGCTGGGAAACATTTTACCTCGCTCCATGCTTATTCACTAGAGAGATGTTTTGTAGATAGCAAGACTGGTGAGAAAAGGGTAATCTTTGTCAATCCTATTGATACGTCTCGTAAGATTGAGCTTTCATTAGAAAGATGCATGCAAGCCTTTCCTCAGTGGGACGTCGCAGTCTTTGATATTAGGGAAATGTTTAAGATGAAGAAACGATGGAAATCAGTCTTTTCGTAAGCTTTTGAGCATTCTTGGTTGATTCTCTAGCTACTCTGCTCTGAGATAGAGAAAAATGAGCAGTCAATTTTAAAAAACAAGCGGTTGTTTTTCCAAAAACAAGCAGTCATTTTAGAAGAAATGAGCGGTCAATTTTAAAAATTGAGCAGTAGTTTTTAGAAAATGAGCGGTCATTTTTGAGGAGGTATAGAGGTTTGCTCTCTTTCTCCTCTCTGAGCATTCAAAAAAGAGAAGCTAAGCTTCTCTTTTTTTGGTAGGATGGAGGGGAATTATTTACTTACCTTTTCGTATTTAACGGTTGCAAGCATCTCCTTAAGATCCACTCCAGGACGAAATTGAATTTTATTTCCCTTGATCTGAGATGCATTTACTTTATTAGCACTATCTACTCCATTACTATTGATTACAATTTGGAAGCTTCAGAA
This sequence comes from uncultured bacterium, assembly GCA_963535415.1. GTDB lineage: Bacteria > Patescibacteriota > Gracilibacteria > Absconditabacterales > Absconditicoccaceae > HOT-345. The sequence continues at coordinate 18,261 of CAUSVV010000009.1, read as the reverse complement.
ATCTCCGAGCCTCACGATCTTTCCCTCAGCAAGATGCTTTGTTAGGATCTTGGTTAGATCATTAAGCACAGCAAGCATATCACTATCAGATACTGTAGAGCCAGCAGCTGCGATTTCCTTTGCAAGAGTCTTAAAGCTGACTTCTCCATCTGAATTTGCGATAGCATAGAATTTTGCTTTTTCAGTAGGTTTAAGAGGATTTTTTCTCTCTACGATGTTATACTTTACCGTCATCTTGTATTTTGATTAAAGAATAAAGATAATTTCAGTCTAGGAATCTCTGAGAACTTTGCAAGGAGAAATTGAGGGAAATGAGAGAAGGGACTGAGAGAAGGCTTAGGAGCTGATTTTAGAAAAGTGATGATGAGAAATGAGATAGGAAATCTAAAATAAGTCAAGCTGAAGTTTTGAAATTAGTTTGACTTCTTGGTATATATAAGTATATGTGAGGAGTGATATAAAAAATATGATTGATTAACAAAAAGAGGAAGAGTATTTATTGCTAGATAGTCCTCCTCCGAAGCTAAGTTTTTAGAGTAGCTTCGTCACTCACAGAGAGCTTGCCTTTCTGACTCTAAAAGAAGATGGGAGGACGGTCTCATCTACCTTGTAAAATGATTCGTGGTATCTCCGTTCAGATATCAAGCCAACAAAAAATAAATAAAAGATGGCAAAAATTAAAAAAGTAATCTTCGGATTATTAGTTATGATGTTTGCGGTTGTAGCATTAAGCTCCTGCAATAAAGACAATGATGATACTCCTGTAGTATCGGAAAAACCTCTAGGTGAGCAGGCAGATGGATCTGTTGATGCACAAGCTTTCGATGCTTCAATCAAGCCGTTATCTTGGTATGATGGTCTCAAGTATGATACAAATAGTATGCTTGGAAGTCATGCACAACCTCTGGATAAAGTGCGCTTTGATATTCCACCAAAAACCGCTTATTGTATCAAGCTTACAGATAGTTATCGTAAGAGATTTAGTAGCTATGAAATCTTTGTGAAGTTTGATCCACAGATATCTCAGGCAAGGAATGCCTATTTCTGTTTTGATAGAAAGAGAAATTATAACGCTTGGGATGATGATGGAGATATTCCAACAAAAGTGATTTACAATGGGTACACTGGACATACCAATAGTAGTGGTCCTCAGATGGAGGGTGGCTGGCTAGAGCCAGATTTTCAGTGGATTCGCATTAAAAATCCTTCAACAAAGCCGATCTACCTTGTTATTACAGCGAGATTTAATTATTAATTCTCTGAAATGTAATTGATTTTAATACCATAGTAAGATAGTATTTCTATTGAGCTATGGTATTTTCTATTCAGGTCTTTATTTATTATTTATATACTATGAAACGACAACAATCACTTTTAATCTTTCTCCTCTCGTGTGCTTGTATAGGAATTTGATTGCTTCTCTCTCAGAAAGGGAACTTGCTTCCTTGATGAAGCTCACAAGGTCAGGGCTATACGTTTTCTCAAATTTCTTCTTTCCTAGAGGAGAGGCAGAGACGATACTGGGATGGCTTTGATGATGGAACCTTCAAAAAAGATGCTGATGGCTATTATAAGTTTGATATTCCTCAGCAGGAAGAATTCTTTTATTTTCAAGAGAAGCCTGCATATCCAGTGAGAAAGATTCTCCCGTTCCCTACATTTATGTATATGGAGACGAGTTATTTTGCTGGCTCTGAAGATTATGCAGTAAACCAACAGTCAGAGACTATTCTTCCAATGACTGTCCGTGGGAAAATAGAACTTCAGAGTACAAGATTGAGGTATCCCTTTGTTATGCGACCCCAATACTTCAAGAACTTTATCTTAAAAGGAAGAGTTACTAGATGAGATATTAAGATTAAGATCCAGCTGGCATATAAGATTGATGATAATGATAATTACAAAGAGGCAGTTGAAGAGTTTAGATTTAAGCAGGGAGAAAGCTTTTCTATAAATCCGCTAGAGTATGAGAAGTTCGCAAAGCATGTTGACTTTAATCATCCTTACTTTATCTATGTTACCACAGAGACTGACGGAAGTACTGCAGACTATGAGTTTGCCTTTACAGATAATTCAAAGTAAATCATAAAAAAGAGAAGCATTCAGACTTCTCTTTTTTATTTATATTTTATCCATTTAGAAAGACAAATACGTTTCTTTCTTATTTTCATTCTGGTAAGAAGCCGAGTTTCTCTACCAATTCAGCGAACACTTCTTCAATAGATTGGTTCGCATTAACAGTAATGAGTTTATTGAGACTATTTAGCTTTTGAATCACTGGAAGTGTCTCCTGCTCAAAAAGGTCTAACCTTTTATTTACCGTTTCCATATTGAGGTCGTCTTCACGATTTTGTTCCTTAGCTCTGATCTGAATCCTCTCAACAGCTAAGTCTCTGGAAAGATCAAAATACACAGCCACAAAATCTCTCTGATGTCTCTCTTGATAGCTCAAGAAGAATTCTAACTGCTGAGCATTTCTAGGGAATCAGTCAATCAAGAAAGCTTCCTGTGGCTCAAGGAGATGCGAACAAAGTTTAAAAAGATCAAAAACCAGACTATCACTCACCATCTTTCCTTTTTTGATAGAATCTTTTACGTATTCAGAAATTAGATTAGTATTAGAGTTGAGTGCTCTAAAAATATTTCCTGGCTCTAGGTATTTATAATGTTCAAATGCTTTAAGGATATTACTTGCTTGTGTTCATTTTCAAGAACCTTGGATTCAAAATAAGACGATATCTTTTTGCATATAGATTTAATTGGGCAGATAAAAATAGTTCTCAGCAAAGAGCACACCTAAAAAAAGCCCGTTTATTTCGGGCTTTATATATGAAAAAATAATTATCTCTTTGACCAAGTTGGAGCTTTTCTCGCTTTCTTCAAACCAGGCTTCTTTCTTTCTTTCACTCTTGGATCTCTCTTAAGCAATCCGTGAGGTTTTAGAGATACTCTAAGGTCAGAATTCCATTCTACCAATGCTCTTGCAAATGCAAGTCTAATAGCATCAGCCTGTCCAGCAACTCCTCCTCCTACAACTTTGATCTCTGCATCAAACTTCTTCAATACATCTACTCCAAGTGTAGAAAATGGAGAAGTAGCGATCTGAAGGAGATATTGATTTCCTCCAAAATAATCAGCAAGCGTATATTCCTTTCCAGAAGCTGTTTTCAAAAGATAATTTCATGCTCCCTTAGCATACAACTTTACAGTTGCAGTAGTTTCCTTTCTTCTTCCAACTGCATAATTATACTCTCTATTTGCCATTATTTATACAAGTTAATAGGTTTAAAATTATCGTATTTTGTAGTAGTTCCCTTAATAAGCTTCATTCTCTTAATTCTAGGATCTCTAAGCTTATTTTTTGGAAGCATACCTCTTACTGCATACCATAAGGCTTTCCCAGGATTCTTCTTAAGCAATTCTCCAAGAGTAATACTTTTCAAATTTCCCTTGTATCCACTGTATGAATAGTATACCTTATCTGTTAACTTCTTTCCAGTTACAGCAATTTTTTCAACATTTTCAACGATAACAAAACTTCCTGCATCTCGGAAATCTGAATAATATGCTCTATCTTTTCCCATCAATTTTTTAGCAATATCTACAGCCAATCTTCCCAAAGTCTTTCCTGTAGCATCTACACGATACCATCTTCTATTTTTTTCTTGGTCTGTTTGCTTAATCCAGATGGTTTTATTCAAATCCTTTTTAGTAAACTCCATTGTATCTCAATACGATAACTAAAATAAATTATTCACACTCAGTATTATGCTAATTTCAACATAATTTTTGGTGAAGCATCTCCAACTCTATATCCAAGTCTATATTCAGAAGTGAATCCAGACTTTCTTCCTTCTTCTTTGTATTTTGGAACGAAAGTATCAATTACCTTCTTACCTTCTGCCTCTCCATATACTGTAGCTTTCACATATCTAATAGCTTCTCTCTGAGCAGTTTTCTCATCATTTTTTGCATAAATAGTAAGCAAAGTTGAGAAAAAATGATCAGCATAGGCTTTCAATACTTTTGCTCTCTTTGGAGTTGTTGTCAATTTTCCAGCTCTCAAAAGACTAGAAAGTTGCATTCTCATAAATACTGATTTACTTTTAGCTCCTGTATTTACCTCTAAGAGCCTGTTATGCTTGTGTCTCATCTTAACATAGATAATAAATGATAAATTCCCTACTTTAGCTATCCGATTAATACTTTACCGATATTTGCGAGTGAAGAAGTAATCTCATCAATAGCTTTTCTTCCAACTCATTTCATTACTAATAATTCAGATTTCTTTTTCTTTTCCAAATCCTCAACATAGAGAATATTATTTTTGATCAATGCGTTCCTTGTTCTTTCACTCAATGGAAGCGCATCAATTGGCATTGTCTTTACTGATCCTGATTCTTCTGGCAAAGCTTCTTCAGCTTCAGAAAGATCATCATACTCTACAAGTACTGATTTGTCAATATATACATTATCAAATACGAAGAGTTTTGCATAGCTTGTTAGTACTTCTCCAGCGAACATAATAATTTCCTTTGGAGAGATATTGTCATATTTTACCTTAATTTCAATATTAAGCGCATCCTTTGTACTTCCGCTAAAGTCTTCAATAACCTCCTCTACATCATATCTTACATAGTCAACAAGAGAAAAGTCGTTATCAACAAGAAGAAGTCCAACTTCTTCAGTATCTTTTTCTTTTTTATCTCTTTGTCTAAGGTATTCTAGACTATAGTATCCATATCCTTTTTCAACTCTTAGTTCCAAATTGATCTCTGTAGAACTATCAGTTATTTCAAATAGGAATTCATCTCCATTAAGAAGTTGTACTCCTGATGGGAACTTAAGATCACTTGCTGTATATCTTCCGATCCCCTTAAATCTCTGAGCAATTCGTTGAAGTGATTCAGCATTTTCATCAATTTTGAAGCGAAGCTTCTTGAAATTCAATAGAATACTGATTACATTTTCCTTTACTCCTGTAATAACATCATATTCGTGTGGCACCCCTTTAATCTTCACCCCTGTTACAGCTCCTCAAAGGTTGTAAGCAAGGATAATTCTTCTCAATGCATTTCAAAGAGTGTGTCAAAATCATCTTGGGACATATTTCAATTCAAACCTTGTAGCCCCATCATCCAACTGACTGAAGCTAATCTTAGGAACTCCAATAAAGTGTTGTATATTCAACATAGAAGTAGAAATATGATATAAAGTTTTTGTTGATTTTTTACCCTCTTACTAAGCTCTCGCGTAGAATTCGATAACCTTTAGTAGATCTCCTAATGGTTCAATTTCTCCTTTCTGAGGCATTGCAAGTACTTCAATTGCATAAGCATTTTTATCAACCTTTAACCAAGAAGGTACCTTTGCTGGAGCAGCCTTAGATGCATTAGCATAAAGTGGTGAGTTCTTCAACTTCTCTTTTACAGAGATCTTATCACCAACTTCTACAAAAGTTGAAGGGATATTATGCTTCTTTCCATTTAGTTGGAAATGTCCATGAGTAACCATTTGTCTTGCTTGCATAATTGTGTTTGCAAGTCCAGATCTAAGAACGATTACATCAAGTCTCCTTTCCAAGAATTGAAACAATGCAAAGTCGTGACTCATCTTGTTATTCTTTGCATACTTAGCGGCAGTCTTCTTTACAATAGTTGAAAACTGTTTTTCTGATAGAAGATAGCTTCTCTTTACTACTTGTTTATTTCTTAGCAATTTCCCATATTCAGAATTTCTCTGCATAGAAGCTCCATGTTGTCCTGGCAAATCCTTTCTCTTTTTAAGATTGTACTTTTGTGGACCAAAGAGATTCAACTGTTCTCTTCTACAGAGTCTAAATTTTGCTCAAGTATATCTCATAATTCACTATGAAAATAGATAAATAAATTTGAAAAATCTGATTTCCTTTTTTTAATCAAAAAGACTAATTTCTCTTTGGTCTTTCTCCTTTACATCCTCCGAATTGGATTCCAGTTTGTTCTTTGATATATGCAATATCAATCACTCCAACTTCATTGATTGCCTTAAAAACTCCCTCTCTAGCCATACCGATTCCCTTGAACACGATACCGATTTCCTTCAATCCATATCCTTGTCCATCTTTTAGGATCTGCTTTGTCAATACTTCAGCAGCATAAGGAGTACTTTTCTTTGAACCTTTGTATCCAACCTTTCCAGTACCTCCACCGAGAATCTTATTTCCTTCCTGATCAATCAATGTAATCAAAGTATTATTTGAAGTAGTATGTACATGGAGCACTCCACTAACTACTTTAATATCCTTCTTTTTTGCCTTTGTAACAGCCATTTGCTATAGAAAAAACTATATAAAATTACTTCTTCAATACTGGTCTCACCTTTGATCTTCCAAGAAGTTTTTTTGCAGTTCTTGCATTCTTTCTTGTAAGTTGTCCTCTTACTGGCAAACCAAGATTATGTCTCATTCCTCTGTAGCATTTAATTTCCTTCAATCTTTTGATCGCAGCAGCTACTTCCCTTTTAAGATCATTTTCCAATACATATTTTTTCAACTCATCAGAGATCATCTTTTGTTCTTCTTCTGAGATATCTTTTACCTTTTTCATAATCTCAATACTGAGTGCAGCCAGAATTTTCTTAGATCTTTCTCTACCAATTCCGTAAATATTTGTTAGCGCAATCCAAATAGATTTCTCCTCTGGAAGGACATGCCCCATCAATCTAAACATCGTTCAAAAAATACAATAAATAAAAACTATCCTTGCCTAGCTTTATGTCTAGGGTTTCTCTTACAAGTCACATACAATCTACCCTTTCTTTTTACAATTTGGCAATACATACATCTCTTTTTAAGAGAATTTACAACTTTCATCGTAATTAAACATATTATGTAAATAAGCACACTAATGCTGCGGACTATTTGTCACGACATTATATCTATACACTATCCTTCCTTGTTTCATATCATATTGGTTCACTTCGACCTTTACATGATCTCATTCAATCACTGAGATATGAGATTGCTTCATCTTACCTGCTTTATAACAATTAATAACCATATCTGTATCTTTCAATTTTACAGTATATTTTCCAGCAGGAAGGACTTCTAAAATCTCTCCATCTCGCTCTAAGACTCCAGCCTTAGCCATTAGCAAGAAATCTTTTTAGCAACTAAAGTTGTTTGAAGTGGTCTAAATCCTTTCAATCTTGCGTATCTTGTTTTTCTCTTAAACTTAAGCACGCTTACTTTTTCTCCCTTTTGAGTAACTCCAACTTCAAATTCAACACTAGCACCATCTACTACAGGCTTCCCAACCTTTACATCATTACCTGCTTCATCAAAGATAGCCAAAACTTTATTTGCCACAAACTTTTCTGATTGATTTACCCCAAGATTATCCACAATAATTTCTGCTCATTCTGAGACAATATATTGATGTCCTTGTAGTTCTACAACTGCATACATTCTTATACAAAATATCAAAATAAATTTTACACAATCTTTCCAAGTTGTGCCAAAGTATTATACTTTCTCTTTGTCTTTCTATAAGCATTAGAAACGATTGCTCTCATTCTCTTATATCTTCTAGAAGATGGGAAATCATAGCTTACAAACTTTCTATACCATTTAGTACCATAATGCACTTGCTTTTTTGCTTTATCCAAAATATGAGAAGACCAAAGTTCCTTTTTGTAGAAAGAAATAATCCTTTCGTTTGTATTCAAATCTCCTGTTCTTCGAACGGTAAATCACATAACAATAGCAAATAACAATTAAAAACATTAAGTTGCCGAGGACCGGAATCGAACCGGCACGGGATTATAAGTCCCAAAGGATTTTAAGTCCTTCGTGTCTACCAATTCCACCACCTCGGCCCAAAGAAGAACCTGACACAAAGTCAGATTTTCTTTTTTTATTTTACAACTTCATCATAAATTTTATCAAATACTGATGGGAAAGCGACTGCAATATTAGAAAGAACCTTTCTATCCAACTTTATATCCTTTGTATTCATAAGATTAACAAATACTGAATACCTATTTCCCTTTTCTCTAATCACAGCTGAAAGCCTTTCGATCCAAAGTTTTCTAAAATCTCTCTTCTTAAGTCTTCTACTTACATAAGCATGCTGACCTTGTTTTACAAGAGCCAATCTTACCTGCTTATAGAGATTTTTTCTTCCAAGTCTAAACCCTTTAGCTTGATTGATAAATTTTTTATGTCTTCTTTGTCTTCCAAGACCATTAGTAACTCTTACCATTTTATCAACTATTTATAAGGAAGTAAATTTTTTAGCATCTTTGCTGTTGCACCAAGAATCTCTTTTCCATAAGCGAACTTCTTATTTGTCTTTCCCTTATTAGTTAAGAGATGATTATTACAAGACTTACAAGCAACTACTTTCCTAGATTTTGTAATCTTAAATCTCTTTGCCGCTCCTGAATGAGACTTCATCTTATTTGCCATCTGTTGTGACACTATTTACTAAATAAAATAATACTATATCCATTAGCCTCTTTTTTTGGTGTATCATATTGAGACTTTCCATAACTTTGCAAAGCCTCTTGGATAATCTTTAACTTTTGCACCGCTTTATCTTCATACATTCTCTCTCTTCACTTTAGCCTAATTGAGAACTTCACATTATCTCATCACTGAAGAATTTCCTGTGCTTTCTTTATTTTTAATTGAAGATCATTACCCCCAATTGCATAGCTAATTTTAAGCTCTTTTGTATCTTTTCACTTCTGAGCCTTCCTCCTCTCCTTATCTTCTTTACCTTTTTGATACATATACTTTCCATAATCAGTAAGCCTCACTGTTGAGAGCATCTTCTCTGGATCATATACGAGCTGAACTAGATCAAGTCATTTTTCAGCCGCCATCTCTAAGGCAACCCTTCTTGGGAAAGTTCAGAGATTATTTTTATCATCATCTATTATCATAATATTAGGAGCCTTAATCTGATCATTTATAAAGATCATTTTCGCCTTAAAATTCCCAGCCATATTTTTTTCTGATTTATTTTGTCCAGAAAACTCTTTTTTCTGTCCTCAAAATTTCGAATTCGTTGTTGCTGGCTTAAAGCTTTTTTGCTCCATACACAAGACAATAATAATAAACACTCGCTCCCGGAGGGACTCGAACCCTCGATTTCCACCGTGAGAGGGTGGCGTCCTAAACCACTAGACCACGAGAGCATAAAAAAATACAACCTATCCCCGCTAGGGATCGAACCTAGATCCACAGCTTAGAAGGCTGTTGTTCTATCCATTGAACTACGGGGACATATCCTCCATCGTCAAATTAGCCTGGGGAGAGTAGGATTTGAACCTACGTAGCCGTGAGGCGTCAGATTTACAGTCTGATGCAATTGACCGCTCTGCCATCTCCCCTCTCTACAAGACCTTTAGACCAAAGAACTTAAATTTGGACTCTATGGGAGTCGAACCCATGACCTCCTGCGTGCAAAGCAGGCGCTCTAGCCAACTGAGCTAAGAGCCCAAAACATTTTTTATCCTCAGAATCATTGAATTTGATCAATCTGTTCTGTAGGACTTCACACAAAGACACCGAACATTGTTAATACTCAAAGTATCATAATTACAAACCCAAGTAGTAGTATTAGATTTCTCGTCCCTCACAAATGAAGCTCTGCCCAAGCATTTCTACCAAAGAACTTTACTATATCATAAGAATAATAACAGAAAAGTCCTCAAACTCAGCAAAGCAGTATTCATAACAAGATACGACCGATCATTTATCTCCACTTTTTGTAGCTAATAAATAGATACCCTTGAACACCTATGATACGAAACCCATGTAGTGTAATAGCGGATAACGGGACTCGAACCCGTACAAACAGAGCTGAAGTCTGCTATGCTACACCAACTACATCATATCCGCACCCTCGTCTGTCTATGATGACAGTGACAAGGTATACGAAAATAAAATACAAAATCAAGAGATTTTTTATTTATTTTATCACTTTTTTGAAAAAATGGTTGTTTTATTTGTAGCATTGGCTCTGAAACTTATTTTTAGAAAAAGAAAAAAGTCTGACTTTTCTCAATTTATAATTAAAAAAACAGAGGAACAAAAAAAGTTATTTTTTGTTTTCCAGGTCTTTATGTCAGATTTTTTATTTATTTTTTTAATTTTAAGGAAAAGAGGATGTAAAATCCTCTTTTAATTTTTTGATTACTTTAATTTTCATCCTATTTAAGATTTTAATGGAAGTCTCTTTTCTGAATCTGGCATCCTATTATACTGATCAAAGGTAGTATCTATTGACTCATCCATAATATATTCATAAAGCGCCTTAAATCTAGCCCTTCCAGATTCTCCTTGAAGACTTTCTTTGATTGCCTTAGCATCTTTTCCAGACCACGCAACATTTATGTTAAGTGCCTCTTTAATGTTGGCATCCGATATCCTTCCAAGCATAGGATAAAGGTATTCATCTGCAACATCATGAAATCAAAGATGTACATTTTTTCTGATTTCAACAATCTTATCTCTTAAGTCTTTTAATGTTCTTCCGTCAGATATTTGCTTGAGAGATCTACGATGTATGTCATCTAATCAGTATTTTTCCTGCTTTATTCCTAAGAGAGACTCTAGATTTTGATTCTGCTGTTGTCTCTTTTCTTCTAAACGACCTCCATATTTCTGTTCCAACTGATTAAATAAGGCACTACTATTTGAATCCGCCGAATAAATGTCTCATATTGCCAAGCTTCCTGTTCTTGTTGGAATAATTGGAGTTGATTCAAGCGTTGATTGAGCTACTTTAGCGATAGAATCATTAAGATTATCCAATTTACCAATTCAAGTTTTTCGTGTAAGCGCAGCTTTTACTAGCATTCGCATTAATGCCAAAGAAATTATCATCAAGAGAATATCTTGAAAAGTAATCTTTGCATCTTTAAGATCCAAGGAAATCAAATCATCAACCTTCATATTAGAATCATATCTTTGATTTGCTTGATCTATCATCGTCGTTTCAATACGTAATCCATTACCGATATCTCCACTTGAAAAATTTGATGAGTTCTGAACTTTTAAAAATGATTGTAGTATCAAAACAACAATAAACATCAAACCAATAAGTAAACAATAATAGACTGGATGAAAGATAATCTTCAGTATCTTTTCAGGTTTTAGAATATCTAAAGATCTTGCCATACCTTTAAAACCGTCAAAATCCTTAAAAGACCGTAGAAAGACAACTAAAGGACTTAACGCAACTACTATCCGCAAATATGCTACTCTAACTACTAATGTAATTATCAATACTAGTAGAGAAAGCGTAAATAACGTAACTCCAGCTCCCCAAACAAGAAATTGAGAAAACTCCTTAAATATTTTATCAACACAGGATACTCACTTATATTCTACATTATCTTTCTGAAGACTATCCTGAATACGAAATACAGAGAAACCTAACCACATTAGTGGTCCACTTAAATCATCTGACTTTGGTCATATCATATCAAAGAGTTTTTCATCACTCAGTTCAGGCTTAGATTCTAAATCTCTGGGCACTTTCTTACAGTTTTTTCGAAAGTTATTTTCTCAAAGATCACAAACCAGAATAGAGTCTTTTCTTTCTCACAATAAACCACTATCCGAAACAACCTTTATAGTTACCTGAAGATCTTGACTCTGAGCAACTATCTGCTGAGGTAGAGAGGAAACTGTAGCAATTAGAATTGTTGACAAATCAACTAAGACCATCACAATAAACCAACTCATCTGCACTAAAACCCCTCCAATCAAAGATTGTTTTATGATTTTTTGCGGAGTTGAATCTTTAGATGGAGAGAGAATAAAGCGAAGGATATGATACAAAAAGTAAAAACCTATCGCAAAATTAACCATATTCCTTACCATTTGCCAGATCTTCCAAAGATAGCTATCAAGCTGAAAAGCTTCTCAGTAAATCATTCCATTTGTCATCAATTTTCAGGCCAGTTTTGCTATAATGATCCAAATTCGAGAAATCTTATCGAGTATTTCATAAAATTCATTAACGAACTTCATCGTTCAGGTACTACAAACGTAAGCTTGATTTCCATCAGCAAAAACAAAAGGGACAGAAAAAACCAGAATTCACAGAATGATTCCACTCCATATTTTCCATCTTCTAGCTCTTATCTGGTTTTTTTTCATTTTAATAGCCCCCCATGATTTATAAAAATAATTTCTACGACTAATTAAACTATGATGTTTACTTTTTCTTGTATTTACCTGTAGACACCCCTCCATCTTTCTCCTCTTCAATTTTTGAACTAACTTGTTTAGGTAGTAACTTATACAGATCTTGATTGTTCAATCAGATTTTTTTCACATTCTCACTATTAAGTATTGCTAAGGACTCATCCACCGTAATCTTCGCTTCCTTCATCAAAGCAGTATAGAATGTTTTTATATCCTCCTTATTTATTGCTGCTGATAATGTTGCATCACTATTCAAAATATCAATCTTCTCCTTAATAGTATTCACACTATTAAATAATCAATTATACTGCTGTTGGACAACCTCTTTCTCTATTCAAAGTTTTCAGACAGCATCACTTCCTAGAACACCCAGTTTATCCTGAAGAGTCTTCGCCTCTGCAAAAAGACCAAGGTACTGTGTCTGGATAGTACCCTTATCTATTCAGAGCTTTAATGTCGTACCGCTACCAAAGATTCAGAGTTTTTCTTGGAGCGTTTCTTGCGAATGTATTAAATCTATATATTTAGATCTAATCGCTCACAATTGAGCATTCGCTTTTGCCGCTTCCGGAGAATTTGCCGGACTCTTTTTTAAATTACTATCTACCGCACTATGATATATCTCGAGTTCTTTTATATTACCGTCCAGACCATCGGAAAGATAGTTAAATTCAGTTGAATTACCATTCGCATAATTTTCTGCTGCATTTCTGATTCAATCTTCAGAATTTGGATCCAAGAATCCCTTAAGTTGACTAGTCCTTTTTACATCTAAAGCATTTTTATAATTACCAATAATCTCTCATGGCTTGTTTATTAGCGATCCGAATCAGATTCCTCCACTTGATGTAGGAATAATTGGCGCAGTTGCCAAAATTCACTCTCAAATTTTTTGCAATCCTTCTCCAACCTTCGCTCCAATATTAGTTGACTTTACTGCCCAAAAGAGAAGAAACCAAGTAAGTGCCATCCCAAAAATCATAAGAATAAGCCATGAAAAATTAATCAATGCTACATCTGCCTTAATCTTTATCATTCATAAAAGACTTAATTCTTGTCAACCTGATCATGCAGGAGAGAGCTCCATTCACGTCGCCTCTTTAAATGCATATCTATACTGTTGCTCCTTTGCTTGCTCAACAATTCAGCTTGCAGGAAGAGATTCTTTTATCGCTGATAAAAAAATCAGTGAAATACCAACAGCAAAAGCAACCAGTACTGGAGCAAAAAGAAGTTTTATAATTTCTCCAACATCTAAAAAATCCATCTTCCCCCCTATATCCCCAAACATCCCTTTAAATAGTTCTTTTAGCACTAAAAATGGAGATATTGCTATAGCGACCCAGAGTACAATTACTCTCCATAGCAGGACAACTACTAATGCTGCCAGTGGCAAAACAAGCAGAATAGCCAATCAAACATTTAAAGCAAGCATTAGAAACTTCTGACCGAGTCCATGATTCGTAAAATCAACCGAACTAGAATAATCCATCAAACTGCTATACAGCGTAACAAATGGTCCAGTTCGAGACTTGGCTTTTTCAATAATTTGTTTAGTATCCATTCCATATTCAGAATAAGGAAATTGATACTGATAGCTACAGTTTTTACTTGTAGAATCAGAGCAAACGAGCATTTGTTTATTACTAATTACTCAAACCTTTGGCGTTCGCTTTTCTTCTTTTTTTGCAGTAAGTTTTCTATCAGCATGAGGAACAAAATTCAGACTTCATATTTCTACATCTTGTTCTACTACTCCTGTTTGAGTAGCTGACCAGAGTTGTATAACCATACCAGCTTCTCTTAACTTTTTTATAGCATTTGAGTTCATGCCTGGTAGCTTATTTTTTATTAGATCTATTTGATCCCTATATGTACTATTACCACTTGTTTGATCCTTAGGAAGTATTGTGTAAGGAATATATGTAAAAAGACTGCTATAATAGGTACAATATCCATCATTCATAAAAATCACTTTCCCATCAGATCATGTAAGGGAATCATATTCTCTTCCAACAATATAAGATTCTTTGTCTGTCTTTTTTACTACGAGACAAGGTGCTATATTTATAGTTCCATTAACTCAATTCAGTGTAGAATAAGTCACAATTGTTTTATTCTGCTCCTGAGATCCCATTTTCTGAGCATCACCCATATTCAAGACAATATTTGTACTCAGCACCTTAGAAGATGCTCCGCTTCATACCTGAGAAATTATACTTGAAGGTAATGCACCGACTGAATAAGTCAGGATTGTTGATAAATCGACCAAAACCATCATAATAAACCAACTCATCTGTATCAAAACACCAGCTATCAAGGTTTTTTTTATCAAATCAACAGGAGTATTAAAGGTATTTTTAAATGCACCAATTTTTCCCAAACCTCAAGGTGAAAGAACATATCACAATATTCACGCAAGAAACAAAAATCCTAAAGCAAAATTTGCTAGGTTCTTAACAAGATTTCGAAGTTTTCGGAGCGGTGCGTCTAAAAACATAAAAGAGCCATAGACCATCTGATTATCCATTGCAATTCCAGCAAGCGATACTAGCGGTCGCACAATAATATAAGCTATATTACTAAGCACCTCAAGCAAAGTATTCATTTCAATTAAATTTTCAGCTTGGAGCTCCGCTTCTTTGGCAACATTATTATTTGTAGCACTAGCAACATTCCCTGCATTAGGAGAAATCAAAAATAGTCAAAAAAATACAAATACTGATCTTAACAGCAATTTTTTGAAACTCTTAAATGATCGTTGTTTTAGGATTTTAGCAAACATCCCCTAGATACTAGAGATATAAAATACTCATCATCAAGTATAGTCAGTTTTTTTTATTTTTGTATTTTTTGGAGAAAGAACATAAGACTTTTTCTTGCCATTTTCTAAAAACGATATATTGTATTCAAGAAATCAACTTGTAAAAAGTCAAAGAATCTGTAGATTTAGTCTTTGATTTAGCTTTTTTGAACAGATGGGAGAAAGGAATTTTCGCTATATTGCACTAGATTTTGAAACAACAGGCTTAGATCTCCATAATGATGAGCCAATCCAGATTTGAATTATGGAGTTTGATTTGAATGGGAAAGTTTTGTGAGGATTTCAATCCCTCTTACGTCCTGTAAAAAAAGCAACTGAACTCAAAAGTATTGTCTGATTTATAACCAAGCTTTCAATCCAACAGCTAGAATCCGCTCCCCGTCCTGAGGAAATTATAGAGGAAATTCAATGATTTTTTTGAGAAGATACGATTATTGTAGGTCATAATATTAGTTTTGATCTTCACTTTCTAGAAAAATTCTTCCCCTGACTAAAGCGGAAAACAACGCTTGATACTTTCAAACTCTCTCAGACTTTGATTCACTATCCTGCAAGCTATGCACAGGAAGTTCTCATCCAACAGCTCAAATCAAAACAATCCTATCAAAAGCTCAGTGCTCAACTTAAAATTGATGAAGAAGAGCATTTTCATGATGCTTTTTATGATGCAAAACTCTCTTCGAGTCTATTTTTGTATTTAATAGATAGAATCAGGATTCTGATTTCTGCCTATCCTGTGTTGGGAGTATTTTTATGAGAAAGTGAGAGCTTTTTGAAGGAAATTTTTGATATCAAGGAGAGCAAAAGCCAAACTGAAATCGATCTTCCTCCTCTAAAAAAGATCACACCACCACATACACAAATGCTTTCAGGAACCTATAACATCGACCTTGAAAAGCATGATAACTACAAAAGATATGGAGTTTGAGATATTCCGTTCAAGGACCTGCTTTCAAGCCTAGCTTGCCACAAACACAGTATCTTTGCTTTTTCAAATAAATCAAAACTGGATATTGCAAAAAATCTCCTTAATGATTTAGGCATCAAGAATCTTTGATTTGTTAAAGAAGAACAAACACTCAGTCGTTCTGCACTCAAAAAATTTGCAAATAAAGGCTCTTTTACAGGAGCTGAAATCAGTTTTCTCTTAAAATATTTTTCTCATCTTGAACAGGGACTTGGAGTACTTGATTTGAACTCAAAAGAAGACTATGAAATCTATACTGCACTCAAAGATACAAGACAGGAAGTTGATTATCCAATTATTTTAGCAACACATGCTGGGCTTTTTTCGATTCTGGAACAGCAAGAGAAATATGAAGAGTATCAGATTTTTTTCTTTGATAGTGAGTGGCGATACAAGAGTTTCAATCTCTACCTTTCTCGTCCTTATGATTTGAACTATACTCTCAATTATTTAGAAATGCTCGAGTATAAATATCGTCTTATTACTAGCTATGGAGAAATAGAAGAAAAAAGACTCGCTCAATTGATAGAATTTAAGCAGTTTTTTACCGTTTTTATTGGAATTTTAGGACAAGAAACCAAGAAATTTTTTACTCATACTGAAGCGACACAATTAACCTTAGAACCAATCAAGGGAAATGTAGCCTTTTACCAGACAAATAAACTATTAGAAAAATTTGCAGATTATGAACCACAACTAAGAGAGATCATAACTCAGCAAGAGTTCTCAAGTGTTTGGAATCAGATTGAACATATGATAAAAATCTTTGATGGCAATCTACAAGTAGAAAAGAAAATGTATGATAGATCAGCTTTTTATTTTATTTATTCTGAAGAAGTAAAGTTTAGCAGTTGGGATGAGTTTTTAGAACTTTTCAGAGAGAGAAAAGCACTTTTCCTCTCACACACTGATACAACACTTCCTTGCTTGATCTCAGAGAGGGAAGATTCCAAAATAAATAAAGAGCAATGAAAGTCAGGAAATCAGATTTTTCATCTCTCTAAAACAGCCTCTGTATTGAAAGCAATTGAGGCGTTTGACAAAATACATTTTCCCAATGGAGTAATTTTCATCTTGTCAGTGAAAAAAGAGGAATCTAAAGAGCTTTTTGAGGCATTGATAAAAAAGGGGATGGATCAGGATTTTCTCCTGCTTGTTGAAAATATCACTGGTGGTAGCTGAAAGAATCTCTTTAAAGCAAAACAACAAGGTACAAAGATCATTATCTGAGGCTATGCTTTTTTACTTCAACTTTTTGCTCAAAAAATTGCAATTTCCGAGCTAATCATATATAATAATAAGGGGAAACAACAAGACCTTATTTTTAGTGATATTTTGCGATATGGAAAAGAAAATCTGGCTTAATTTGACAATATACGATTTTCGAAAGCTCTTTTGAGCAAGCGTAATTATTTTTTTAATGCTGATTTTAACAGCAAAGAAAGTCGATATTCCAACTACGATGATCCAAGTTGACTATCTAAAAGAAGAACAAAAAGAAAAAAACACTGAACATCCAAGTCCGACTATTGAACTCATTTCTTCTCCTCTAGATCGTTTATGCAATGGACAAGAGACTTTTTGTAAGAAGGTTATCTATACTTGAGGAGTAAACTTTGATGATAAGATAAGATACACTAGTGAATATCTCTCTATTATTTGATTTATAGAGAAACATCTTATGAAAGGGACACCAGTGAGCGTTGCACTAAAGTCTTATATTATCAACTGAGAACCTGGGAAAAGAAGATGAGGAGCAACAGCTGAAAGAATCAGAATTAACCTTGCCTCTCTTGGAGCACCTGAAGAATATTGGGGAGTAAGTAGTCATGAATTTTGACATGTGGTGGATCTCTGAGCACTAAGAGGACTCAGCAAGTATAAAGATCAGAATTATACTGAATTTGGGAAGGTAAAATTTTCGGTAGATGATAGTTCACTTGAGTACTATCGCCTTTCTTGGGATAGCGAGAGTATTAGAAAAGAAACTTCTGAAGAAAAAGACTTTTGCAGTAGGTACTGAATGACAAATCCCTTTGAGGATTTTGCTGAATGTCACAATCTTTATCTCAATAACCGTCAGCTTTTTAAAACAATGACGAATGAAAGCTGGGTTTTGAGGCAGAAATATCTTTTTTTAGCGAACCTGTTTGACAATCAAGTCATCCAAGAGGGAAAGTCTCCGCTTCTCTATGCAGGCTGGAGACCGTGGGATACGACAGTTTTGTATTAATAGAAAAAGAGAAGTCTGAATGCTTCTCTTTT
>CAUSVV010000008.1:0-46838 GCA_963535415.1 uncultured bacterium | reverse complement strand
CATTGTAGGTAGAATCACTTCCACATTTTGGATCACATTGCTTTGTAGCAGCATTGTAGGTAGAATCACTTCCACATTTTGGATCACATTGCTTTGTAGCAGCATTATAGGTAGAATCTTCATTACAGATATTTTCACACTTCTTTGCTACAGCATTATATTTAAATCCTTGATTACAGAATGAACAAGTAGTATCATCACTTCATCCATGTCTTCATCCACAGGTCCATCTTTGTCCATTCTCTATCGAGATTTTATTCTTAACATCTCACGAGAGACATTTGAATAGTTCTTGTTTATTACATCTTCATGCCTCTGGAGCTGGCTTATGAGCGAGACAGTTTACCTCATTACTTGGTAGTCATTCATCCCCCCTACACTTCCAACTCCATCTACCTACATATTTTGAAGTATCAGTAGTAAAATCAACCACTGTTCCATAATTACAGAGAGCTCCGTTAGTAGAAGATAAGCTGTCATGAGAACTATTGTTATAAGAGGCACCACAACGTCCTTGCTCTAAAACTATTTTCTGAGCTTGACAAGAAGCATTCCCATCATGTGCCATACATGTCCACGCCCAGAGACTTGTCGTATTTGCTACGGCAGATGCTGAGCCTAGAGAACAAAGTGCTGTCGGCTTATATTTAGCAGCAATATTATTTGCAGTCCCACAAGATGCGCTCATACATGCTCTTGTACATTTTTTCATCTGTGTTGCTTCTCTTTTATCATATTGATATCCATAATCATTTTTTAGCAATTGCACACATTTCACTGAGACTTCACTACCATTACAACTTCCTTGTGCTGCACAATTTGGAGCTTCACAAATTCGATCTGTCCAGCTAGGCTGATAACAAGTCACATCTGTTACTTCAACAATTTCATCAGCTGGTTTGAGACCAGTACAGCTCCCCTCAGCTACAACATTAGAATTCTCCTGAAGCCTACATTGATATTCATACTCTTGAATTGCGGCTCATCTCTGTCCTCTTTTACCTCAGTTTGCAGGATCTCTCGGATCGCATCTCTTACTACCAGTCTTGAGTATCCTAGTCCAAACTGCCTTTTTACATGCTCATCCAACATTATGATATCCCGCATCACATGCCCACTGACAAGCATTAGCATGTATTCCATTAGTTGTATAATGAGCATTAGCAGGCTTATTGGTACAGCTTGCACAGCTGTTTGCTACCGTACCATCTGTTGTATAAGTTCCAACTTCACATGCTGTACAGGTTCTTCCTACTTTTTTAAACCCTGCTTTACAGCTAAAGTCACAATCATCATTTTTACCATTACTTCTCCAATCTCGCTGATTTGTGATAGGAGAACAGGCTTTACAGTCAGTATTTTTCATTCCATCTGGAGTAGGATTTCCCATATGAAATCCTATACCACATCTATAGTCTCCATTATCAAGAGGTCCTGTATGCTTATAGGTCCACGGATGATTAAGCCATCCTCCATGATTGTTATTCATACCACCAGACCATACCTGATGAAGTAGTGTTGTTCCGTTAGTTATTACTGGTTGCCCTGAAAATTGCACCGCACCAGATATTGTGCTCGTTGCATGTTTTGGAGGTGTAGACTGCGTACTTGCTATACAAAGTCCTTCTCTCTCAGCATTCAGCGTAAGCGGCACCCAAGTTGATCCGTTATATCCACAGACTCCCTGCTTTCCATCTTTTTGAACTACGGTATGTACACCTGCAATATTTACATCAGAAATTTCAGAAAGCTGATAGACTTTATTGAACGCTAATCCTCCATTTGCAATATCAAGGGCTGCCTGTGGATTATTAGTATTGAGACCAAAACCCGAAGTTGAGTTTACGTAAAAAGCGCTTCCCTTTTGAGGAGTTAGTTCTGTATTTCCATTTGACCAGACAAAGATATTACTCTGATTTGAGCGAATATTTTTTCCAATAAGCACATTATTTTGAGCATTTTGATCAGTTTTAATATTTTCTGATCCAGCGATAAAGTTTGTATTTCTTCCTCTCGCTACATGTCCCTTTCCTGAGACAATAAACATTGTATCTGTTGTATTATCAGAGCCAATGATAGTTCCCTCAGCAGAAAAGATCGCACTGTCCTGTACATTCGTGATAGTACTTCCTGTAGCTCCAGCAATTATTGAACTTGTGGTATCATTCGTCGTATTATTACTTCCTCCGATAATCGCCGCATTTTGTCAGTTTCATTTTACAACATTATTATTTCCTCCGATAACTGTTGATCCTGTAGCTCCCTGGTTTGTACTACCAATTACAAGCGCATGCAGATTCATTGCTCCATTAAAATTTAGGGCATTCGTATTCTCTTTATATTCAAACTTGATACGATCGCCGTTTGCTCAGCTGAGCGTCATACCGGTTAAGTATTGCACTCTACTTTGAATACCTCATACCTGAACTTTCTCATTATTTGAGCTAGCAGTGTCTTGAAGTAAGAGTGCAAGTGCCATACTACTCATTACCACGCCTCCAGTCACCAAAAGCGAGAGAGAAAGTACCTTTTTAACAGATGCTGATATAAAATTTGTTTTTGTTTTATTGCTCATCGTCTTGGAAAAAAAGACTAAAAAATCAGATTTCTTTGAACATTAGCTTAAACTATAGTCATTTCATCAATTTTGTCAAATTTTTATAGTTTTTGATCAGAGTTTTCTACTAGACATATTTGATTATTGGTTTCATGTTGTAATTTTTTTGCTTGCTACAGGAATTCCAGCAAGCTTTGTCTGAGTAGCTCCACTCATGAGCGTATTTCTCTCAGTCTTGAGAGGCTCAGCTCAGGCATTTGCTTTTGCATTAGGATTTACTCCAGTTCTAAATGGGAAATCCTCAGGCACATAGTAAGCTTTAATCTTTGAGAGACATTTTTGCACATTACTCTGCCAATTGATTGGACTAGAGGCATAAATTTTTCCATCACTATTTCCATATCTTGAGAGCTGTTTAATCGTATGATAGTTTCCAAGATACTGGTTATTAAGCGTAAAAGGAATCAATCTTGCTCCATTATATGGGTTCTCATAAGCAATACGATCTCCTCTATCGTTATTTCCCACATTTCCGATATTGTTGTCTGTTGCGAGGAATTTTCCCAATGTTGATTCAGCAAAACCAATACAGATCACCATATCTCTATCAATATTTGTTCCTGCCACTACTTGATCCCAAAATGCGAGGTCTTTATACACTCCTACTGCATAATTATTCAAAAAAGTCTGAGCCCTTTGATCTACTGTATCCCCTTTGATAAAGGTCAGATTTTCTACATTGATGGGCCTCACGTAGTGATCATTAAAATATTTGAGTCTATATTCCTCAGGCAAGACTTTTTCTTTGTCCTGAACGACACTGAGATCAAGAACCGTTAGCGGATCTATTGCAACCCCATCTTTGAAAAGTTGGAAAGTCAGATTTGCAGACTTTGAGAGGAATCCAGCACCTTCTGTACCAGGTTCACCTCCGCTAGTTCCGATAAATTGTCCTCTACGAACGATATCACCCTTTTTCACAGCAATAGAACTCATATATGCATATGTTGAAATATACCCATCAGAATGCATAATCATTAACCAGCTAATCGCTCCAGAGCCAGTATCAGTATGATATACCACACCGTCCCTCATCGCATATACTGGCGTTCACTGTTCAACTGACAACTCAATACCTAAATTTTTATACCCATTTTCCTTCTCAAAACTTGGATCCTTGAAAATAGTCAAAATCTGACGAACAGGATAGCTCGGCCATGCTACTGGAGATTTTTCATTTTCAGAGGAATCTGTTTTTTCATTGAGGGTTTTGATTGCTTCTGGGATTCCTTTTGTCTGATCAATATTTTTTGAAACTATTGTAGAGACCATTTCATTGATTGCCTCGTGAAGTCACTTACTTTCAGCAGCTGCTCAGGTAAGAAGAGCAATCGCAAGTTTTTTTTCTTTATACAGTTGCATAAATCTTGCGAGATATTCCTTTTTTTGTTTAAGCTTTTGAATCTCAGAACTATAGTGAAGTAGCGCTTTTTGTGAATCAGTTTTGAGTTTTACAAGAGAAGAAATAAGTTCAGTTTTTTCTTTTTCTTTTACTGTCGCTTGCTTGAGGAGTTCATTGATCTGAACAAGCAAGATTTGAAGCGTATCATTTCCAGCCAAGAGCTGAGGAATTTGACTAGTCTTTGCAAAAACCTTGAGCTCATCGATGTGATCTCAACTTTCATCATAAATTTCTCTCTGCATCTTGTAGGCAATGTACAAAAGCTGATTGAGATATTGCTTTCAAACTTCCAAGTGTCCTTTGGTTTCAGTGAGCTGTTGAATCTGCTCTGTTAGCTTTAACTTGTATTCATACAGACGCTGAAGCAGCTTAGTAATTCTCAAACTTGAATTATCCAAGTCATGAATCACTTTAATCATCTCAACTCTGGCTTCTTTATATTGCTGATCAAGTTTTCCCTGATTTTTTTCTCTCTCAGCGGCATCCATTTGTTTGAGACTCTGCCTAAAATCAAAAAGACTTAGCCTCAAATAAGTGACTTCATCTACCGCAGATTTGAATGCAGCATCCTGACTGAGCTCTGAACCGAGCAATGCAACGTCTCACGAGAGGGATTGCTCCTCCTGCGCAAAAATTCCTCCTTGCAAAAGCGGAGTTCCTCATAGGACAATCAAAGTTCCAAGTAAAAATTTCTGAATATTCATAGTTTTTTCTCTTTATATAAAGATAAAAATCATCTCTAAGTATAGCTATTTTTGGATAAAAAAGGAAAAATCTGGTTTATTTTCATTCTTTTTTATCCTGACATTTTTATTTTTTGTGATGTGAGATATATTTTCAAAGAGCTCTTAGTCGTCTTTGGAGAGAATGAGATGATTTTCAGGACTATAAACTAGTTTCCCCTAGCTCAAAATACAAGTTAAGTACTAGCGAAAATTAAAAATCCTTTTAGGGGTTGATTTTTGGAAAAATATTTTTATTATTAAGATAACTTTCCCCACTCAAAAATATTGAGAAGCGCAATTACCAATTCAGTTTTTTATATTCTATTTCTAATATTATGAAAAAACTCGTTTCTGTAGTTGCATTTGCTGTTGGAACATCACTCGTTCTCGCAGGATGTGGACCTACAACACAAAACACTCCAGATGTAGCTCAAACTTCTGGAACAACAACATCTTCACAGTATAATGAAGACAGTTGGAAAACACTAATCCCAGAAAGTTGTCAGAGCTTTTCTGATGGATGTAACACTTGTACAAGAGCTTTAGGTGGAGAACCTGCTTGTACGAAAATGTTCTGTGAGACTTATGCAGAACCTAAGTGTCTTGATAATGCAAACACTAACACTCAAACAGGAACTGAGACAGAAACTCAGATTGCAAACCCAGCAAGCGAATACTGTGTAGCACAGTGAGGAACTAGCGAGATCAAAAAGGATGAAGACTGATCTGAATACGGAGTTTGTAAACTCGCAAACGGAGAAGAAAAAGACGAATGGGAATTTTATAGAGCATCTCAGGGAGCTGGATACGTAGGTCTTAGCGTTGCAGAAGCTCAGGCTAAAGCAAAAGAAAATGGAGTAGATTTCCGTATTGCTGAAGAAGATGGTAAAGCTAATGCACTAACTGCAGACCTTAGACCTGGTCGTGTAAATGCAACAGTTAAAAACGGTAAAGTGACTAGTGTAGATATTGAATAAGAAAAAAGACAAAAAGTCTGAAAGCAGATCTCCTGATGAGGTCTGTTTTTTATTTTTTCCCTTTTAGAGGGAGACAGACTTTTGCTTGATTTTCTAATCAGAAAAGATACGATAAGAGCGTTTTACTCATTTAGATGAAAGTGCTGATGGCAATCCTCTTTCAAATATTAAGACGAGTTTTCTATTTTACCACGCTGATTATGGGAGTATTTCTCATTAGGTGAGAACTATTCTTTGGAGAGTATCTGTTTACGACAATCGGAATGATTTTAATGCCAGGATACTTATTATTTTGTGGGTGTATGGTAGGATATTTGATCTCATTGATTTGGGCTGGGAAAAGTATTGATGCACAGATGAGTGAGGTGAAGGAAAATATCTTAAAAAAATCATTTCTCATTGGGATTATCGTTGGACTTGCACTAGCAATGCTCTTCATCTTTATCTAAAAGAGCAGAAAAGATGTGGAAAACTTTGAAATGAACACTCATCACAGTAATAAGTCTGGTTTTGATCTGATGTGGAGTTACTACCCATCAATTATCTATCAAAACACTAGATTTTAGCTGGGAGGCAGAGTTGGTTCCAGAAATGAGAAGGATCAAAACCTTGGATCAGCGTGCTACCTATCAGGAAATCAACCAGGATAAAAATGCAATTCTTGATAGTATGATTATTGATCAGTTTAGTATTGAGGTTCCGCTTGTCTCCTATATGCAACAATCACTCAATCAGCTCAGACTCTACGGATATACTATCAGCCAAGAAACAACAAAAAAATCTGGAATTCAGACTCCAACTTCTCGTTATTCAACTATTCTAAAAACCTATTCTGTCACGGATCCTAGAGGACTTGGACTGTATGCAGCACAATACGCTATTGATATGCAGGGGAAAATTCTCCTCATCTCCTATACCAGCACCAATAAAAGAAATAGGTCAACCTTTATCCAAAGTCTAGAAAAAATCAGTTTTATTCGCTAGTTATTAGTTTTGATGAATGAACTTACACCAGGAATGCAATTTGAGATTCCATGAATTGATGGCGGGAAAATGAATTTTCGTCCACAGAATATCGCTCAAGAAGAAAGGAGCAAGCTTGATAAAATTATAAACACTCCGTCAAATATTTCTGGACGAAGTTTGCTTGGAAAGACGCTTCTTGGAGTTGTAGTTGGAGCGATGATGAGCATTATTTTGCTTGTTGTAATGTCGGCTTTTGGAGTTGCGGTAAAGACTGATACCGTATCAACTGGAGTTGCGATGACAGCTGAGGCACATCCGTTAGCATGGCTGATTCTCCTCTTTCTTGGGTTTATGATTACTTTTTTTGGAAGTCAGATTTTAGTGCTTTTATACTGAGTTTTCTTTTCACAAAAATATATTCATCAGTGAAAAGTGAGTGGACTCCTCCTCCTCACAAACGGAATCCTTTTTGCTATTATGATGGGGCTTTTCGTGATTTTGAAGGATACGGCAGGTGCTGATGTGGTACTTTTTGCACTCTATGTTGCAATTGCTGTTTTCATCTCGTTTTGTCAGATAGAATTTGCTGTAAATCCTAACTATGCTGCATCATCACTAGCTGGATGTACAGTGGGATTAGCTGTTGCACTTGTAGTTTTGGGGATTATTTGGAAAGGAACTTTTGGGAGTGTTGATGTTTCAGCTCGTTATATGCTGGCATATCAGTCGACTTTGGTTGTGTTTCCGATTATGATTTTTGGACAAGGGCTTTGGGAGATTATCTATCATAAGATCTATGAAACCTGAGCAAATCCATTTTATCTCCCTTCTCAAGCGGAACTTGATACTCAGACTATCCTAGAAAACCAAAAACAAGCTGCCGAAAAAGAAACTATAAATGTTGAGTTTTAATCGTTAGCTTTATACTATTCTTTTAATTTTCCCTCCTAACTCCTCTGCTCATGCGTATTCCGAAACTCTGATCAGTAAATATGTATGCTCTTGCCTCTGGTATTAAGATTATTTTTTGAGGAGTGATTTTGGCTATCACCCTTACTCAACTTAATATCAAGGAAGACCCTGAGATTGCTTTAGCATTATTGCTCATTGGGATCTTTGTATGTGCATGGGGGATTTCATACTTCCTTTTCTATGGATGAGAGGTCCTCTTTGGACTCAATATCCCTGAGGAAAAAATGCAGAAAGATGCATATAAAAGCTCATTTCTCTTTTGACTCTATGCTTTGATCAATGTCCTCTTGATCATAGGAGAGCTGTGGAATAAAGCGATCTGAATTCTGTTTTTAGGACTTTTTGTCTTGATGCAGCGATTTATTTTTACCTGACAGAAAAAACCTCAACATGACGAATAATCCAGTACTTCTTGAGAAAATAGAGCAAGCACTCCAGACTGTTTATGATCCAGACTTTCCACTTGTGGATATCTATACACTTGGTCTCATCTATGAAGTCAAGGTTGATGAGGAAGAGGAAAGAGTTGATATCTTGATGAGTTTTACCACGCCAGCATGTCCTATGGCGGACTATATTATTGAAAGCACAAGGAATGCAGTCTTGCTTGTAGTGCCTGAATATGAGGTTAAGATTGAAGTTACTTTTGATCCAATGCGAGGGCCACAGATGATTAGAGATGAAGATCTCCAAAGAATGTTTGAGTAAGTTTCAAAAAAATAAGTTAAAGTCTGACTTTTAGTGTTTTTATATTGAAAGATGAGAGTTAGTATTGATATTTCCTCAGATCATATTGCTATTTATCACTTAACAAGTGAAAAGATTCTCCTAGAAAGAAGCTGAGTAGATAGGGAACTTGGTGAGGTCTTGGTAAATCTTGACCGCGAACAAGCGATCTGAGAATGTCTAGTGCTGAACTGACCTTGAGGATTCACAAATCTAAGGGTATGAACCTTGGCACTCAACCTTTTGAAAACACTCAAGAATAATCAGATTTCTTTTTTTTCTTTATCAAAACTTGAACTGTATACTCTTTTTTATCAGAAAGGCTGGATTGGAAGCAAGATATTAGTCTATATTGGGCAAAGATTAAATGTTTGGCTCTGGGATTTAGAATGATGAAAGCTCATTTTAACAGTTAAGAAATCTGAAATCGATCAATTATCATCTCAGTATCCAGATCTTACGCTGGATCAGGTATATGATGAGACATATTTTGAATCCACAATACCACAACTCAGCTATGAGTTTAGAACAGATTGATGTCATCTCAAAGGCAATAATACACAGCATTTTTTGAGCCGAGATGAACTCACAATTCATCCTATTGAGAGGCTAGAGCCCAACTATATGATCGAACCAAATGTAAGTTAATTCACCTTTGAATAAACAAAAAACCTGAATTACATTCAGGTTTTTTCTATCTTTCACTCTCAGATGTATTGATAAAGTCCTTTATCTACTCTCTTAAAGAGTTTTTTATGCTTTTGAAGATTGAGAACTACAGTATTTGGATTGATCATTTTTTCCTTGAGCACTTCTTTGATAAGATCCTGGATTTTCATTGGCTTATCAAATTTTTTGAATACTCTAGTAATAATTTCTTTAACACTTCCTCACTGATATCCCCACTCCTTGAGCCCATAGATACCAAGCCCAAGATTAACAAACATATCTCCATTTTTTACCAATTCATTGTGAACGGTATTGAGTTTAATATTTTCATTAGGGAACCACTCAAGAATCTTGCTTGGCAGATCCTGAAAGTGCATTGGTTTATTGAGTCTTCTCATAGTATAAAGCACCTTGAGCTTCATTGTCTTCGGATTGATATCTGAGAAGTCTCTCAGTCAGATTTTTCAGTCTAGAACTGTGATTGATCTCACAACTTGGAAGAAGTTGATATAGAAGAGATCATTTCTAAGGAAACTAATATCTCTGAAGTCATCAAGGAATTCTTCCTTGAGGAGACTAATAAATTCGTACAAGTCCTGACTTGTTCCTCTCTGCTTGAAATGATCCAAGGTAAAGAGTACGATCTTTGTTAGAAGATCCTCGTAGAGTGGCTCTACATAGAACGCCTTATCAATATATTTATTTCTCTTGAGATAAGTGATATCGAAATCTGATACAAGAATCAGTTTTAATTCTGATTTTGAGAATTTGAACAGATTTTTATTGATTACCTTTGCAATAAGCGCATCTTCACCCAGTATTCCCCCATGCACCTCAAGAATTTTCTTGCACTCCTCTAGAACATTGGTGTAAAGTTCATTTCCAATGATAAGCCTTCTAAATCTCATCAAAGCCTGCGTTTCGATTTGCCTTACTCTTTCTCTAGTTAGAGAATATTCTTTACCAATCTTTTGGAGAGCGAGCTCTTTACTTCCATCAAGTCCGTACTTTTTCATGAGGATAAGCCTCTCTTTTGGCTTACAATAGATCAAGATATCCTTGAGATTTGTTCATTCCAAATCTACCTTAATCTTTTTATCGTCCATCTTTACAGAAAATCCCATCTTGCTGTTTGATTAGTTGAGAATTAAATTTTTGAGAGTATTTTCATCTCTTCTAGCATCTATAATATAATGAAGAGTAAGACAATGTCAAGTACTTTATACATAAAAATATACTTTATTTTTTAGCAGAGATGAAAGCTGATTTTTTATGTTTTTCTGGGGTTGTCAGCTGTTTATCCAATATCGTTTTAAGCTGAGATAGTTCAATAGAAAGATTTACTCCCTGTAAATAGAGAAACTAAGAAGATTTTGTTGCTGATTTTTTGACAAATAAAAAAATCTGAGTATACTTAAAGGGATTTATTTATCTCAGAGTTTGGCAAAAGGATGCTAGAAAAGCTTCAGAATATCGTATACGACATCAACTATACAGCTCAGGTTCCTTGAGGAGGTTTTGTCGTTGCTGGAGTTTCTCCGACCAATACCCAATTTTCAGTCTGAAATCAGATTTCTCCTTCTATTCAAGCACCAATTACTTCGCAGGATAATCCGCAGAAAAAGAAGTCGTGGATTGATAGGTTATTGGAAAAGCTCTGACTTGCACCTACGCCTAAGAATACCTCTGAGAAAAAAGAGCTTCCAAGTAATCTTTGAGATGATGAAAACTCTCCTGCCAAGCAACATCCAAGCCTTGCAGAACAGGTAAGAGCAATGCTCCAGCTCCCAGATAGCGAATATTCTGATAAAAAACTGACTTCTGAGCTGAGGCAATATATTAAGGAAGTTGATACGCACTATACTTCACTTCTATCAGACTACAAGTCACATATTGCTCCATCATACTGGGAGTTTTCTATGCAACAGTTCAATGTTTCTGGGATCTTAGGTAAGACCTACTATACTCAGGATTATCCAAGTTATATTGATATGCTCTGGACCAGAGACATTATGGGACTTCACTGCAAATGGGACATGAGTTTTTATATTTATCCAGAAGACGATAGTGCGATTCAATCTATGCTCAAGCAGAAAACCACGCAGCTCAAGGCAGAGCTTTCAGATGCCATGCAAAAAGGAATCACCATTGATAAAGAGGTAGAACAGCAATATCGTGATGTAGAAATGATCAGAGAAAAGCTGACCACGAAGGAAGAAAGATATTTTGAGCTCTGAAATTATACAACAATCTACGATACTTCTGAGGAGAAGCTTAGAGAAACTGGGAAAAAATTTGAACAAAAAATCGCTGGATATGGGATCAGAGTTAAAAATGCGATCCATAGAATGGATGAAGGATTCTGAGCAAATTTACCGATTTGTCAGGATAATTTAGGGATCGTTAGAAGTGCTGTGACCTCTTCACTTGCAGCCAGTTTTCCTTTTATTTCTAGTGATTTGATTACCAATACAGGAATTATGTATGGGATCAACTCTCATACTGGAGGGTTAGTGATTTTTGATAGATTCAACTCTCAGCTTCCAAATATGAATAGTGTAATTTTGGCGACATCCGGAGCCGGAAAATCGTTTACTGTAAAGCTTGAGATCCTGAGATATTTGCTCAATGGTGTAGATATTATCGTCATTGATCCAGAAAACGAATATCAAGCATTATGTGAAAAAGTAGGTGGAACGTATGTAAATATCGCCACTTCATCACAACAGTTTTTGAATCCATTTGATATGCCGCCATTGATTGAGGATATTGAGTATGGAAAGGGAGATCTTTTGAGAAGTCAGATCATGAATCTCGTAAGTTTGATTCAGATTTTGATTGGTAAGTTGAGCCCTGAGGAAGAAGCCTTGCTAGACAAAGCCCTCCAAAACACTTATGCACTCAAGGGATTTAGCTTTGAGATGGATGATTATACAGGGAAACAGCCACCATTGATGGAAGACCTCATGAATGTACTCAATGGAATGCATGGTTGAGAACAAATTGCACTTAAACTCAGCAAATATGTAACTGGAACTTTTGGAAAACTGTTTAATAACTATACTAATATTGATATCAATAATGCGATCACAGTTTTCAGTATTAGAGATGTAGAAGAAGCGCTCAAAACACCAGCGATGTTCAATGTTCTGAATTTTATCTGGTCTAAGGTCAGATCTGTAAAGAAACAAAGACTTCTTGTCTGTGATGAAGCCTGGATTATGCTTCAGAATGATATTTCAGCGAACTTCCTTTTTGGGTTGATCAAAAGAGCAAGAAAATACTGACTAGGGATCACGACAATCTCACAGGATATTGAGGATTTTATCCGTAGTCCATACGGGAAACCTATTGTCTCAAACTCATCAATGCAACTCTTGCTCAAGCAATCAGTTACTTCCATTGCCTCACTCAATCAACTTTTGTGACTATCAGAGGCTGAACAACAGAGGCTGATCTCAGTTTGAGTGTGAGAAGGGCTGATGTTTGTTGGGAATCAGCATGTTTGAGTTCAGGTATTGGCTTCTCCTTATGAAAAACAGTTTATCACAACTGATGTAAAAAAGAGAAACTAACATACTTAAAAATCTGACTTTTTACCTTTTATTTTACAAGCAAGGATGCAAGAACAACTCCACTACAAAAATAATGTAATGGTGGCGGCCTATTCTGGACTGATGTTTTTCTGATTGCTTGTAGAAAAGCAACTCTCCTCTCATACCTATACCCAAGAGGAGCAAAATTTCATCTGCTGATGGTGCCAAGTTGGAAACTTCTCACTTGCCCTACTTATAGTTATCCTGATATTGACTGGCATATTGGTGGTAAGAGAAGTCCAGCGAATACAAGGATTGCTGATTTTGATGAGCGGAATATTGATCAGTATCCAGATCCTAGGAATGGGACTGATTGGCTATGAAATCCCTTTTGAAAGCACGAAACTCTCACTCACTAACGGACAAAAGATTCAGCTTTTTAAGGCTTTTTTGCCATGAGTTGCGAGTTTTGCGTGGTTTCGTAAGCATAACTATCAGGCTCCAACCTGGCGATACAAAGAGGGACAGCTACGATGGGCTTTGATCTTCATTGCTCTTGTGATTGGAAATACACGATACATTCCTGGAGTGATCCTTGGGCTCTTAGCTGGTAGGGTTTGACTCTTGATGATAGGTCAAGATTTCATTTCACAGAGATGGAAACAAAGTCTTCACCTGACTTACAAGATTTATGTAGAAGAAATCCTCTTGAGTATTCCCCTCTTATACAAAAAGATGAAGAATCCTCAGATAAATAGTAAAGAAGCACTCTCTCTGAGCCAAAATTCTATGATCTCATGAGGTTTCTTTAGGTCTTGGAAATGGAGATGACTGGTACTGATTGTGCTCTGATTGGTAGGTCGATGGTGACGAAGCTATGCACTACGATGGAAGGGACTTGCGGTCCTCTGAGGGATTTGGAGAATGCTACTCATTAGCTCCTGACCTCTTATATTAAACAGTTCTAAGGTATAATTTTTATCTTTATGCATAAAAATAAAATGAAAAAACTGATCAGATTTCTTTTTGGTTGATTAGTCAGTGGTGGACTATTATTTTTGCTCTTTAGTGGAAATCCAACATCTGCGAACAATGATGTAGTGACTAATAACTTTTGACAGGCAATCTCTCAGTCAACAACTAGCATAAGTAAACATCTTGATGAGGGTCCAACAAATGCTGATATGAAAGCTGGAGCGAGCGATTATATCATCAATAAGGTGATCAATATTCTTTTTCCTGTGATTATTGTAATCTGAATCTTGATTGCGATGGTTGGGCTGTATACAATACTTACCAATCCAGACAAGATGAAGGAAGGAGTCACAATGATTATTTCTGGTGTGATTGGGATTATATTTATGTATAGTGCCAGGTATATTAGTTATGAAGTTTTTAATACGCTATGGAAGACTGGTTCTCCTGATCCTCAGGGCATAAAGGTGATGGAGCTGATCAAAAATATGTACGATAAGATTCTCTATCCATTTATTAAAATTGCAGTCTACTTTTCACTAGGTTTCTTGGTTATTATTATGATGTCCCGTGTGCTTACCTATATCACCTCACAAGATGAGGGAGTGAAAAAAAAGGCGATTGGAGTGATTTCTTGGACAACAATTGGGATTGTTATCATCTCAGCTGCCAAGCAAATCGTAGAAGCTGTCTATGGTAAGCAGGAGCAAGTACTCAAGGATGGAACTACTGTACAAAACCTCTCTCAGGTTTGATCAAATATTCTCAATCCAAAATCGATTCCAATTCTCTTTCAGGTTATCAACTGGTCTCTATGAATCATCTCACTTGTATTACTGATTATCATTATTATGCAAACGTATACTATGCTGACTAAACCTGATGATGAAGCGACCTTCAAAAACCTCAAACAAACTATCGTATACGCACTACTCGGATTATTACTGATTGGAGCTGCATATTTGATAGCAAACCTTCTGATCTTGAACTAAAAATATAGAGAAAAATTGACAAAATTCAGATTTTTGATTATACTTAAACTAAAACTTTAATTTGTAGTAGCTAAAAATACAAATGAATAATAAAATCCTCCTTAGTACTGATACTATGAGTAGTTATGGACTAGATATGATCTTTGAAATGGCAAAAAAATGCTGATTTGATGGGATCGATCTAGCGGTATGGAAATGATTTGATGCATGGAATGAAGGTTATGTCCGCTCTCTTGTGAAAAAACATGAACTACCAGTCTATTCTATTCAGACTTCATCGTCTTTGAATAGCAAAGAACTGAATAAAGTCTTGGATATCTGTATGGCTACGGACTGTGATCTGATTACTATCAATGCACCAAAGTATTTTGACTTTAAGTCGTATTCCTTTATCAAATATAATATCTGAGAATATCAGGCTCAAAATCCTGCACTCGACTTTGCTATTATCAATCCAGAAGACAATAATATTTTTGCATTGCCAATTCCAGCATATCGCTTTAGCAATGTCGTTGATATTGTCAAAAAGTATAACTGTGCCTTAGCCCTTGATGTTGCGAATATGGATACAGAAGACTTGGAGGGCAATTTCACTAATAAGCTTGATGATTTTTCAGCATATTTTGCTCTCGTATATATCTCTGATAAGTCAAAAGGAGGAAAACCTCACCTCCTCCCAGGAGAATGAATCCTCAAGCTTCCAAGCTTTATCAAAAAACTAAAAAAGGCTTGATATACTCGCCCATTTAGTGTAAAGCTAGATCTGACAAAAGAGGAACTCGCAGACGCAGACAAGATTGAGATTTTGCTTACAAAGGCTAGAGAATTTATCGAGAAATATATGCTCGAGTGAGAATAAGAAATAATAAAAAAGAAAACTGACAATTGAGGTCAGTTTTTTTATTTTTTCTCACTAAGAAGAGTATTTATCCTCTCAGGCGAACAAGCTCCTAACATAAGAACTCTTGAAAAAAACTTGTGCTTTCCTATACTCAAGGCAGTTTTATCCCGATCAGAGACTATGCTCCTTGCCTGCAAAAAACCTTGTTGAATTTCTAGTTTTGATGTTGTGAAGATTATTAGAACGCACTTCCAAGAGAAGGTCTGACATAGTGGAACTCTAGACCCAATGGCGAGTGGACTTATGCTTTTATGAGTTGGGAAAGGGACTAAAAAACTAACTTCGCTGATTGGACTGGATAAGAGCTATGAAACCACAATAGACTTTTCACTACTCACTGATACGCGAGATGCCAGCTACCGAGAAAAGGAAGAAAGATTTGAGGTTATTACTGATCAAGCGAGAGGAACAAGTTTTCTCAAAAAAGATGAGAAACTAATTCCGGCACCGGGATTAGATCAGATTTCTGCTCTTTTGGATTGAATTATCTATACTGATGGGGACTGCCCTCTTCTACCATTACCGACTTTTAGTGCGAAAAAGCAAAATGGGAAGAGACTCTATAAAGATGCAAGAAAAGGAAAGGCTGAAATACAAGAAAAACCGATGAAAATCTATAGCTACAAGATACTTGAGTATAATTTTCCGCTTCTCAAACTAGACCTCCATGTATGATCTGGGACCTATATTAGGAGTATCGGATATCGACTGGGAAGAGAACTCTGAGTTTGAGGGAGCTTGATTCAACTAGAAAGGACAGCAATTGAAAAGATTCAGATTTCTGATATATCTCAGGATCAGT
Organism: uncultured bacterium; assembly: GCA_963535415.1. GTDB lineage: Bacteria > Patescibacteriota > Gracilibacteria > Absconditabacterales > Absconditicoccaceae > HOT-345. The sequence goes on along the minus strand of CAUSVV010000008.1, from coordinate 30,578 downwards.
TTGCTCAGGGGAATATCAAAGGAGAACTGAGAACTATATTTTTCAAAGAAGTTTGACTTGAGGAGGTTTCCGAGAAACTTTTATCAGCTGAGGAAACAAAAGATGATTAGACTGGATAAATATTTGGCGAATCTCGGACTGGTCAGTAGAAGAGAGGCATCTGAAGCCTGCAAATCTGGAGCGATCCTCGTAAATGGAGAAGTGATCAAAAAATCAGACTTCAGACTTTTTGGCCATGAAATACTAAGGGTTTATGATCAAGAGATTGAGGTTCTGGAGAAGGTATATGCCATTCTCTATAAATCTGCTGGCTACATTTCGTCTGATGAGGATGAATTTTGATATCTGAGCTACAAAAAGCAAATGCTTGACTGCCCTTATGTAAATTTATTGCATGTGGCTGGGAGGCTCGATACAGATACCGAGGGGCTTTTGCTCCTTTCCAATGATGGACAGTTTATTCACCAGACCATCAGTCCAAAACGAGAAAAGGAAAAAGAGTATGAAGTCTGGTTAAGATCACCGATTTCTGCTGAGGAGTGTGAGTCCCTCAGACAAGGAGTGAAACTTGATGATGGCTACCTGACAAAACCAGCAAAAGTTGAACACATCGAGGAGAAAAAGATACTTTTGACGATCACTGAGGGGAAATATCATCAGGTAAAAAGAATGCTCCAAGCTGTTGGGAATGAGGTAGTTTATCTCAAGAGGCTCAGGATCTGAGCATGGACGCTTGATGGGTTAGAAAAATGAGAGTGGAAGCTAATCAATATTGATTGATAAAAAAATAATTCAGAATTTTATAGAAGGCTCTCTTAGGCTATCTAAAAGACTGCAAAGAAGTTGGATACGAACTATCGGCACACTGTAAAAAACTGCTTGCCTCAATCAAAAAATAAGTCTACTCTATCACAATATCAAATAAAAAAACTCTGACCTTTCTCAGAGTTTTTATCTTTTTGCGAGTAAGCCTGCCACACCAATCATCGCTCCATTGTCTGTTGAGTAGAGTTTTTTGACTGGCGAGAGAAAGGAGATTTCGAGCTTTTTTTTATCAAGAAGCTGGCGGATGACTTCTGAGATTCTCTCATTTGCTGAGACTCCACCGGCTAGACCGAGGGTTTGTGCTCAGTATTCTTCTGCTGCTTGGACTAGTTTTTTTGCCAAAACCTCAACTACAGCCTCCTGAAAATCATATGCGATATCACAAATCAACTCCTCAGTAAGCTCTACTCATTCTTTTTTGAGCTTTTCCAAAAGAAAAGAAACCTGACTCTTCATCCCTGAAAAGCTAAATTCATATTTTTCATGAGCGAGGAATATCCTTTTGAAATTTACAAGCGGATTTGGCTTTCACAAGCGGGCTTTTTCAGATATCCAGACTCCTCATGGGTAGGGACCTCAGAGCATTCTTGATACCTTGTCAAAACACTCCCCTGCTGCATCATCTAGCGTCCATCAGAGTTTTGTGATTTTGAAACCTGCATACTCCCACTGAGGGAAGTCAGATTTTTTTGGTGTTTGCTGTGAGTGATCCTCTATCAAGTAAATATCATTATGCCCTCCTGAGGCGGTCAATATTACCATAGGTAGCCTAAGATCCTGGATATTTCTCTCAAGCAAAATCGAAAATACATGCCCCCAAATATGATAAACAGGAACCACCTCCTTCTGATAAAACTCTCCAAGCAAGGAAGCAACCGTCTTCCCAACAACTAATGATCCTGGGAGTCCAGGCTCAGTTGTAACTGAGATAAAGTCAACTTCTTTGATACGCTCTAACCCTAAACTCTGGAGGATTGCGATAATTTTTTCGCTATGGAGCCTGGAAGCCAGTTCAGGAACTACTCCTCCAAATTTTTGGTGCTCCTGGATCTGAGAATAGGCAAGAATATCTTCCACCTGAAAATTTCCATTTTCCTCGGATACAATCGCTAAAGAAGTATCATCACAACTCGTTTCTATCGCTAAGGTTTTCATCAGTTATCTTTAAAATAAAGCACTTAGAATATAAGTTTTTAATCTCTAAAAGAAAGAAAAAATCTGATTTTTTATTTTTTGAATAAGGTAATTTCGTAAGGTTTATGCACGATAATGCGCAGATCTGCTCAAGAGCTTGGAAGATGCTCATAGAGCCACTTTTGATAGATTCCAGGCACCCTAACACATCCATGAGAGCGATAGGTTCCATCACTCTCCCCTCGATGAAGAAAATATGGTCCAGAATAGCGCAACGCATACGGCATTGGCTCGCCATTAAACATGCGTGAACGATAAAAGATACTATCATGCCTGAGTGAGAAGATTCCTTCTTTTGATCTCATATTTTTCTTGCCTATTGAGATGAAGGTTGCAAGCGTGAGTTTTCCATCATAGTAAAACCCTAGTGCAGTCCTCTCTAAATCTGTATGCGCAATGACAAGCAAATACTGACTCTTGAGCACATTTTGTTCCTTTTGAGTGAGATCAAGGCGAGTTGGAAGTTCTATCGCAGTATGCGGGAAATACTCCTCCAGCTCTGGATAAATCAGTGGGAAACGGAAACTCTCAATCTCATTAAAATTTCCAGTTTCGCTCGAATCTAGATCAGGATTATATTTTTTGAGAATAGTAGCCGCCTGATACTCACCAAAGAGTGTAGTAAAAGTTGGAGGAACACCTTTCATTTTCACATAGGGCGTAGATTGCAACTCTGCAGAATACACTTGCTCAACTGATGCCTGATTTGGCTCCAGCAGTGAGAGTTTAAGCTCCTGGAATCCCAGTATCCCATAGAGTAAAAATGAAAGCATTGATTCTACCTATAACATTTAAAAAAATCAGATTTTTTGTGTTTTAGTTTATTTGAAAAGCATAAGTTCTACATCATCTGGTTTAGCCCAGAAGATGATCTTATCATAGAAATGCTTGAGCAAATACATCAGCAAGAAAAAACCAAGACAAGCAAAGCCTAAAACCAGTGTTTTCGCTTGTTTATCTTGAAAAAAATACAGCAGAAATACAACGACTGAAGCTAACAAAGAAAGATTAGAAACAAAGTTAAAAACTAGAAAGAAAATCCCTCTAAACGCCAAGAACAGATGATAAATCACTTTTTTCAAAAATCTCATAAGTCTCACTACTGATATACTAAAACTCCTATCCGATCAAAAAATAGATTCCTAAAGTAGAAATTCCTAGAATCCACTTAAGAACAGTTCAAAATGCTGATGTGAAATGATAGCTTTTTACCTGTTTTGCAAGAGCCTGTTCACTTTCTAATGAAATCACCTTTCTTCAGAGAACTTGTTCAACCTTGTGAATATTCATAAGGATCGCCTCCCAGCTCTGGATATAGTCGTATTTTCCTTCTCAGAAGATCGTTTTCATCAAAGCAATATTTGGATTTCATCAGAGTTTTTCAAGATCAAGATTGAGCAAGTGCTGATGCTTTGCCAAAAGATAGATCATCTCATCAATCTGCATTACCAAAGATTTTTGGAGTCAGAGTTTTTTTCTAGTAAAATAGCGATGTAGCGGCAAGACTAGTAAAAAAAGCACCGCATAAGCGAGAAGAACCCAACCAATAATCTGCAAGGTTTCAGCAGGAAGTCCAGTAAAGTTCTGTATCTCTGCAAAGGCCTTAGTCTGAAAAGAGAGATACTGCGCCCAATAGTTTTGGAGTTGCTCCATTAGTTAGAATATTAAAAGCTAAAGCTCAAAGAATCAAAAACAACTATAATGTTTCCGCCCTTTTCTACAAGAGGAACTGAATTTCTGAAAAAAGTTGGAATTTTCCTATTGATCATTCGTTTTTTGAGCGTTTTCCCTCTAAAGTGATCATTTTCTCTAGGGAATCTTAACATTCCTCATAGCATATCTTCCTTGATCTCAAGAGAAAAAGGTCAAAAATTCTGAATTCAAACTTTTGTAAGTTCTCGCTCTTGATTTAATAGTTTTTCCCAGAACTTTATTTCTGCTTGGAAAAAACACATACCTCCATAGCTGAGAAATACTGTCCATCACGGATATTCACGATATCCTTGAACCTTATCGGCATATCGCTTCTCTCGAAGTTCTAGTTCTCATTTGGAAATATGGATTTGTAATGAAGCAAATAATTGAGCAATCTCGGATTTTTCAACCTTTCCTACTTTTTCTCTCTGCCAAAGAAAGGCTTTTTTGACCTGCAAAAGTGGGTTGAGAGCAAGAGGGATCAATTCAGATTTTTGATTTCTCTCTTCTAATGCTGCATAGATTTGCCTTCGACTTTGAAAAAGCTGATTTTCTCTCTCTTTTCCATTTTTTTTATCCTCAAATTTCAGCTCTCAAAGTGGGAAAAGAAATTGATTTCTAACTAAATTTCTTAAGCTCATATCTGGGTCAAAATTGCTCTGGTCGAGAACATAGGGAATTGATAACTCAGTGCAAAAGCTCAAAATCTCTTGCTTCGTAATATCTAAAAGTGGCCTCACAACACTTTTTCATCAAAGGAGATGATGAGAACTCATCTTTTGCATGCTCAGAAATCCTTTGATTCCACAACCACGGATCATATTTAGCAAGCTTGACTCTATCCTATCGGTCAAGTTATGTCAGAGAAATAAGACTTCTAGCTCCTTTTCTTCCATCTTTTTTTGAAAAACAGCATACCTTCGGTTTCTCAAATTTTCCTCGGTTGGATCAGCTTTTTCTTGTCTTTTGATAATTTCAAACTGCCATCAGTGGAAGAGTTTTTGGAGCTCCTGAGCTTCATATTCACTTTCTGGTCTCACCGCATGATTGCAGTGCAAAAAATGCAAAAAATCTGAATTCCGCCCTTTTTTCGCAAAAAAGCTCACTAAAAGATAGCTCAAAAACATACTATCGCTCCCTCCTGATACAGCGACTCCAGCCTTTTTAGGATACGGGAAAAACTGCTCTAGCTCCAAGAAAAGCTGATCAATCTCTGGCGAAGAAGATACAAAAGGACAAAGCTGTTGTAGCATACCTTGAGGAAAATAAAACATTTAAGTTGTTATATTCAAAATTCCTGTATTGTAAAGGCTTTTTTAAGTTTTTTTGGTAAGGATAAAATCCTTATCATAAAATATCAAATATTTCCTCTTGACTTATAAATTGTTTTCTATATATTATATATACGATGATTTTTTTCATGTAAAATGTGATTTTTTTAATGATTCCATTCAATGAAAAAGCCCTGGTTTGTATTCAAATCAGGGTTCTTTTTTTATTTTAGATTATTCACTTTTAAAAAAATCTCTTGCATTTTTTAAAAAAAAGAATATAACTATTACACCACCACCTATGGTAGTGGTATATTTATATTTTATAGACTACACCAATGACAGAAAAAACAAATTGTTCATGCAACTGTGGGGACACTTGCTCTTGCGGATCTAGCTGCACATGTGCACACTGCAAAACAGAAAATTCTCAAACTTGCTCTTGCAATAAGTAGCAGTAACTATAGACTCTCTTTAAACTCTTAAAGAGAGTCTTTTAATATTTTTGCGTCTAAAATGCTCCATAGTGATCCATCTACTCATCATACACTTACACTCAATCTCAAAAAGGTCCAGTGAATGATCAGAAAAATTGACACCTTGATCAAGGAAGACACTTATTGCTGAGATATCGTCCAACAGATCAATGCAACCATTGGACTTTTAAAAAAGATGAATACTACTCTACTTAGCTCTCATCTCATGACATGCGGGAAAGAGAAACTTTCCTCTCCTAGTGAAGCCGAAGCGTTTGTTCAAGAATTCTTAAGACTAACCGATTTAAATAAAAAATAAAAATCTGAAATCAGATTTTTATTTTTTCCTTGACTTTTATTAGCATATATTTATTATAGCCACACAAGTAAAATAAAAATTTAATTAACAGTCTTACACTATGGAAAATTGGATCGCTGCTTTGGTAAGTGTTATTGTGATTTCGCTTGCCTCTCTGATAGGAATCATCTTCCTCGGAATGAAAAAAAATCTCGGACAAAAGACAATGGTCTGCATGGTATCGTTTGCTGCAGCAACAATGCTCGCAAATGCTTGCTTTCACTTTCTACCAGAAATCATTGAACATCATCATGATATGGACGAACATGTGATCGGACTTTGGATCTTTTTTGGGGTCGCTATTGGGTTTATAACAGAGAAAATTCTGAATTGGAATCACTGTCATCAAACAACCTGTGCATCTCATCCTCATACTTTTGCAAAGATGAATCTTGTCGGAGATTTTGTGCATAATATGATTGATGGGATGGTGATTGGTGCGAGTTTTCTTGTAAGTATTCCAGCTGGAATCGCTACCTCTTTAGCAATCCTTCTACATGAGATTCCACAAGAGATCGGTGATTATGCCGTATTGGTACACGGAGGCTATAGCAAGAAGAAAGCTTTACTGCTCAACTTTTTGACAGCACTGAGTGCAATACTTGGTGTAGTAGCTATACTTTTGATCGGACATTGGGCACACGATTTACAGCTCATTCTGATCCCAATCTCATTTGGAATGTTTATGTATATTGCAGGTGCTGATCTTATTCCGCAGCTCAATAAGCATAATGATGACCGAAAATTCTCAATGCTTCAGGTGTTGATTTTCCTCACTGGAGCTGGACTCATGTATTTCCTCTCACTTGTAGGAGGACATAGTCATTAAAAAATGATGACTCTATCTTTGATTTTTCAAGGTAGAGTTTTTCTTTTCTCGCATTTTTTGCATTTTTAGAATCTTTTTTTGATATGGGAAAACCTTCGTCTCTACTCATAAATATGAAGCAATCAAGAAAAGATGAAGCCTGGCAGTAACTACCAAATCAGCATTTTTTACCTCTTGAACAAAGGCTCAAAAATCTGACTCTCGATCAATACTTTCCAGAGCAATTCCAAGCCTGTTTTCCAATTGTTTTTTGTAATACTCATCATTATACACAGAATTTCTCCCTTTACTTACAGAAACATATTTCAAAGTATATCAATCCTGAAGTAGCTTTTTACACTCCTCTAGCAAATCATCAAAAAAGCGTTCCCCGTTTTTATTAAGGTTAATCAATGCTGTTTTTGAAGTTGTCTCAGTCTTTTTTATACTTTCCCAAGGATAGGCTTCCCAGCTTGTATCCATAAAAAATTCTACATTTTCAAATCAGAGGTTTTTCAATGCTTGAACTGATTCCTCATCTCTCAGATAGGCATATTTAGTATGCGACAAGAGCCATCTAAAATATGAAATATTCAGCTTTTTTAGAGGTGTTTGAACCCCTCACATGAGATAAACAGGCACTCCATCAGTCTTTTTTTTAGATCGTAATTTTCATATCAAAGGAGCAAGTCCTAGATTCCAATATCGATAGGCATCTTTGCTTTCCTCAGTTAGGATCTCACCTCATCAGATAATAACAGCATCAGCCGAGCGATAGAGCGAGAGTTCTCTAATTGATGAGGAGAAAAGATACTTCAAACCTGATCTAATTCATTTTGGAAACTCAGAAACATAAGTAATATCCTCCATATTTTCAAACTGAGAAAAAAATCCCTTGAGCCATGTCGGATCATAGGCAGAAATCAGAATTTTTTTTCCTTGTGCCTGAAGCAATCTGATCGTTCCAAGAAGTATGAGTTCATCACCCATATTTTTATAAGATCGATTCCCCAAGATAAGGACTCTTTCTCACTGAATCTGTAAATGCTGCATCTCACTAGGAAATATAAAATTATTTTTTTAAATATCCGTTTTTAAAACTAGCAAAATCCATCACTTTCTTTCATTCTGGCTTGAGAAAAAGCTCTTTTATTGCTATATTAGGAGAAAAATCTGAATTGATAAGCGGAAGGTCTTTATATTGTTGATAACTCTCCTTGTCTAGAACAAGCTTTTCTATCAAAACATGCTTCCCATCAAGTTCAAAACTGATCTTTGGCCAGAGAAAATAGCCTTTATACTTAGCATATACGCTTTCCAAACTTTCATTGAAAAGATCAATCACGCCATCTTCTTTTAGAATTTTTTGAGAAGAAGTAACCTCACTTTCTATCTGTTTTTTACGTGAAATATGGTCTTTTGCATAGTTCCAAAGAGTAGCATTAAGAAACTTTGGTCAGATTTTTTTCATATGTTCTATACAATCAAGACAGGTTCGCTCAAATGACAATTCAAAACTCACTTGATCCACGATATCTCAGGTATCCATCCCCGCATCCATATGCATGATGGTAATTCATGTTTTAGGTTCGTGATTGAGAAAAACGCTTTGAATTGGACTTGCTCAACGGTACTTTGGTAGGAGTGAGCCGTGAACATTGATCGGACCAAAGGGTGGAATATCAAGCAGGATCTGAGGAATTAGTTTTCCGTATGCGATAACAACAAAAAAATCTGGTTTCTTTTCTTGGAGTCGATCAAAAAAGTTTTTTCATTCTATCGACTTCTCAGGATTGATCTTGTTTGGTGTCTGGATATCTTCAGTATGAATTCCAAATTCAAGAGCTTGAGATTTGATTATATTTGGCTGCAGTTTTAATCCTCTCCCAACTGGCTTATCAGGCTGAGTAACTACACCTACGACCTCAAATCTAGGATCTTGCATAAGTTCTTGCATAAAAGGAACCCCAATCGGAGCCGAGGAAAAAAAGACAACTTTGTAAAATTCTGGATCATAGATCTTTTGCATACTTGGAAGACAATGTAAAACTCTATCACTAACTTTTGACATTCAATTGAGGAAACCATATCTAGCTAAAGTCCTCACTCAATATTCACTACAATGAGGTTCATGAGAACACACTTTACCTTTGAAGTAAAAGGAGAGAAGTCCCTTATCTGGAGAGACTGTTCGCTGATAGCCACGAATAAGGATAATAAGAAACCTGGCTAACATACGATCTATTTTTTTAATTAGCTTTTTCATTCGTATTTCTTCCAATTAAAGCCTGGAGCGCTCACAACATCAGCCCATATCCTCAAAAGAATAAATAATTGACCATACTATCTTCAAAAACATGGAGAAAAAGTCCCATCACTAAAAGCGCCAGCAATCAGATCTGAAACGGTCTTAAATACTGTAAAAATTCTGATTTTTGATCAGTTTTTTCAGCCCTTGCAATGAGAGATTTTTGCATACGGAGAAAGGCATACATTACCCCTAGCCAAATCAAGAATCCAACAGTTCAGAGATCAAGCATCAGTTGAAGATAGAAATTTTCAGGCAAAAAGCTTCCAGTATGATGCACTGCAGGTCCAGAACTTCCAAGTCCGTATCAAAGCGGCTGATGAATTACTTGCAAGACTCAGCTTAATTTCTGCTGAATATGTACGAGCGTAGATTCCCACTTAAAGATACTGAGTCCAAGTAGGAGAATCGTGACTCAAACTGCGGATCAGATGAGGATTTTTTTATGTTTTTTGATGTGAGAAAAATATACACAAAAAAGCACAACTCCAGCACCGATCATCGCAGCTCTAGAAAGTGTAGCTCAAAGCGTAATCAACCAAAGGGTAACTACCAAAAATCCGATCCAATCAGTTTTTTTTCGTGATTTAAATCTTAAGATATTTGGGAATGAAAAATATTGCAAAATCAAGGGCAAAAAGACTACGAGAAAATAACCATAATTATTTGGTCATGAGAACAGCCCCTGCCATCTGAGCATTCCTTCATATCAAGTAAGATAATACAATGGTGGCTTTAGTCAAAAATGATAGTCATCAAGCTTTCCATATCAGATTGCCATAAACCGATCTGGGAAGAGTAATTTTGCGATCTGCCAAGCTCGACCTAAAACAACAACACTCACGAGCCCCCATTTTAATATATTTTGCCATTTTTCCAAAGATGAAAAGTCTGATTTCTCTGATTTTTTTTGTGTTTTTAGCTTACTTGAGAGGAAATATCATACACTACCAGCAGAAATCAAAATACATAGATACCAAAGCCCGTATTTGATCCCAATGAGGATTTCGCTGAGCGTCTTGCCAAACATAAAGCGAGAAAGAAGAACCGAGAAGACAAGCAGTCCACTAAACATGATAATCATCTTCCATCGATGATGAAAGAAGGTTCTCCATGCTTTCCAGTTGAGCAGAAAAAGAGCTCAAGCAAGCAGAATCCATACTCCATCTCTGAAAATCGCAATCGCCTCTGGAGAGAATACTCCAACTCCATATCCTAGCACAGTTACGAAAATATGATATAATATCTGGAAAACGAAAAATCCTCAGATAATAATTGCCATCCCAGGATAATAGTAAAATAAAGAACGCTAATGATTATGCAAAAGCTGGCTTAAATTTCAAGGAGAAATCATTGCCGAGCTTGCTTTTCTCTGAATCGATCGATAAAAAAGATAAAATGTCAATAGTTATAAAAAACAAGAAATCTGATTTTTTTTGATTTTATTTTTTTTTGAGTATACTTAGAATATGATTTATATTGTTAGGTAGCGATGAGTTTAAAAGGATTTGCAGTCCTCTATGGAGATCAAATGTCTGAACTTGGAATAACGACTGATGAACTTTTTCAACAGAAATCACTTTTTGATTTTGCAGTAAACTGAGAAATAGTAGTTGAAAAAAAAGAAAAAAAACTGATTAAAAATTCAGTTCAGGATTTTTCTTCTTTACCAAAAGAAAATTTTATAAAAGAAAAATCAAACCAAATTACGTCTCCCATGACACTAAAAATTGAGGTTCCAGTGACAAAAATTACAACTCCTCAAGTACAATCTCAGGTTCTAATAAAGAATCCTCAGGCTACTCCACTACAGACTCAAGCACAAAAAGCCCCTCAAATCTCTGAAAGGAAAGTTCAAGCAGTGGAAAAGCCAGCTGCTCAGTTGAAGAATCCTACTACGCTTTTACAAACTCCAACAGTAAATAAGCCACTTATTAAAAAACCTGAAAAAACATCAGTTATATCACAGATTGTAAAGACTCCCGTCATTACAACTCCTCCAAGACCAATTGAAGAAAAAAAGCAGATTCAAAATGCCTCAAAAACACTAGAAAAACCGATTACTATTAAACCACAGCAAGTATATAGACCTACTCCAATATCACAGGTGCTGCAGACAACTCCAGCAACGATAAAAACAAAATCAACTATTACTACCTCAGCATTTGTGTCTGTTGAGAAAAATTTTAAATTGCTCTTTACATGAAATACCAAGAACTGGCTCAAAGAGGCAAAGATCTTTTCTATTCTCCTGGTCAGTGTATTAACACTCTTTTTCTTCTTTACGAATGCACAACTAGTAATGGTGATGGCACAGGACTTGTTCAGCTCAAATGGCAGCTGAGACCATCAACTTTTACTAGAGGAGAATACCATGCATCAAAGTGCTGAGCTCAAACCTGAAACAGCAGAAGAACTTCAACAGCTTGAGACACAGTTTGCAAAAATTAAGCAAAACAAGTTGGAAAGCCAGACTCTTTCAACTACAATGAAAGAATTCCTAGACAAAAAATGAGAACAACATACTATTGATTTTAACACCTTACCTCCTGGAAATAGATTGATCATTCCTGATTTGAATATCAATGCTCCATTGATTGATACTGAAGAAAATGGCGTAATTGACTTTTCTAAGGAAAACTTTGATGAAGAATTAACAAAAGGTGTTGTAAAATATCCAACAACTCCGACTCCAGGTAATAAAGGGAATACCCTCATCTTTGGGCATACTTCTAGTGAGTGGTGGAAGAAAAATGAATATGGAGTCATCTTTAGAAATATTCCAAAGCTCAAAGCTGGACAAAAATTTTATGTAATTTGGAATGGAAAGAAGACAGCATACGAAATGGTTGAAAGAAAGGTTGTTCGACCTAAAGATGTTGAGAACTACTATCATGAGTTTTCTGACAAGAATGAGAGCTATCTAACTCTCATGGGATGCTACCCTATCTGAACTGCTGATAAAAGAATGATGGTTGTAGCTAAGAAGATAGAAGAATAAACACAATAAAGAAAAAACTGACTCAAAAGTCAGCTTTTTTTCTCCTTGATCAAACAAGTAGCTATAATTTTCCTGATCAAGTATTTTTGAAACTAGTCGAGAACTGTGATTTTCTTCAATAGTTCTTCTTTGATTTTCATATTTTGAGCATACGTTGCTCTATACTCCTTGATACCAAAATACTCAGCAAGAGCCTTCTTTTCTTCCTTAAAGTTGATTCCAAAATGCTGTGCTACAACAAGTAGCGGTTGATTTTTGAGGGCAAGAAAATCTTTTTTCTTCATTTGAGAGCTAAGATTTCGAGATATTGTCTCTCTTGGAAGTTCTGATGAAGCAATTACTTGATCAGAATTTTTAATCTTTTCAACTGAGAATTCCAATCCCTGATTTGTAGCTTCATTCTCAACATTTTTTACGCTAGGAGTTTCTGAGGGAGTAGTCTCTACATTTTTCCCATACTCCTTAATGATTTTTTCGATAGTTGCTTCTGGATTTTTAAGAGCATTAAGAAGTGTCTCTGTAAAGATTTTTGTCTCTTTCTCATTATCAAGGCTATTAAGCTCTCTCGTGTAAGCGTGGAATACTGATGAGAGAATATAGTTTACATTTTCTGGATTTTTCTTTCCCTGTTCTATAAACTGTGCGAGAAGATCAAAGAATTGTTTTTGTTCCTTACCAGTTCCGAGGTTATCAAGACTCACCTCATAAGAATCCACGAAAAACTCTTTTGCTGATTCAATAATCTCTGGAGTCTTATCAACCTCTAGAAATTTACAACTTTTCATAGTTGATGACTGAGTAAATGAAGTTTCTGTCTCATTTTCCCGATCTCCCTGTACAAGCTGATAAAACTTTTTTGTACTTGGGTCAAAAAAGTTTGGAATCTGATTTCCTTCATCATCAGCATCTCCAACTGGAAGGAGTTTCTCTTCGCCATTTTTAGTTTGTAGCATATAATAGACATCAGAATTATCTTCTGCTCCTTCAGAAATATAGAGATTTAGCTTAAGGTCTCCAAGTTGAAAAGGATAGACACCTCCACTGATTTCTCACTGAGCAGAAAGTTTTTCAATAAACTCATCAATTTTCGCATTTACAGAAAACATCTTGCTAAAGTCGAAATTATTCAGTTTTTGTCCTGTTGCAAACTGTATGCTTTTTGCCCAAGCATTAGGAGTATTATTTGCATAAGATTTAAAACCTGAGATGAAGTCATCTCCCTCCTGATATCACACTGGATATCGCATATCACCTTGTTTAGTATAAGGAATCTCAAAGCTAAAAGCATCATCAGCACAACGAAACTGATAGTCAGCGCTAGCCGTATTGAGAAGTGCAAAGCTCGTAATCCCAGCTCCCATGAGGAGAAGAAGTTTTTTATTCATCGCAAAATCCATAAAATATAAAATAGCTACTTTATAGCGTAGTGTTTTTTTTAAGAAAATCAAGCTTTTCTCTTAGAGGTTGAAAACTGAAAGCAATTCTCTATAGTAGGTAGGAAGCTTTTATTTTCTCTTGTGATCATGCTCCGTCATATCCCAGTTTTAGCGTCTGAAATCTACCAGCAAATACCTGAGGGATTTTCCTTGAGTTTTGATGGAACATTTTGACATTGAGGACATGCGGAATATTTTCTCTCAAAAGAACAAGAAAAAAGAGACATTAGCCATATTCAGATCATTTGAACTGATGTTGATGAAGCGATGATACAGAAAGCTCAATCATTAACTAAAGCTTACGAAAAAAATATTCAGATTTTTCATTCTTCTTATGCAAGAATTGATGAAATCAGTAAAAAAGTCTGACTTTTTGACTTTGAGTTATTGGATCTATGAGTTAATCTAGAGCATTTTAAGGATGGGAGTCGCGGATTCTCTATCAAGACTGATGCACCATTAGATATGAGGTTTGACCAATGAAAAACGACTCAGACAGCATCTGAACGACTTCAAAAAGTAAAACCTGAGATCTTGCAGCAGGCGTTGATTCAATATGGCGATTTCTCAGAGAAAACTGCCGAATACTTAACAAAACTCTTGGTAGATCAGAGAAAAAAGTCAGCATTCTCTACCACCTTTGAGCTCAAGGACTTTCTGATGAATACACATTTTAATCAAAAAAAAGTTGCCGTAATCTTTCAAGTGATCAGAATCATGGTTAATCAGGAACTTGAACAGCTAGAATACTTTTTGGAGAGATTTCCACAGACACTAAAATCTGGCTGAAGATGTGCGATCATCACCTATCACAGTATTGAGGATAGAATGGTGAAAACGATATTTAAAAACCTCGCTGAACAAGGGGAATTTCACCTTGTGAATAAGAAAGTCATCGTGCCTCACTACACTGAGGTGATGAGAAACAAAGCTGCTAGAAGTGCAAAGCTTAGAGTCATTGAAAAAAATTAAAAAAAATCAGATCAGTATTTTACTTTTTGAAGGTATGATGCCAGAATCAGCTTTTCAAACAACGCAAAAGAGAATCAAAACATTCGCCTATCAATCACTCCAATCTTTCCATAAATCTTATAAATGATGGCTTACTACCTATAGAGATAAAAAGGATCTTTGGGATATTATCAAGGTGTGTGGAATTTTCAGTTTGATGATAGTGTTTTTGATGGCGTATTTGTATTTTATCAATTTGTCATCTACAAGGGGTTTTTTTATGAGAATGGCACAAGAAGAACTTAATACAGCAAATGCTCAGAGTGATATTATCAAACTTGAAATCGTAAAAGAAAAAAGAGAAAACTGGAATAACCTCACAGTTCCCAAAGACTTTAGTCTCAAAAAGAATGTATATATCCTAGAAATTAATGAATTAACTCCGCAATAAGCGGAGTTTTTTTATAACTACTCTTTTGTAGATAAGCGAATCAATTTAGCATAGAAACCAAGATTACATTTTAAAGAGATTTTAGATTATCGTTATTTATACTTATTGTCTTTTTCTCTAGAGTAGAGAACTCATTTCCTTGTCTAAAAGAGCATCTAATGGATCTGATTTCTTATCTCCTCAAAGAAGTGGCTGATCAAAGCTTCTGATTACTCAAAGCGCATAATACGAGATTGTTCCCTGTACTCCAAGGTAAAAGAAAATCAAGGAGAAGACAAGCTGACCAGAGATTTCTAATCTTAACAAGAGCACAATATTTAAAAGCATTGCAACAAGGCTCGTCAAAAGCCAAAAGATAAGATCAGCTTTCTTGAGATATTTTTTGATACCTGGACTCGTAGTATAGAGAATCAGCAGTCCACAGAAGATATTTCGTGCAATCAATCGTGAGATCATGCTTTCTGCTCCATTCGTAGCCAGCATCAGTGAAATGTAGAGAGAAAAATTGATAATGAGCACTGTTGCGAATCTAGAAACGAGCGTAAAAATCTGATTTTTTTTGAGAAAGAAGGTATTAAAAAGAAAAAGAAGAATCCCCGTCCAATACCGAAGCTGTCCAACCAGTTGCCCCTGGAAAAGAGGGACCAAATAGCTAGCTAAAAGTCAAATAAGGAGAATAACATTGAGATATTCTAACCCATAAGCAAGATATTTTGGAGTTTCTGAAAGTTCTAGAAAAAAAGTTTTTAGCTTCAAAAATGGATCAACCTTGGTCGGAGTCAGCATTTTTTCTCCTGCAAGAAGTCTCCTGAGAGAAAGCTGTTTTTGTCTCATTGGCGTTGAAGAGGCAAACTGTGGAGCATAAGTGATCAATGCTAGAACTCCTGCATAAACAAGAAGATCTATATTGAGCATAACCAGGAGATTATCATCAATCTTAAGAATCAGAAATAGTCCAAAAAGTAGCGTAAAATAGATAAAATTGTAATAATGTTTTTTTTCTATTTGAGTGAAATATCCAAGTCCATAATAGACGATTCAAAAACCAACTGCCCAGAGAAAAATAGTGTGTCCGACAGCCTTAAAAAATCCATCTCCTCCGATTGTAAAAAGATGATTTGCCCAAGATATCACACCTAAAAACAAAAACCCATGCATAAAAAGTGTCTTTCCATCTTCGTATGGGATGAAATACGATATTCACCACAAAAACAAAGAAAGAAGAGTTAATAATAGAAGCGTCGTGCTACTATCATATCCTAGAAAGCTTAAAATTCAGAATAACCCAAAGAAGACCAAGAGTCAAAGCACATACAGTCAGTATCTTTCTGCTACGAAGTTTTGTGAGATCTCAAGTTTAAAATCATTAAATCCCTGAGAAAAGAAAAATATCAAAAAAGCCAGTGGAAGTAGTCCAAAGTACCAAAGCCCCAAAAGCGAGAAAAAAGCAATGAAAACTGCCGTCACCAGCAGAATGACTACATAGGCCACAATAGCTTATTTTTAAAAGATTAAAAGGATTTTCAGAAAGTACATAATTGCCGCGTAAACAAGAAGAATAAGAACCAACCAACCAAGGTAAGCTCGCGAAGTTTGTGGCCTAATTTTATGATTAAAAAATGAGAAAAGCAATGCAAATACTGCAATATAGATAAAAACAACTCATACCCTCTCTAGTGAAAGAGAAAGCTTTAAAACTGGATTTAAGACAGTGAGAATAATCAATTCAACAAGTACAAAAAGACTCACAATTTCAATTCCTTTGAAGACTTGCTTCAGAAAGAGTGGCTTATTTGAAAGGACAAAGTTAAAATCTCTAGTTAAATACTGTGTAAAAATTTTCAGATGACCAAGTGAGGCATACATTGTTTCCTCTCTTGACATTTGTGCACCGAGTACCTGCAAGAGGTTTGCTTTCGCCAGTCTTGTCTGTTCTCTTATGACATCGACATTAGTGATCTTGGTCTCAGTATTAATTGCAAATATTTTATCGTTTTCTAGAAGATCCAAGAGAAAATCCTGAGTTTCAACGATCAGATTCATTGCACTATGAAGCTCTTCAATAATTTTATCATAGTTAGTAGCGAGTCTAAGTTTCCCCATCTCACCTCTTGTATCATCTAATTTCTTTCTCGTAATAGGCTGAATTTTTGAGCCTCAAATTTCCATGAGCTGATCAATTTGATTGACGATATCATCAATAGCTTGATAGGCTTTTTGGAGTTTTTTATCATTGAAATTAATCTTTTCAGCAGCTTGTGCGGCTTTTAATCTTTCCTGATGCGCTTTTTTAGAGGCTATTTGTTTTTCTCTTGCCGAATTAATAAGCTCTTGAACTTGAGTTTCTGAAAGTTGTTTTCCAAGAATATAGTTTGCATCTATTACTTCTAGTTCAAGCTGAAAGACATATTCAACAAATTGTTCTAAATCTTCAAAATTTCAGATAATTTTTACTAAAGTATCTCAGTATTTTACAACAATATAACTTTTCCCAAAGTCTGCAACATCTCACTGATATATTTCTAGTCAGATGATAATTACCTTTTGATCTCCAAGAAATTTTTTGACCGTGGCAGCATCATCTGCCTCAATAAGCAATTCCAGAGTATAATTTTTGTCTGATATATCTTTTATTCCTGTTAGACGAAAAAACATCGGTTCAAAATACAGTTAAAAACTGGAAAGATTTTCCGTATCTTCCACTTTATATTGAAAAAATAATAAAAATCAATATATAACTGTCCGTTTGTCTTGATTTTTTGATACTTTCTCTTCAAAAAAGTAAAAAAAGAAAAAAGTCTGATTTTTTGTGTTTTTTTCTCAAAAAGATATAATTAAGAGGATTTTATCCTTAACTACAAAAACATAATGGAAACAATTTTGTGAAATTCAGTATTAGACAAATATTTTGACGAACAGACAATGTCACTTCATCTCAAGGCTGATAGACCAGTTCTTAGAAAGAAGTGAACTCCTGGAAACTGGCAACCTGTAGTAGATCCAAATGAGATCATGACCAAAGAAAATTTCAATCAACTCGTAGATGCACTATTTAAAGAGGTTGAAACGAGAGATGACGCCTTTCTAGAGATCAATAGAGAGCTCTCAAAGGTTATGCAAGTAGGTCCGTATAGAATCGTAATTGTATACGCACCACTTTCTGATGGAATGGAGATGACAGTTGTAAAGCCTGTAAAAAAGATGAGTATGGAAGAATATCAGCTTGATCCAGAATTATTTGATCTTTTGAGAAATAAAGCGAAAGGTATCTTGATTTCTGGAGCTCCCGGTAGTGGAAAATCAACCTTTGCTGGAGCACTTATTGATGTCTACCATAAAGATAATCATATCATCAAAACAATTGAGTCACCAAGAGATTTGATGCTCAATGACGATATTGTACAGTATAGCTTTACCTACGGAAGCCATGATGAGGTAAGAGATATTCTCTTGCTTTCTAGACCTGACTATACCATCTATGATGAAGTAAGAAATAAGCCAGATTTTGAGCTCTATAAAGATCTGAGACTTACTGGAATTGGTCTTGTTGGAATTATTCATGCAACAAAACCAGTAGATAGTATTCAGAGGTTTATTGGAAGTATTGAAATGGGAATTATCCCACAAGTGATTGATACTGTACTTTTCATCGACAAAGGACAGGTCAGTGAAGTACTGCAACTTGAACTTACTGCTAAGGTACCAGACGGAATGATGTCTGAAGAACTCGCTAGACCAGTAATCGTCGTTTCAAGCTTCCTAAAAAAGAGACCACTCTATGAGATTTATACCTTTGGTGAGCAGGTTGTAGTGATGCCAATCTCTACTGATGCAGAAGGGAATAGTAAAACACCGACAAAAACTCAAGTCGTATCTCAATATGCAAAAGAGGGAATTCAGAGAAAATTAACCCAGATTTTGCCTTGTGATTTCTTGATTGAAATCAAGGGAAGTGAACTCGAGCTCTATATCCCTGAATATTATAAAGGAAAGGTCATTGGAAAATGAGGAGCTGCGATCAATGAACTGGAAAAAGAGATCTGACTTAGAATCCATGTAAAAACCTTTAATGATCTTCCTTTGCTTGATGCGAAGATTGATATTGCAGGTGGAGATAGAAAAAATGATCCGCTTATCATTTCTCTGCCTGAGGACTATAGAAATAAAACAATCTGCCTACTTGTAGATGATGGGCTTATCTATGCAAAGAGTAATGATCAAGCCAATATTCTCATCAACAACAGAGAAACTTGTAATTTGATCAAGAAGAAGGGATTTGTAATCGTAAAAACACAAAACTAAAAAAATAAAAAGAAAGAAAAATCTGATTTTTTACCTTTTTTTCTCGTGTATGAATAACTTTAGATTTACAAAAATTATCCCAGGAGTAAGTCCAACTTTAGCAAAGGAAACGGTTCTTTCAAAAATCATCAATATGGTTGATGTCTTTAGGATTACCCTATCAAAGTGATTTGATGATAACAATAAAAAATATATTGATACCATCATGAAACTTGATAATAGTAAGACAATCCTTATTGAGACCAAGGGAATTGATCTAAGAGTGAAAAATACCAGCAGTCTTCCTATGAAAAAGTGAGATCAATGGACATTTGAATACTCTGAATATGCACAAGAAAGTGATACAAAGATCTATGTTGACTATCCACAGCTGGGAGAAATCGAGGTAGGAACTCTCATCTATGCTCAGCAAAGCTGAGTTGTATTCAAGGTTTTGAAAGCATATGAAGATATCGTTGAAACTGAAGTTATTGAAGCGAAAGGTAATGAATTGATTCACTTTGATAGAATTTGGTTTGATGGACTAGATTCTGAGGCTCACGAACTAAGCGAAAGAGATAAGAAAGATATCCTCTGGGGATTAGAATATGGAGCTCATGTTTTGGCACTAGCTTGTGCAAACTCAGCTGAGCATATTCAAAATACTAGAGAATTTCTAGAATCTAGCAATGCAAGAAATATGAAAATCTTTGCAAAGATTGAGACCAGTCAAGGACTAAAGAATCTTGAAGAAATTACAAAAGCTGCTGATGGAATTGTTTTGGTTCCAGATGAAGGTGCTGATCTTGCTGATGAAAAGAAGCTTTTAGATGCACTTCATAGAGTAAAAAAGCTTGGTAAGCCGGTACTAATCGCATACGCAAAGACTACTTATGGAGCTGGGTATTCTGAGCTTGTAGAAAAACAGCTGGGAGCTCTTTGTAATGAAGGAGTAGATGGTGTGATGATGGAGACTTTTGTAGTTGAGGATGAGGTATTCCCTGCAATTGAACAGCTTTGAGATCTCCTTTCTAAATATGAAGAGAATTTTTCATCTAGACCTGTTGAGAGATTTGAAGAAGAGTGAGATTTTGAGGTTAGGGACTACATTATCTATAATTCATATAGAAGTACAGAGGAACTTAATATCAGAGCCATCATCTGCTTTACAGAAAATGGATATACCGCTTCTAGACTTTCTTCTCTCGTTCCCAAGGTACCGATCATCACCTTTACCCAGTCTACAGATACCTATAGATATTTAAGCTTGGTTTGGGGGGTGAAGGGGTATAAAATCTCTCAATCGTTTAATTACGAGAATCTAAAAAGAATCTGAAAAGAAATGATCAGAATTATCTTTAAGTGAAATATCTCGCTTGATGATAAGATCCTCATCCTTCAGGCAAATGAAACAATTGGAGGCGATAAGTCTGACATGATCAATGGAACAGAAATCTACAACTTCAAAAATATTTAATAAAAAACTGACTTGAACGTCAGTTTTTTCTTTATTTGATTTTTTCGAGGAAGGATTAATACATTCCCATACCTCACATACCAGGATGATGATGTGCAGAAGGCTCCTCTTTAGCTGGGATCTCAGTAATTACTGTCTCAGTTGTAAGGAACATTGCAGCAGTTGAAACTGCGTTTTCTAAAGCAACTCTGAGCACTTTTGCTGGATCAATGATCCCTGCATGAAAGAGATCTTTGAACGTTCATTCTTTAGCATCAAAACCGTAGTTAATTTCTTCAGATTCTTTCACCTTTTCTACTACTCGATCTCCCTTAAATCCTGCATTATCAGCGATTTGTTTTACTGGATATTGAATAGCATTTTTTACGATTTCAATAGCTACCTGCTCATCTGCATCATCAAACTTCACGGTATCAAGCATTTTAGAAAGCTGAAGAAGTACACTACCACCTCCAGCAACGATTCCTTCTTCAATCGCAGCTCTAGTTGCATTGAGAGCATCTTCGATTTTATATTTCTTATTTTTCATCTCCATCTCGGTTGCAGCTCAAACCTGGATCACTGCTACTCCACCAACGAGTTTTGCTAATCTCTCAGCGAGCTTTTCTCTATCATAATCTGAAGTTGTATGGGCAAGCTGAGCCTTGATCTGGTCTGCCCTTGCATTGATTTCATCAGGATTTCATTTTCCGTCTACAATTACTGTTGTATCTTTAGTTGAAATAACTTTATCAGCTTTTCCTAGCATATCAACTGTAGTATCTTCAAGTTTTAGACCAAGTTCCTCAGTAATTAGTGTCGCTCAGGTAACAACTGCGATATCTCTGAGCATCTCCTTTTTTCTATCTCAGAATCCTGGAGCCTTAATAGTGAGGATATTGAGCATACCTCTGATTTTATTAAGTACAAGAGACGCTAATGCTTCCCCATCTACATCATCAGCGATAATTACGATATCTTTTTTCCCACTCGCAGCAATAGCTTCTAGAGTCGTCAGAATTTCCTTGATAGAAGAGATCTTTTTGTCAGTAACGAGAATATATGGTTTTTCGATAACTGCCTCCATTCTCTGAGGATCAGTTACGAGATAAGGACTAGAATATCCTTGATCAAATTGCATACCTGTTTTAATTTCCTTGGTTAGACCGATAGATTTTCATTCTTCTACAGTGATTGTTCAGTCTTTCCCGATTTCTTCAAAGATGTCTGCAATCAGATTTCAAACTTCTTCATCTTGTGCTGAAATAGTTGCTACTTGCTTAATTTTTTCCTTGCTATCTCAGATCTGCTGAGCATTTTGAGCAATATGATGTGTCAAAAGCTCAACAGTTTTATGAAGCCCCTTTCCAAGAGAAAAAGGATTTACTCCAGATCTAATATATCTAAGTCCTTCCTTTGCCATAGCATGAGAGAGCACAACAGTTGAAGTAGTTCCGTCTCCTGCTTCTTTATTAGTTTTTTCAGCAGCTTCTTTTAGCATAGATGCTCCAATATTTTCTATTTTTTCCTCAAGTTCGATTTCCTTTGCAACAGTTACTCCATCATTAGTAACGATAGGTCCTCAATAAGTTCTCTCTAGAATTACATTTCTACCCTTTGGTCCCATTGTAACTTTAACTGCATTTGCGACTGCTTCGATTCCAGCGAAAAGTCCTTTTCTTGCATCATCTGCATAGTGTAATGTTTTTGCCATAGTTTTGATTATAAAAAGTAAATAAAGTCTGGGTTTAAATTCTTTTGTATTGTTCCTCTAGTGGAATACGGAAACGAGGACCATGTATACCTCATTCTTCACGAATTCCGCATGCTATAACTATAGAAACCTTTGCTCATCTGGGAAGATTCAATAGTTTTTTAATTTTCCAAGCATCAAATCCCTCAAGAGGACAAGTATCATATTTTTCCTCTGCCATTGCAAGCATAAAAGTCTGAGCAACCAGAGCACAACTTTTGTGTACTACAGTATTCATATCAGACTCTGAAACATCGCGAACGGTTGGTCTAAACATTCCAGTGATTCGAGAAAACACAACTCTTAAGGCTCCTCGGATTCAAAAAAACTTGGAGTATAGGAAAGGAACTAATTTATTATAATATTGATCAACTTTTTGAATTCTTGATTCGATTTTCTCCTTTGGAGCATTTTTTCTAATATCTGCTACATTGTTATCAAAGACTTGCTTTGCTCTTTTTTTGTAAAGGTCTTGGCGAGTAACGAAGACAACGATTTCTTGTGCTGTAGTTGATGATCACTGATCCAAACACGCATGTCCAATTTCCTTAAGGACTTTGGGATCTGTAATATGGTAAGCTTTCCAGAGCTGAAGATTTGAACTTGTTGGTGCGAGCTGAGCTAGCTCAATACATTTTTTTACTTTTTCTGTATCGATCAGGTTTGTTTTTGAATATCTACGAACTGCACGGCGATAATTTAGTAAACTACCTAGCGTCATATTTATTTTAGACTATGTAGTAAAGGTATCTAAATTCAGATTTTTATACTTTTTAGGGGTAATTATTTAGTCATGATTTCTGCAAGTTTTTTTAGAGCATCTTCTGCTGAGCGAAACTCCTCAGATGAAAGCTTATTTTCTGATGGTCTGATGGTTTCCTTTGGATACTGAGTAGAATAGAGAAAATTGATCAGATTTTCATAGTTTATAGGGTCGTTTTTCTTGTATGAGAGCGGTCCAACATAATATCAAAGCTGACTTGCTCTATCATAATATCACTGAGCCCAATGTCTACCTCAGAGAATACTCTCATCTTGAGTGCCGTCTAAGACTCTCATAATCAACGCAACTGCCTGCCCGTTAGTAAGCTTCCAAAGAGGATAGAGACTCCCCTGCTCTCCGTTGAGAATATGATACGAGCAAAGTTTTTCTAGTGCTGATTGATACTGTTGATCAGCTTTGTTAAGATCTCTAGCTGTACAACTACGAGCTTGATAGTCTTTCTTAGCGATTTTTTCGATAAATCGGAGCAAGGTAGGAGCAAATTGCTGCCTCTCAAGCTTAGATTCCCCATAAATACCAGATTTAAGGTCAATACCTCAGTTATCATAAGCCCACTTGAATGTATCAGTACTCGTCACTGCAGCAGAAGTCGCATTTACAATCATAAAAAGACTGAGAATTCAGGTTGTGATCAGTTTTTTCATCTTTTTTTTGCTCTAAAAAAGTAAATTATCCCTGCTTTGCCATAATATAACTCTGCTTCATTACAAGATACTTCTCTGTCTTCCCATCCTCCTCAAGCTCAAGCTCATCAAGTGCATACTTTGCAAAATAGACAATATCACCAACCTGTACATCAATAGGAGCCCTTGTTCCATTTTCCAGTATCTTTCCTGCTCCAACTGCGATCACTTCTCATTTACTCGGTTTTTCTTTACTTTCTGGAAGAATAATTCCAGACTTTGTAGTAGTTTCCTGAGCTAGAGGCTTCACCACAATATGATCTTCTAAAGGAATAAGCTTTGTCATTTGATTTTACATAGTAAGATAAAATATTTTTTTGATTTATTGTCACCCATCTAATATAAGTGCTATATATTTATATAATTTTATTGGGGAAAATCAAGAGAAAGAAAAAGTCTGATTTTTGTTTTTTATAAAAAATAAGAGGGAAAAATTGACAAATTAGATTTTTATCAGTATACTTGATATGAAGTATATTTTATATTCTTAGTTAGGAGAAAAATGGTTAATACTCCTCAGTCTTCATCTAATAATTTGAGTATTTCTCTTGAAGAAAGGCGAAATGGAATGACTAAAGCCTGACTTTATCAGGAGCTTTCTGATTATTATAAGCAAAATACTACAGACTCACTCAAAAAAGCTCAACAGCTTGAAGATTTTCTCAAAAAACAAAACGCTCCTAGCCAGCATGAACTCTGAGAAAAATCCTACCTTGACTGGAAGAAGAAACTAGATACCATGAAAACTGATCAAGAGGCTGCACTTGCGAAGCCTGGACTTAGTGATGCAGATAAAGCAAAACTTGAAGCGAAACATGAAAAAGATAGAAGTGATATGCTTAAGGCTTTTTTTAAGGCGGACATTCAGAGTTATATGTGAGATATTCAGAATTCTCTTGAGCAAATGAAAAAAGAGAAAGATAGTGAAATTGATAAACTAAAAGGACAACTTACAGATATTGTTACTGAATGAGGACCTACTCTCAAGGAATACTTCTCACTCTCTAGGAGAAGGCTACTAAATATGCATACAAATATCAAAAAGCTTAAAGAAAATGCTGATGAATATCCAAAGAATGTTCTTGTATATCTCATGACTCTGATGTGATCGAATATTTTTTGAACAAGGAAGAGCATGAAAAGGTTTTGGGTCAAAAGGACTTGGAGTAAAAGGGCTGAAAATCTAAATGATCAGTTTGAACTCTTTGATGAATGGACAAAGGATGAGAACTGAGATAGCCAATGGAAACTTGCACTTAAGCAGCTCTTGAGAACAGAACTAGCAGAAGCAAAGAAGGCATATGTTGATAAAATCGGTAAGGGAGCTGGAGTTCAATAATATAACAAAAAAGAAATCTGATTTTTTATCCCTATTTAGCTATATATACTAATGATTACGACACTTAACGAGGCAAAAAAATATGCCATTGAGCATGTAAAGAAGTTCTCGGAAGATGGACTGTTTCCAGATGAGGAATTGATTATTGAGACCGGAGTTGAGGAGGAGTTTTTCTCTAAAATTGAGTGACTTGTCTCTGAGGAGGAATTTGCACAAGCTCAAGCAAAAAATTCTGAGGAATTAGAGAGTTATCTCTTTCATCGTATTCCGAACTATGTAACACTTTTACAAGAAGCAACCGCTGAATTTTTAGCAGAATATTTAAGTTAAGTTCAGATTTTTAAACCTTTTTTGTTTTTAAAAATGAGTAATAAAAGAAACCTTCCAAATATAAGTTCTAGAAATATTAGCAAGCTTGTTGAGAATACTTCTAATCGACTAAATACAACAACTGAAAAAGTCAAAGATGATCTTGTTTCGGCGCTTTCTAATCAACTCAAAAATGCGAGTGAAAGAGAGAGGAAACTCATGGAAGGAGAACTACTTATCTATTTGGAGGAACTCTTTGAGAAACTTCATGATGAATGACTTGAGAAAGAAGAAAGAAAACAGCTTCTTAGACAATATAAACTCTATGTACACCTAGCAAAAGAGCTTAATTTTAAGATGGCTTTGGATCAGATAAAAAGGCATGAGGAGCTTAGAGACCAAAAAAAAATCGAGAAGAAAAAGGAAAAAAAGAAGAAGACCGAGAAAAAATTGAAGAGAAAACTAGAAGAAAAGTTAAGGAAAGAGGCAAAGGAAAAAACTAATCAAGTTATAGGAAATGACAATAATACAGGGAATAATAAAGCTATTCAGGAAGGAAATTGAATTCAAGTGAATGGGAATGGGAATGTAGTTATTTTATGAGGGAATTATAGGGATTGAGTGGGAATCTTCCCCAATACTCCTGAATTATCAATTGAGAAACCTGTCGCAGAGAAGCCTGCTGAAGAAAAGCCAGTTGAAGAAAAACCTGCTCAAGAGAAACCGGTTGAAGAGAAGCCTTCTCAAGAGAAACCTGCTGAAGAAAAACCTGCTGAAGAGAAACCGGTTGAAGAGAAGCCTTCTCAAGAGAAACCTGCTGAAGAGAAACCCGTTGAAGAGAAACCTGCTGATGATTATGAGTTTGATCTTACCGCGAGTCTTTCTGATGTAGAAAATATTCATCTAGAAAACGCGAGATATAAAGCTGAGGAGCAAATCAAAGAAAAATATAGGAATCTCAATAAGTATAATGTTGTTTGAAAGCTAAAACTTTTTCTGACAAGAGGACTAACAAGAAAAAAGCTTATCCAGGAGGAGATGAAAAAAGCCAAGAATAAACCTTTTGGAGATGATGCAGCAGTTAATCTCGAGCTAGGGAAAGGAGTTAATAGACAAGAACTAGAATCTTTTTTTCAGGGGAAGAATGCTGAGGTTGTTTTCAAAGATATCCCAGAGCTCAATCAGCTTTCTATTGATTTTATTAAAGGGAAGGTTTCGGAAGGCGATTTTCAAACTCAATTTAATACAATAGTCAAAAATCAGAACCGGCAAGAGAGACAAAAAAACTGAATCAAAAACATTAATTATCTTGGGACAAATATTTTGGAGAAATTAAAATTTGAGAAAGCACAACTGGAACTCGTAAATGAGCTTGCTGAAAGACTTGATCAGTGAGCGGATACGACAGAGGTTCAAACCAAAATCGAGGATTTTTTGAAAAACTATCAAAAGAATCCGGATTTCTTGGAAGAGATCAAGGCAGACTTGGCCGCAAGGAACATAACAAATATCAAGGGATATTTCAAACTACAAAAGGCAAAGAGAGCTATGGCTCTAAAGAACCTAAAAATGGAGCTTAAGCTTTTCACAGACAAGAAATCTGCATATCAAATCGATAATTCTGATCGTGAAAAATGATGGATATTTAAGCTAGGGGAAAAAATAGATAAGCTCCCTCGATGGGCTCAAACTCTTGGATTTACCGGGACAGGTGTTCTCGTTGGATTGACAGGAGGTGCTTTGGGACTCTGAGTTGTGGGAACTTCTGCGCTAACGACTGGAACTTTCGCCGGAATGACAGGGTTCAAAAATTTTATCAAAAAGTGGACTCATTATACCAAAGAGCAGAATACCCACGAGAAGAATATGACTCGTAATTTGAGTAATGAACTAGCGAAGGTCGAGAAGCGAAAACAGGATTCACTACTCAAAGGAGCAAAAAACTGGTATCGCTCTTATCGCGCAAAGAGGCAACTTAATCTTTATAATAATGCAACTCAAGATTTTTTTGGGACAAAAGAGATTAGCAAAAAGCTTCTTGACTTCTGAGCTACACTCAATACTCCATCAGATGCTGAAAAAGCTGAAATCCTCAACACTCTTGTTGATGCAAAAGCTAGGTTGGAAGCTTATTATCAAAGTTGACACAACTTCTTGGCTTCTGAGGACCTCGCACATATTGAATCTGATATGAATGAATTGCATATGGCAATTGATATGGTTTGTAAAAAACTCGGTCTAGAGTATACAAATATTGATAGCGAGACAGCAAAGGAAAATCTGATTTCAGATTACAATAACTCATTCTCAGTATTTAAGAAGCAGAGGGCAAAACTCGCGCGGAAATATGGTGCCGCTACTGGTGCTATCTCAGCTGGGACAGCTATTGGAACTCAACGAATAATGGGAACTGGAATGTTTTCACATGAAGCCGTTCCATGAAGCACAATCTCGAAACCAAATATCTCTGGAAAGGAATATTTTGGTTTGGGAAGTAGCGACCTTGGGAATGTTAATACCTGATGAGGACAAATCCATGATGGAGTAAAAAATGCTTTTGATGGATTAGGCGATAATGCTACCGTAAATATTCATTATGGAGCTGGTACTGATGCTACGCAAGTCCTTCCATGAAGCAAGCTCCTAGATACAAGCGCATATCAGGATAAAATTACTGATGTTATCAGAGAGATTGATACACTCCCTCTCAGCAAGGACCAGAAACTTGCTTTTATTAAGCAACTCCATGATGAACCATGGAAAGTAGACTGGTCAAAAAACTTTACGTCCGACTATTTGCATGGACATAGATGTGCTGAATGACTGCTAGAAACAGCTCGTGGACTTGCGCATAGCGGATCAAAAATTGTCCCAGATCTGAGTTATGACGCTGCAATGAATATTGCTGGTAGCCAGGTACACAATCAAGCTGAAAGATTCTTTAATGTAAATATGAAAATCGTAGAAAATATCGCAGGGAAGGCTGGAAGTGGAAGGAGTTGGTGGGTTCCAATTACTGGATTTGCCAATACTTTTAAGAAAGAGCCTGAAAAATCTGGTTCTTCATCTACTACTTCAACTCCAGATAACTCTACTACCCCAACTCCAGGAGACTCTGCTAATCAATGACCAATAACTAATGAGGAAGCTGAAAAGAAGAATGAGGAAGCTGAAAAGAAGAATGAGGAAGCTGAAAAGAAGAATGAAGTAAAGTTCGTAAAATTTAGAGATCTTGATTTAGAAGAATTCGACTCTGAAAATAAGATTTACCTTACTCACCACACAAGCAAAGACAGTGCTGAGAGTATCATAAAAACCGGTCTCCGTCATCGTGGAGTTCTCCAATGAACCACTAATCTCGTTAGTAAAGATGGCCTTTTAAAACACCTGGAAAATGCTGAGAATGGGAATCACAGACATAGAAACTCTGATACTGTAGTAATTTTAGAATTTGATAAAAAAGAGTTTGACATTAATCCAGGAGAGAAGAGTATCATTGATCGTATCTGAGAGAAACTTATGCTAGATAATGCGCAAAATGAATATAAACTCAGTGTTCCTCCTCAATATATTAAAAAAGTAGTCAGCCTTGATCTCAAACCGAAAGATTTGATTAGTAGCACAACTCCAACAATCAACGGTGCGGAAAATGAAGTTACGCCAACTATTACCCCTCAGGTTCCAGACTCTATTGTGAATGAACAAAACTCAAACAATGATGTAATATCTCGAGATAAAGCTGATAAAAAAGCTAGAGAATTTCGTGATAGATACACAGAATATAGGAAGCTTTTCATGAAAGATGAAGATAAAGACATAGGAAAGCTACTAAATGACCTCTTTACTGATGTCACTAAATTAGGTGTTGATACAAAGTCTCCAGAAGAGAAATTTAAGGTCTACGAAGATGCTATTCAGCGTTTAGAAGAGCGCAAAAAAGAAATAGACAAGATACTTAGTAAAAGAAAAACATCATCTTAGTAAAGATACTAATTAAAAAAGATGTAAATCATAAGTAAATCAATATACTTAGGTTCAGATTTTTACCCTTTTATGCTAATAAAGATGAAAAACAACAATCAACACCTTGCTGAGACTCACGAAGAAGATTTTTTGAATGATCTCTTGATGCAAGCTGGTTTTAATCCTGAAGAGGATAATTTTGAAGAACTTAAAGATGAGCTTGAGCCGATTTTGATTGATAGAATTATGGTGAGAGTTTTTGAGAAACTCACTGAGCCACAGAGAAAGGAGGTGATGAAGCTTTTTGATGCAGAAAAAGAAGCGGAAGCTCTAGAAAAAATTGAAAAACTGATTCCAAATTATGATGAATTTTTGGCTGGAGTTTTTGAAGAATTTCAGGAAGAATACTTAGCAAATATGGAGCTTCCTGAAGAGGATGAAAAATAAAAAGAAATCAGATTTTTATCTTTTTAACTAATGAGAAATGGGATTTTGGAAAAGTACGGAAAGATTTACAGGAAACACTATTGGAGTAGCTCCTAGAGTTGTAGGAACTGGTGTCAGATGAGTAATTGACGGCACACAAAGCACTGTTAATGTCGTTTCAGACATGGCTTCTGTTGTCAAAAATACTAGTGATAGACTTTGGGATACCCTGAGCTCTGCTCGAAATACTGGGAAATGGTACAATAAACTCTACCAAGTCCCAATTTCTCCATTTGCTGGAGCGGCGGAGGTCATTGAAGGAGCAGTTAGAACTGTCCTAGAACCCTCAAGAAATCTAGTCCTCAATACTCGCGATACTGTGGCAAACCTTTTTACTAATTTTGGGAGAAGTATCCGTTGGCTTTTCAGGACCGATGTTCCGGTTTCAGATTTTAGTTTTGATAAACTAGAATACAAGAAGCCAACCTGAGATAATCGAATGTCAAAGCTAGCATTTTGGAAGAGATCTACCCCTGCTAACACTACTAATAAAGCCACTGATGCTACTAATAAAGCTACCGATACTGCCAATAAAGCCACTGATGCTACTAATAAAGCCACTGATGCTGCCAATAAAGCCACTGATGCTGCTAATAAAGCCACTGATGCTGCTAATAAAACCACTGATGCTACTAATAAAGCTACCGATGCTGCTAATAAAGCCACTGATGCTACTAATAAAGCCACTGATGCTGCTAATAAAGCTACCGATGCTGCTAATAAAGCCACTGATGCTACTAATAAAGCCAC
>CAUSVV010000007.1:0-47796 GCA_963535415.1 uncultured bacterium | reverse complement strand
GTTGCTGCTCTTTTGTTTTTTGTTGCTGCTCTTTTGTTTTTTGTTGCTGCTCTTTCGCTGCATTATTGATCTGATTTATACGTCTTTCATTTTCTCTTTCCTGCTTTCTTATTTCTAGTTTATTTGAGATAGCGGGAAGTGTTGGATTATTCTGTATATCCTTTTTTTCTGCAAGTTTCTTTTTCTGTGATTTAACTAGTCCATTTACAATACTCATCAGACTCATTTTCTTAGTCGACTTATTAGCAAGCTCTTTGGCTTTATTAAGAAAAGTTTTTGTCTGTTCCTTAGAAAAATTTAAGCCTGAATCTTTAAGTACTTTTTCTATTTCTTCTTTTTCTCGAGCAGAAATATTCATCTTTGGTGCTGCAGAAAAAACACTATCAATAGTATCTTTGATATCGATATTTTTCTGAATTTTCTGGATTTCCGTAGGCTGATGAAGTTTTACCTTATCATTTTCTGCTCCCATTTTGTTTTCTTAATGTATGAAATTATCTATTGATTGAACTCATTAGACTCTGAACATGCTGCCCTGGTTGATATCAATTCTTTTTGCATCGATTTACATATTTGATGATAGCATCTTGCATCTCCTCGGAACTTCTCACTTGTTCTTTTGTTACTGTTGAAAGCGATTCTTTCATTTTCAGCCATATCTGTTTATTTTCAGCTAACAGTTTATTATTATTTTTTTCTATAGCTTTTCATTCAGCAACTAATTTGTCAATATCAGCAGCTAATTGTTTATTCTCACTAGCTAATTGTTTATTCTCACTAGCTAATTGGTCAATATCAGCGGACAACTGCTTCCTTTCAGCTTCAATCCTTTTAGCTTCTTCCAAATTAGCTATTGAATCTGCTTTAATCTGCATATCTTCAAACTCATAGTCTAACTCTGCTGCAGCTTTATCAAAATCAATATCACTTTTCTCTGAATTTTGATTATCAGGCGTCACTACTACTTCTGTCTTCACTTCTCAATTGTTATTGCTATTTGTTTCTGAAGAGTTTTTAGCATATTTAGCAACTCCCATAGTTAAAGCTCCAGCAAGTGCAATTCCTGTTGCAATTTTCCCAACTTTAGCCCATTTTGAGCTTTTTTCTGATTGGGTGTTTGCTGTGTTTGCTGCATTTACTGAGTAGGTTGTAGTGTTATTCATAACTATTCTTGGTAAGAATATAAAGATATCTATATTATAATCAAATTATTATATTTGTCAAGCTTTGGTGTGATTTCTATTTTAATAAAAAAGTACCGTTCTTCACTAGAGAAAAACGGTATTTATATATTACATAGCACAAGTATTTTTTTATAACTATTTTTTTAGGCTAGCTAAATATTTTGCATGTGGAATTGGTTCATATCAGTTCTCTTTTGCCCACTGGAAATATTCATCTAAAGCATCTTGAACTTCTTTAGAAGATTTGAAGACCTCCTCATCAACACTTGCCCAGAGAGCCTCCATCTCTGCTCTCGCATTTTTTCTATTCTTAGCAATTCTTTCCGCATCTTTAGCAATTCTTTCTCTATCTTTAGCGATTCTTTCCGCATCTTCATCTATCTTTTTAATCTCTTCGACTAGTCTAATGGAATCTCTAGTGATTTGTTCATTTTCCATTTCTAATTCTATTTCTAAAATTGCCCTATCATATTCTGCATCATCATTTTCTGATCCCTCATTTTCTCTATTTGCTTGCTGAATATCTGTTTGAACATTTTCAACCTTGTCCTTTTGCTGATCTGCTGTAGTGCTGCTTTTATTTTCACATGCAGTTCCCATCAGTAATGTCCCTGCTAGAGCTACTCCTGTTGTGAGTTTTCTCAGCTTGTCTTTGAATGATGAGCTGTTCTGTGCGTTTGATGAGTTTGTGAAATTTCTTGTGCTATTATTCATAACTATTCTTGGTAAGAATATAAAGATATATATATCTATACTATAACCAATTCCCATCTTTTGTCAATAGAAGTATAATTTTTAGTTGATTACAGTCTTTAGCGTTTTGTTGCGGATACTCACCCCCTCTATCCTTCGGACATCTCCCCCATCAGGGGAGAAGTGATATAAATTAAACTAGTTTGTCAGCTATCTGGATCGCAACGGCTTCACCTCGCAAAGACTCAGTTTTCGCTCCCTGCTAGAGAAGAAATGATATATTGCTACAAAAAACCTCATCATGATTTTCCCTTGCTTTTGGAGGCTAAAATGTTATCTTTGAGGTGCGTTTAGTAGCTAAATAGGATACCATATATGAGTCGTTCTAAAAATAAAAAAGTTGAAGAACAGGTTGTTGTAGCCTTTAATCGTGCAGACACTTTTCGTGAGGCACGCTGAGCTGTGGAGATTTCCGCTGATGATATTTTCTTAGGTGTGATTGATAGTATGGAGCTAATTATGCCTTTGGATCAGACTTTTTTTGCTGTTGTAGGCATGCAAAATATCCAGCATCTTCAAAAGCATATCAATAAACTCTTCAAAAAAAATACCCCAAATACCTCAAAAAAAACAAAAAAGAAAGCTGATCTTAAGCTCGATCCTCATATGCATCAGATTTTTTTTCCTTTTATAAGCGACAAAAAAGCAGCTGATACCTTTGATTCAGAGACGAGTATTCAACTCCTCAATCCCTTTAAGATACTGCATGAATGCATGCCTTATCTCTCAAATAAACTCAAAAAGCTCTTGGAAGCTGATAATAATGAATATGAAGTCATCAAAAATACACTCTGAAGGCTATTAGAGGTTCCTGTATTGCAAAAAGAAGGTTTCATTGGCTTTTTAGAGCTCCTTGATGCGATGATGATGCAACTTGATTTAGATTATTCAGAAATTGCGAACATGCAAATCAACTACGACCACTCTACTACTGACTCAGCAATCAATCAAATGCTTGATGCCATGGACAGTGAAATCGTTGAAAAGTCAGATGCTGAGAATATTTCACTAGAAACTCCAGACAACAAGACCAAGAAAAAAGAAGAGAAAAAGCTGACTATTGAGTACTTTGGTACTGATCTGACAAAGGAGGCTAAAGATGGATACTTGGATCCAATTATTGGAAGAGAAAAGGAGATTGATCAGGTGATCTATACACTCTTGAGAAAGACAAAGAATAATCCGCTTTTGATCTGAGAAGCTGGAGTTGGAAAGACCGCGATTGTTGAGGGGCTTGTGCAGAGAATTATGATGAAAAAAGTACCTGAAAAACTGATCAATAAGAAGGTTTTCCTCCTTGATATGGGAACTCTTGTTGCTGGGACAAAGTATAGAGGAGAATTTGAATCAAGAATGAAGTCAATCCTTGAGGAAGCAACAGATCCAACCAATAATATCATTCTCTTTATTGATGAGTTACATACTATTATTGGAGCTGGAGGACAAGATCAAAACGATGCTGCTCAGATGCTCAAACCACTCCTCTCAAGAGGGAAAATCAAACTTATCGGTGCGACTACTTTTGATGAATATCAGAAATACATTGAAAAAGATGCTGCGCTCAAGAGAAGATTTCAAGAAGTTGTAGTCAATGAGCCAAGTGTTGAAGTAACAAAACAGATTATCCTAGGATTAAAGCAGATTTATGAAGATTTTCATGGAGTTTTGCTCTCAGATGAGGCAATTGACAGCGCAATCAATCTCAGCAAGAGGTATATTCTCAACAAGCAACTCCCAGACAAGGCACTTGATATCATAGATGAAGCCTGCGCTAGAAAATCTACTATGCAACAAAAACTTGATAATGACGAGAATTATCAAGCACAAGAGAAAAAAATAGAAAAAATTCAGAAAAAAATTGAAAATGCAATTGAAAATCAGGATTATTTTTCTGCTGCTGAACTCAAAAATGAAGAAGAAGAACTCAAAAAAGAGCTTCAAAAAATCAGATCCAATAAAAATATCCCAATCAACCTTAGAAGTACTATTGAGGCGAGCGATATTGGAAATGTATTAGCAGACAAGACCTGAATTCCAACCAATATCGTGAATGAAGATGAGGTTACCAAGCTCAAGAGACTTGATGCTGAACTCAAAAAAGAGATCGTTGGGCAAAATGATGCGGTAGAAAATGTAGTAAAAACTCTGATTAGAAGTAGACTGTCTGTGATCAAAAAAGATAAACCTATTGGTTCATTTCTTTTCCTTGGACCATCTGGAGTGGGGAAAACCTACCTCGCAAAGCTCATTGCAAAGCACTATTTTGGTGATGAGGGAGCTATGATCAGATTTGATATGTCTGAATTTATGGAGAAGTTCTCAGTTTCAAAGCTGATTTGATCGCCTGCTGGATATGTTGGATATGATGAATGATGAGGACTTACTGAGGCGGTGAGAAGAAAGCCATACTCTGTGATCCTGTTTGATGAGATTGAGAAGGCATCTCCTGATGTTTTGAATATCATGCTCCAGATCTTGGATGAATGACAGCTCAAAGATAGCAAGTGAAGATGGATTGATTTCAAAAACACAATCATCGTCATGACCTCAAATATCTGAACTGATGAGTTTAGCAAAAAGAAGACTACTATCGGATTTGATACCTGAAAAGCCGCTGATCTTGAGGATAAACAGTTTAATGATATCAAGACTAGAGTCTTGGAAGATCTTAAAAACTATATCACACCTGAACTCTCAAACAGAATTGATCATAAAATCGTCTTTAGACCACTGAATAAGGAAAATCTCATCACTCTGTTTAACCAAAAGATCAAAACATTCCTCGCTGCATGGAAGACCAATGAAAAAGTGAAACTACCTAAATTTAGCAAGGCTGAAGTTGAGAAAATTATTGATAAGATTTATGATCCTCAGTTTGGTGCGAGGCCTGTTGAGAGATATATCAATGATGAAATTGAGCCACAAATTATCAATTCCCTTTTGAAATAGTAGATCAAGCCTAGAAAACTCCTCTTTCAGGGAGTTTTTTTTGATTACTTTGGGAACGCTAGGTCTTTTCAGTGTCGCTTCTCACTTCTCCCCTGATAGGGGGAGATGTCGCTTTGCGACAGAGGGGGTTGATTTCTACAGCCCCTCGGTCTCGCTATGCTCGCCAGCTCCCCTAGCAGGGAGCGAAAGCTCTTGTCATCGCGAGTGAGTGAAACGAACGTGGCGATCCAGATAGAAGTAAGGAATTTATATTGTCCTAGATTGCGAAGCAACCGCTTTGCGGACATTGCTTCACTTCGTTCGCAATGACGGGTTGAATGCTAACGTCCTTCAGTCTCACTATTGCTCGCGAGCTCCTCTAGTAAGGAACATATGACTTTCTCTTGATTTTATTAAACAAGACCGTATACAAGGGGTATTTATTTTACTATTTTCCACGCAATGACTGAAAAAACACATAATGAAGAGCTTAATGAAAAGAAAGCAACTAAGGTTCCTGTTGAAAATGAGGAGGAATCTGATCTTTGATCTCTACCAACTTCATTGATCTTGCTTGGAGCTTCTGGACTTTCATTCTGGGGATATGCAAATAACTATATCATTTCTATCAGACGTCTAAGTCTGGGTGAGTATTCTTGCTTGATCGTTGGAATTATTCTTGCTCTGCTTGGACTTTACTCACTCTATTTGTATTTCCAAAAGAAAAAGGAAGAAAAAGCTGGAAATTAATAGACTAAAACCTGGATTATCGTTCAGGTTTTTCTTTTTTTAGAATTGTAGAAAAACTAACAAAAATAGACTTTTCTTGGCTTTGATTTTTGTATTTTGACTTGTTTTTTACTCTGATTTTCCTACAATAAGCTTTGAAAACTCTTTTTTTAATTAACAAAAGAAACGATGACTACTCCAGAACAACAGCATGAATATGATGCCTCACAGATTAGAGTGCTAGAGGGCCTTGAACCTGTGAGACAAAGACCTGGAATGTATATTGGTAGTACTGATGCTAGAGGACTTCATCATATGGTACAGGAAATCGTTGATAATGCAGTTGATGAGGCGCTTGCAGGATACTGTAGAGATGTAACCACAATTCTCAATGAAGATGGTTCAGTAACTGTTCATGATAACTGAAGAGGTATTCCAGTAGATATCCACCCTAAAACAGGAAAATCAGCCTTGGAAACAGTATATACAGTGCTCCATGCAGGAGGAAAGTTTGACAAGGGTGCCTATAAGATTTCAGGAGGACTTCACGGAGTAGGAGCATCAGTTGTAAATGCACTCTCTACCTGGCTTGAGGTTACTGTATACAAGCATGGAAAGATTCACCAAATGAGATTTGAAAAAGGAATTCCTCAGGGAGAGCTCAGAGTTATCGGAGATACTGATAAGACTGGAACGAGTGTGACTTTTATGCCTGATGGAACGATCTTTGAAACGCTTGAGTTTAGCGAGACAGCTGAAGTCGCAAGAATGAAGCAAGCTGCTTATCTCACTCCAGGTGTTAGCTTCACTTTCAAAAATCTTAAAACCTGACTCATGAGCAGGTTTATGTACGAATGAGGTATCAAAACCTGGCTTAAAAACCTTGTTTGAAATCAGCAACCCCTCTCCTCTGCTCACTACTTCAAGGCAGAGACAGAGAACTGTCAGGCTGAGATTTCATTCCAATTTGTAAATACAAATAATGATCATACTCTTTCATTTGTAAACAATATTCCGACAAAAGATGGAGGAACTCATATCCTGGGTTTCAAGTCAGCATTATTGAAAATCATGAATGAAATTGGGAAGGAGAGAGACAAAATTGATAAGAAAATCTGAGAATTTCAGTATAGCGATGTTACTGATGGACTCTATGGGATTGTTACTGTAAAAATCCCAGAGCCACAATTTGAGGGACAGACCAAAGGAAGACTTGGAAACTCATATGTAAGAGGTGCCGTTGAAGATTTGACTTATGAATATCTCAAGGGGTACTTTGTAGAAAATCCTGAAGAATTTGATCGTATTTTTGAAAAGATTGATCTGGCTGCTAGAGCTAGACTCGCTGCCAAATTTGCAAAGGAAACGGTACTTAGAAAAAATGCTCTTTCTGGTGGAGTCTTGCCTGGAAAGTTGGCTGATTGTAGCAAGAGAGGAAGACACTGAACTGAGCTCTATATTGTAGAGGGAGACTCAGCAGGTGGAAGTGCAAAGTCAGGAAGAGACAGTAAATTTCAGGCGATCTTGCCTCTAAGAGGTAAAATTCTGAATACAGAACAGGCTATTTTCCAAAAGATGATGGCGAACAATGAAGTTAAAGCACTTATTACTGCGATCTGATGCGGAATCAAGGATAGCTTTGATATTGAAGGCCTTAGATATGAAAAGGTTATTATCATGACCGATGCGGATGTGGATGGTGCGCATATTAGAACGCTTTTGCTTACTTTCTTCTTTAGATTTATGAGACCGCTGGTAGAATGAGGACATGTTTATGCTGCCTGCCCTCCAATCTACAAGTTTTCAAAAGGAAGCAAGCATGTATATGTGTATAATGAGGAACATACCCCTGATATGTACTGATTTGAAAGTAATGAATGAGTAGAAATCCAAAGATATAAGGGACTTGGAGAGATGAATGCTGAACAGCTTTGGGAGACCACTATGGATCCCTCATCTAGACAGCTTAACCAGATTACTGTTGAGGATGCAGAAGAGACTGATAGACTTTTCAGAATTCTGATGGGTGAAGATGTGCAATCAAGAAAGCACTTTATCCTTACCAACGCAAAATCAGTAAAGGGACTTGATATTTAATCACTTGGAAATTAAATCTCAAAAAAATATGAAAAACCTGAATATGAACTTCAGGTTTTTTTGTTTGTTCACTCGTGATGTCGCTGCTAGGGGAGCTAGCGAGCGGTAGCGAGACTGAGGGGCTGGAGAAGTCAACCCGTCATTGCGAGCGTTAGCGAAGCAATGCAGGACGATATGCATTCCTTTCTTGATTACTACTGGATCGCCACAGCTTCGCCTCGCGATGACTGATTGTCACTGCAAACAATAATGAGACTGAGAAGCCTTGGTATTCACCCCCCTCTGTCGCAAAGCGACATCTCCCCCTATCAGGGGAGAAAAACTACCTTATGAATAGAATTTACAACCTTGAAAGACTAGTTCCTACCTTCAAAAAAACTTATTAAAAATCAGATTCTTTACAATTTTGATGCTGTTTGAAATTTTCTGTCCTCTACTCAGGCTATATTCAGTATAAACAATGGTATTTGGCACCTCTTGATAAACAATCTTATTTTGTGCAATGATATCAATAATTTCTGAGGCATGCTCCATACCATTAAAGGTAATTCTAAACTTTGGTAGGGCAGCTGCTTTGATCATTCTATATCCATTATGAGTATCAGTCAAAAGTATTCCACTAAAGAATGAAGTAAAAAGAATTCAGATTTTTAGAACCAGTTTTTTGCTTCGAGGCATATTTACTGTTGATCCAAGGAATCTTGATCCGAGTGCAATTTCTAAATCAGCATTATTCTCAAAAGCTGAACGGAAGTTTTTTAAATCACTCAAAAGATGCTGTCCATCAGAATCAAAGGTCACAACAAACTGCACCTGTGGTAACTCCTGTTGGACATAGTCAAATCCCGTCTGCAATGCCGCACCTTGACCAAGATTTCTAATATGTTGAATCAAAACCAGATTTTTTGTCTCTTGAAAATGTTGTTTGAGGAGCTTAAAGAGTCAGTTCTGACTTCCATCATCAATAAATACTACAATATTTCAGGTATCAAGTACTTCTTGGATCACTTGGATACAATGCGAAGACTCATTGTAAGCTGGGATAATAAAGGCAATTTCAGCATCTTGTAGAGGTCCACGTACTACTCTTTCCAAAGAAAGGCTTCTAATCAACTCAGTTTGTGCTAAGTAAAGCTTGGTATTTTTATTGTACAATTCAAGGACAAAATAAAACAAGAGAATAATCGAGACATACACAATCAGATCTGCTCCTCTATTGAGCCCAAAGGTGATTCCTATAGCATTAAGCCATTCAATACGGAGCGCAAAGATTCCAACAATACATGATCAGAAAAAAAATAGAGCAAAAGTCGGAAGTCAGATTTTTTTTCTTTTATACACTCTAAAACTCAATATCAGAAAAGCAATACTTACAATAATCAAAAGCAGCTGCAATTTGGTCATCACTGATGAGATAAATAAAGTTCACTCCACATAAAATTGTTTGTATTTCTATATACTCTTTTAGGATACTAATGCAAGTAAAAGATAAATCCCTTGTATTCAATGGGGAAAAGGATATAGTAGGAGCAGTTTTTATTTTATTCATTTAATGGCAAAAACTATGAAATGAGTGTGGACAAAAAGACTTGGGCTAGGAATTGTATTTATAGTGAGTCTTCTGTTTATCTTCTTTGTAGGAAGAAACTTTAACAAAGAAACTCTCCAGAGAGAGCGAGTCTTCACAACAAATGGTATCAATAACTTTAGAAAGGGGCTTGATATCTCAGGAGGAACTAAACTTGTTTATAAAATCAACTATGATAAATACAAGGAAGTATACTCAGACCTTGAATTTGCTGAGGTAAAAAAGACTATTGAAAATGTTATCCTCAAGAATATTGATGGTAGAATTTCTACTCTTGGAGTGAGTGATTACAAAGCATATATTCAGAATTTGAATGATGAAACTCAGGTAGTAGTTGAAATTGGCGGAGTTGCTGATCTTGACCAGGCAAAGGAAATGATCGGTAAGACTGTGGAACTTGAGTTTAAGATTGCAAATGATGAACCAAGAAATGCAGAAACTATCGCAGCAAGAAAGGCTCGTGCTGAGTCTATTAGACAAGAGCTTCTTGCACATCCAGAACAGATGCTTCCTATCTATGGAAACCAGCAAGGGGAAGATATTTATGGAAATATTTTCTCAGGAAATGCAAATCAGCTTTCATCTCTTTACAATGGGCATCTTGAGACTCTCAATACACTAGAAATTGGTCAAATCTCACCTCTTCTTGAAGGAGTATATGGAGACAAGTTCGGAACTGGAAGTCATGGACTAAATGGATTCTTAATCTTCCGTGTACTTGAAAGAAATATTGAAAATCAGAATTATGTACTTGAAGAACTTTTCATCAACGATACTGCAAGCTGGAAAGTTGCAAAGGGAAATGATGGAACTCCACTTAACGGAGCATACTTCAATCTTGCAGAAGCAAATGCAGACCTTGGGAAACCAGGAGTAAGTATTACTTTCAATGAGAAAGGGAAAGAAATTTTCTGTCAGATCACTAAAGAAAATAAAGGAAGTACTATGGGAATCTTTATCTGAGGAGTGCCTGCAACTATTGCAACTATTCAGGAAGCAATTTGTGATGGAAGAGCTCAGATTTCTGGAGGGTTTGATAGAGAAAGAGCTATCGCTACTGCAAAAGAACTTAACTCAGGAAACATGCCTGCTCCACTCATCTTGATGCAAGAGGAACAGGTAAGCCCTTCACTTTGAGATAGTGCCTTGCAAGGAGCATTAGTTGCAACTGCTGTTGGAACTTTGGCAATTATCCTCTATATGTTCTTTATCTATGGATGGAGAAAAGCGTTAGTTACTACGCTTACTATGATCTTCTATTTTGTAGTGTTATTGGCTGTGATTAAGCTTATTGATTATGCACTTTCACTTAGTGGTATTGCTGCAATTATCCTATCTATTGGTATGGCTGTTGATGCCAATGTACTTATCTTTGAGAGAATGAATGAAGAAATCAAAGAATGAAAGACTCTGAAGTCTGCAATTAGTAGTGCTGCAGAGAGAAGCTGGTCAGCAATCAGAGACGGTCAGGTTTCTACTCTTTTGATCTGAGTATTGCTCTTCGCATATGGAATCAATATGTTTAAAGGATTTGGATCTATGATAGTATTAACTGCGCTCTTGACCCTCTTCCTCAATGTTCCATTCATTATCGAAGCACTTAAGACAGTGTATAAAGTAGATGGAAAGAACTAATTTTCTAAAAAACTAAGAGGAACTCCTTACTAATGTAAGGAGTTTTCTTTATTGACAAAAATAAAAAAAAGAGAAATCTGAACTTGAAAATCTATTTTCTTTTTTTATTATAGGAGGCGTAATGTTTTTATCCTTTTATACTGAACGATGAATAAACAACAGGATTTTTTCTCAAAGCAGCAGTCTAGATGAGGGTTTTCTGGTGGCGTAATTAGGTCTCCTCAACAGAAATCTGGTAATGGAATGCGAATCTTCCTTTCACTTGTTCTAATTCTTGGATGTTTAGCATTAGGATATTACTTTATTCAAAACAATACTCAACAAAATCAGATTTCTCAAATTCAGTCAACTACTGGTGGAGGGTATACTATAGGAATGCAGATCGACACTGTAGGAACAC
Organism: uncultured bacterium; assembly: GCA_963535415.1. Classification (GTDB taxonomy): domain Bacteria; phylum Patescibacteriota; class Gracilibacteria; order Absconditabacterales; family Absconditicoccaceae; genus HOT-345. The sequence goes on along the minus strand of CAUSVV010000007.1, from coordinate 36,482 downwards.
TCAAGCAAGATGATAGCGATTTGATCACTTATACACATGTATTTACTAGCTCTGATGGGAAGACCTACTTTCTTAAGAGTAAAACGCTCCCCCTAAATAATTATACTTCAGTTAGTTCTGGAGAATTTCAGGTTCTTGGAACATTGGAGGCAATATATAAAAACACTCCTCTGGTAGAAGTAACTAGTATCGTTCCAATTGCTGCTCAAAATCAGCAAGCAAGTACTGGCCAGCAAGAAGTTCAGGAAGAAGTAAAAAATCCTGGGATCTATGTAGCAAATGCTGGACTTTACTTTGGTCAGGAATTCTTTGATAGTTTTGTCTTTGTTGGACAGGCAGGAGAAAACGGGAAAATTGAAGTTAAAAACCTTGAAAATGATAAAGTAACAAAAATTGAATTCTTTACTTGTACTAATGGTGGAGATACTAATTGTAAGGAATTGACAAGGACCTTTAAAGACACCTCAGCTCAGGTATCTACTACAAGTAATGGAGACACTTTCTATAAATTAGGAGAAGTAAAAACTTGGTATTTTCAAAATTGAGATACGATCTGATACTTCATCAATAATGCTGAAGATGAAGAAGTGCTTAAAATTAAAAATCTGATTACAATTGTTAGTCCTGAATATGTAAAACAGCTTGTGAATCTTTATTGAGTAAAGGTTTGTCTTGGAGTTGATAATGGGCTTAATCGTATTGTTTCACATACTATCAAGACGAGCAAATCTGGTACTGAAGCTAGCATTCAATGAGCTGGCGAGAAGAATTTTACTTGTCAGGTTAGTGTAGATCCAACTTTACCAAACAAATTAAAATTTATTGATCTTAAAGTGAGTGATACCAACTCTAATCCTCAGTTAGCGACCTGAGCTACTCAACAAGCAACCCAAACCGGAACTGATACAAAAAAAACAGAAGAGAAAAAAACAGAAACAACCACTACTCCATCAGAGACAAAAAAAGAACAAGCAACAACTCGTGAGACTAGCTATAATCCAAATGTAAAACAATTTCCAATCTCTGAAGATAGACAACTCACCTATTCTTCTGCAAGAGGTGCTTATGAAGTGACCTTCCCTTCTATGAATATCTCTTATGAAGGATTTAATACTAATGTAGATTTTGGTCAGGCTGCTGTTCGCTGTAGTTATGGTCTCAGAGTGATCAAACATAGCGACAAAGACCTCCTTTCAACAAATCCAACTGTTGTTGTGTATGAATGTAAGATCAAATGAGACCTCACTTCTCCTGGAGAAAATTATATTATCAAAGAGCTTTGAGACAAGAAGTTTGTGATTGAAATCAGAGATGGTGCATGGTTAGAGTTTGCGAAAAATATCGTTATCCAAACAATTTCATAACTTAAGACCAAAAAAGAAGTCTAAAAAATCTGACTTCTTTTTTTATAATACAAAAAACTCCTAGTAAAAAACTGGAGTTCTAATAAAAAGGTTCTCTAGGCATTTTAAGAAGAATGAATAGAATATACCTAGAGAACCATCTCCTTAGTTTGAGTGAAGAAACTAAGGAACCGTTCTAAACCGATCTCCCGACTGATTTAGATCTATCTCCCGACAGTTTTAAACGGAATACAAATAAATTAAATGATATAGTTTTTGTAAATTGCATATTTTATATAGTTTTCACCACAAAAGTCAATATTTTTTTTCATTTAAACATCATACCTCTTCCACATAATTAGGCATAGAATTATATCGCTACAATCGGTCCAATTTTTTTCAGAAAAGAACTACTATTGCGCACAATACTCAGCCTTCTAAAATAAAGTTTAACTAATTATCTTTTTACAAAATCGTTGCGGGATCAATTTCATATTCAAAGAAAAAAAGCTGACTCATCTCCCGACGGTCAGCTTCACGGCAAAAAAAACATAGAAAAACTACGTATATAACTAGAATTATCAAGATTTTATATAACGCACATGATAATAAACATTCTCTACTAAAAGTCAAGATATTTCAAAAAAAGGCTGGGGCATCTCCCGACGTCCAGCCCATACTAATAGTTATGGATTTAATTGATATTATAAATAATTTTTATATTACAGTTTATTGTATACTTATTCATCTTCAAAAGTCAAGTATTCCTTTGCAAGGGATATACCTAAGACTCTTTACTATCTTTTAGATAAGAGAATTAATAGCTCCTAGCATAAATAACTCTTCTCTTACTTGGTTTTCCTGAAAGAGGATCTACTCACTCCTCTTCTCAAAGATCAAATGGCAAACATCTAATTGTAGCCTTAAGCTCATCCTGAATCTGCATAGCTGTTTCGTTTGTTCCATCTCGATGAGCGAGAACAAATCAGCTTTCAACTTTTTCTTTAAGCTCTTGATAGGTATTCGCTGTTGATGTGTGCTCAAGGGTAAATTTTTCGTGCTTTTTATAGATATTTTGCTGGATATCAAGGAATAACTCCTGAACTATATGAGCAAGCTGATCTATTGGGACAAAACTCTTTTCCAAGGTATCTCTTCTAAAAATTTCTACCTGCCCCTGCTCTAAATCTCTTCTTCCAACGGCTATTCTTACAGGGACTCCTTTAAGCTCTCGCTCATTAAACTTTCGTCCAGCAGATTTTTGCATATCTTCATCTATTTTAACCTTTACTGGAATTGAGTAACCTCCTAAGGTTTCAGAATGAATAACAATATTTGAAAGCTGATCGAGTTGAGGCTGGAGTTCTGCCTTTATCTCATTTAACTCCTCTAGTGTCTTAAAAATAGGAACCACTACAAGATGAATTGGCGCAAGTGCAGGTGGCAAAACTAATCCATGATCATCAGAATGAGCCATAATCAAACCTCCCATCATTCTCGTACTCACTCCCCAAGAAGTAGCATAAACATGCTCTAACTCATTATTTTGATTTGTAAATTTCACATCAAAAGCTTTAGCAAAATTTTGACCAAGATTATGAGATGTTCATGCCTGTAGTGCTTTTCCATCTTGCATCATTGGTTCAAAAGTATAGGTTGCAACTGCTCCAGCAAATCTTTCGTGTTCAGGTTTTTCTCCTTTATAGTGGAAAACTCCCATAAAATTACGAACAAAATCTGAATACACTCCTAACATCTTTCTTGCTTCAGCATCAGCTTCCTCTGGAGTTGCATGAGCCGTGTGCCCCTCTTGCCAAAGGAACTCAGCACTTCTAAGAAAAAGTCTAGTTCTCATCTCCCATCTTACAACATTTGCTCGTTGATTGATCAATAGCGGCAGATCACGATATGACTTAATCCAATTTCTATAAGAATCCCGAATAATTGTCTCAGAAGTTGGTCTTACAATAAGTTCTTCTTCAAGCTTTGCCTCTGGATCAACAATAATTTCTCCATTTTCTCAATTTTTAAGCCTATAATGAGTCACTACAGCACATTCTTTAGCAAATCCTGCGACATGAGAAGCTTCCTTTGAAAAATAAGATTTAGGGATGAACAACGGAAAATAAGCATTTTGGTGCCCAGTAACTTTGAACATTCTATCTAAGATATCCCTCATATTTTCCCAGATCGCATATCCATAAGGTTTGATAATCATACATCCTCTTACAGCTGAATTTTCAGCCAAATCTGCATATTTTACGAGATCATTATATCGCTGAGAATAGTCTTCAGCTCTTGAAGTAAGTGTTGTCGCCATAATAATTTAGAAAACAAAATAAAAATCTGATTTTTATCCTTTAAGACACAGTTTATATCTTAATTTCTGGGGACATGGCACGTATGATACGACATACTTTTGATCACAAAAATAAAACTAATCTCAACTATAGAGTTTTCATCAGCTTTTTCAAGGAAAATTTTTATGCTAGAACGAGCCAAAATTTAAGACGAGAGATAAAGTGCTTTTTTTTGACAAAAGAAAAAATCTCACTATAATCAAGGAAAGAAAAAATCTGATTTTTTATCTTTTCTCCTCAAAAATTCCCATGGCAAAAATGAGTAATGATCAATTTCAAAGTCCTACCGCATATCTGGAATATTTGAATACTTTGATGATTCAGAAAAATGCTTCTGATATGTATTTGACCTATGGTGAACCTCCTGTTTTGAGAATTTTGGAGGAAGTTCATAGAGAAACTGATCTTGAGCCGTTGGATGATGAACTCCTCAATCAATTAGCATTAACGCTGATGAATACCACTGGGCTTGATTTTTTTGAAAAGCACGGAAGTATTGACCTCGGAATTGGATATCAAGATAGAAGATATAGGGTAAACATTTCGAGACAAAGAGGACATATTATGATTGTTGCCAGGCTTTTGAGAAAAAAAGTCCCAACCCTAGAATCACTATGTTTGCCGGGGATTTTCAAGGAACTTTCACATAGAACGAATGGGATTATTTTTTTGGCAGGAGCTACAGGATCTGGAAAATCTACTACACTCGCAGCAATGGTAGAGGAAATCAATCAAACCGAGAAAAAACATATTCTGACGATTGAAGACCCGATTGAATATATTTTTGAGGCAAAAGAAAGCATAATCGATCAAAAAGAACTCTGAAAAGACATCTCTTCCTTCTCTTCAGCAATGAAATATGCTCTGAGACAAAGACCAGATATTATTCTCTTTGGTGAGATCAGAGATCTTGATGGTATCAGAAATGCTATTCTCCTCTCAGAAACTGGTCATCTGGTACTAACAACTGTTCATGCTAGATCTGCCGAACAAGTTCTCAATAAACTTATCGGATCGTTCAATTCGAGCGAACAAAACCAAATCAGAGTTCAGCTTGCTGAAAACCTCTGTGCAATCATTGTTCAAAAGCTTTTAAAAAGGCAGGATAAACCAGGCCTTGCTCTTGCACAAGAGGTTCTGCTCAATACAACGGCAGTGTCAAATCTGGTTAGAGAAAATAAGCTTAATCAGCTAAAAAGTACTATGTATACGAATAGAATGGGAGGAATGCAGATTATGGAAGAGAGTCTTTTGAGCCTTGTTGAAAAAGGAATGATCACTGTCTCTCAGGCAATCCAAGCAGCTAATAATCCTGAATATGTTCAAAGAGAATTGATTACTAGAGAATTAGTAGAAAATAAATAATAGAAAATCTGAAAAGAGCAAACCATTGTTCTTTTTTTGATCTTTCAAAAAATATTCTTGAAAAGTGAGGAGAAAACACTACACTCAGAGTCAGATTTTTATCTTTTTTTCTAAAGGGAATGATTAACTTAGATCAGGAACTTACTTGGCTCAAGGCATGTGAGGATTTAGTAGAACTGGAAAATCGATATCAGAGGATCCTTGGGAAAAAAGGGTATGTAAGTGAGGCATTAAAGACGCTAGCCCAGTTGCCAATTGAGGAGAAAAAGATTCAATGAGGGCAAATTTCTGCACTAAAAACAGCACTTCAAACAGCCTATGAAGAGTGTTTTGAAAGACTCAAGCTCAGAGAGATCAATGCACAGCTTGCTGAGGATATTGTTGATATTTCACTTCCTGGGACACCGGTTGAACAGTGATATTTTTCACTTTTGAGCAAAGTAAGAAGAGAACTAGAAGAAATTGCTCAGGGGATGGGCTTTATCGTTGAACATGGAAGAGATGTTGTGAGCAAATTTGAGAATTTTGAGTCTGTGAATATTCCAGTTTCTCATCCAGCTACTGAAATGCATGATACGATCTATATTGATGAGCTAGATCCTAGATGAGAAAATTTTGTTCTTAGAACTCATACCTCCTCTGCTCAAAACTATGTTATCAAAAAATACTGAGTTCCAATCAGGGCTGTTTTACCTGGTAAAGTCTATAGATTTGAGAATGTAGATGCGACGCACGATACTATGTTTTATCAGTTTGAATGAGTATATATTGACAAAAATATCAGCATTGCGCACTTCAAGACCATTATTCAGGATTTTTTGACTGTTGCTCTTCAAAAAAAGGTTGAAATCAGAATGAGACCTGCATATTTTCCTTTTGTTGAGCCAGGTTTTGAGATAGATACAAGATATGAATATGTAAATCCTAAAACTGGGAATAAAGAAATGTCAAAGTGGATGGAAATACTCGGTGCTGGAATGATTCATCCAAATGTATTAAAAGAAGCTGGAGTAAATCCTGAAGAAGGGCGAACTGGATTTGCCTTTGGAATGGGAATTAATCGTCTAGTTGCAGTGAGATATGGGATAAAAGATATCAGGCTTTTCACTAATTGAGATCTAAGATTTTTAAAGAGCCGATAGATTCTATAATTTTTATCCAATACAGCTCATGAAGCAACAAGAAAACAATACTGATCTCCTTCAAGATGAAACTCTGAGTCAAAAGCTGATAAAAAAAGGTTTTTGGCTCTATCTTTTTTCATACCTTATTGCACCAGGCGGATATTTAATTAGGCTTTTGATTTCTAATTCTCCAGAGATTTCTGTTGCAGACGTTGGCATCCTCTACAGTATTATTAGTCTGATTAGTTTCTTGAATGTCTATAATGACCTTGGTTTAACCGAAAGCTTGCAGTATTTCTTACCAAAATTTTGGATTAAAAAGGAATATAATCATATTAAGACAACGATTTATCTCAGCTTTTTAGTCCAGTTTTGAACAGCGATATTGATCGCTCTTGGATTGTGGTTTGGTAGTGATTGGCTTGCGGCAAACTATTTTCATAACCCTCTTTCTGCTGATATATTAAAATACTTCTGTCTCTATTTTTTATGAATAAATCTTTTTCAGACTTTTCAGAGCATTTTTATTGCATTTCAAAAAACTTTTGACTATCAGCTTGTGGAATTTATAAGAATGCGATCTGTAGTCTGATTTTCATTTTTTTGCTTTTTGACCAACAGAGGGACAATAGAATGGTACAGTCTTAACCGACTTTTATGATTAGGAGTTTGAATCCTTATTGCTGGATTTATTTACTATAGAAACTACCATCATTCTTTAATGCAGGGGAAGTTTGAGTGGAACAAACCTATGCTTAAAGAATATCGCAAATATGCATTATGGTCATTCATTTGACTAAATATTAGTAGTGTATTCTGACAGATTATTCAGCAGCTCGTGCTTTATTTTCTGGGTGATGAATCTGCTGGATATTTTGCGAATTTTCAGAGTCTCTTTAATATGGGATTTATAATTATTTGACCAATTATGGGGCTTATTTTTCCGATGGTTTCGGAACTTATTGAAAAAAAAGATCAAAAGAAACTCTGACTCCTCTTTTCATTTTTCTATAACTATTTTTCAGTTCTGATTTTAAGTATTTCTATCCTTTTTATTGCACTTTGACCTGAAATTGCTATTGCTCTTTTTGGTGAAAAGTATCAAACTTCTGGGCAACTCCTCTCTCGGACCTGAATTTTTTTGATTTTTAATATTCTAACAGGCTTTAATTTCTCAGTCTTAGCTGGATTTGGGAAAATCAGAGAAAGAGTCAAAATTTTAGGAAGCTGAATAATTATTACTATTTTATTTACTTATTGAGGGATTAGATTTTTTGGACTACAAGGAGCTGGAATTGGCTTTGGGATAAGCTATTTGAGTTTATGGTGATTTAGCCTTCCGTATTTATTTAAAGCAGGGAAAATCCACATCCAATGGAAATTTATCATAAAAAATTTGATCATTTTGACTATTTTAGGGGCTTTAGTCTTTGTCGGGAAAAGAGAAATAGGATTGCTAAGTGGAAATAGATGGCTGACTATTGCTGGATTGGTTGAAATATCAATCGTCTATGCGTTGTGTTTTGCTGCGACGAATTGGAGGCAGGTCGGATTTTTAAGAAATGAAATAAGAAATATTGCTTGAAAAACAATTACAAAAAGCTAGTCTTTAGCAAATTTTACCCATATGCTAAACAAAGATGAAAAAAATTCTTGTGACCTGATGAGCTTGATTTATCTGATCTCATCTATGTGAAAGATTATTAGCTGAATGAAATGAAGTTATCTGTCTTGATAATCTCTTTACTGGGACAAAAGGAAATATTAAAAGCCTAATTAGTAACCAACTTTTTACTTTTGTACTCCATGATGTTACTCAACCATTTTGGCTACAAGTAGATCAGATTTATAATCTTGCATGTCCAGCTTCTCCTGTGCATTATCAAAAAAATCCTATAGAAACAACAAGAACATCAATCTTATGAGCAATGAATATGCTTGAACTTGCATTGAAAGTAAATGCGACTATTTTACAAGCATCAACTTCTGAAGTATACGGAGATCCTTCAGTTCATCCTCAACCAGAGACTTACCGAGGAAATGTAAATATCAATGGACCAAGATCATGCTATGATGAATGAAAAAGAGCTTCTGAAACACTGTTTATGGACTATCATAGACAATATTGAGTTGATATTAGGATTATTAGGATATTTAATACTTATGGTCCAAATATGCATCCAGCCGATGGTCGTGTGGTAAGTAATTTTATCATGCAAGCACTTAGAAATCAAGATATTACTATTTATGGAACAGGAGAACAGACAAGGTCTTTCCAATATATTGATGATTTGGTAGAAGGAATGATTAAGATGATGAATAATGAAACCTGATTTGTTTGACCAGTTAATATTGGAACTCAATTTGAATTTACGATGAAAGAGCTTGCCAATGAGATTCTAAATCTTATCCCAGAAAGCTCAAGTAAAATTATTTATAAACCACTTCCACAAGATGATCCAAAACAAAGAAGGGCTGATAATCGTTTAGCAAAAGAGAAATTAGGATGGGAACCTAAAGTTAAATTAAAAGAAGGATTAGGAGAAACAATTGAATATTTTAGGAAATTTATATAAAAAACATGAAGAAAGTTTTTGTATACATGCCTTGCTATATCAGCAACAATAATCGTTTTAAAAAAGAACTTACAGCAACTATCAAATCTTTAGAAGAATATCCAAATATTTTCAAAAAGATAAAACTTTTTATATGTCAAAAAGACAAACGAAAAATCATTCAAGAATTAGTAGATAAATTGTCTCTTCGTATTGATTATGAAATAATTTATATTCAGGAAAGAAATCCTCGTTTTTTGCCAATATGTATATTTCAATATATACAACAAGATCAAGAAATAGAAAAAGATGATATTGTTTTTTATGATGAAGCTGATCATATTCTTCATATTGATGAAAAATTTTGGAAGGACATTTGTTATGAATTAAAGTTGTGAAATATCATCATGCCTCATAGATTTTGAAAAATCAAAGCAATAAGTAATAGAGAGTATCCTACATATTGAAAATATTTCGTAGGAAACCTTTTCCCAGAATGAATTTCTAAATATAACGAAATATTTAATAGAATGGACTGTTGGACAAAAGATAATAAAACACATAACGCTTATGCTGGTTGTTTTTTTTCACAAAAGAAAACCTTGATATGAATTCCGTTAAAAAAATATTACTGACTATCTTTTTTCTTAGTACAATTATTATCATTTTTTCATAAATATAGTTTTTTTAGAAACATAATACAGATACTAAATTTTTATATTGGCTATCCCTTTGGCTTAGTTTTAGAGGCTCCTAGTTTAATACTCTCGTTTATTTGAAAAAAAGTATTAAAACCTGTAAATTTTGATGTTTTATATGTGATACACTTATCTCAAAATAGTTATGTTTAATTTCTTATTTTTTAAGAACATGCTACATTTTTTATCTAAGTTGTATAATTATTGTAAATATTTGTTTTCTATTCCTTTTAATTCTGTTTTCACTTTCTTTCAATGATTTATTAACACTAAAAACTATACTAACAAATATTACATTTATAAAAAGTATTATATAGGAGATTATACGTATTGAAAACCTACGATACACACTTTTCCTAATCAGGGAAAACTTTCTATTGGAAAATTTTGTAGTATTGCTCCAAATGTCGAAATCTTATTATGACACGGAAATCACAATCCTAATTGGATATCTACCTATAATTTTTGGTATGATACTGATTATGCTAAGTGAAAATCATTAGATGTAAATATTTGAAATGATGTATGGATAGGAAGGAATGTAGTAATTATGCCTTGAGTATCTATTTGAGATTGAGCAGTTATTGCTCTGTGAAGTATAGTAACAAAAAATGTCCCTCCATATACTCTTGTATGAGGAATACCAGCAAAAATAATTAAAAAAAGATTTTCAGATGAACAGATCTCCTTGCTTTTAAAGTTACAACGATGGAACTGGAGTGAAAAAAAAATACGAGAAAAAATTCCTCTATTATTATCAAATAATTTTGATTCCTTAGAAAAAAGTAAATAATGTTAAATTGGACTTCTCTTTTACATTTCTCCTTAGAATCTGCTTGCTTACAAAAAGCAGAAGTAATGATCCCACTATACCTAAAAAACTATCATCACAATTTGGATATCAAAATTGTTTATCCAAAAGCATCTCAAAATGCAAAACCAGTCTACTGATGAACCTTTAATGATATGAGTGGAAGCCAGAAATGATATACAATTATACAAACATATAATCTTTTCGTTTATTTGTTACAAAACGCAAAAAAAATAGACCATCTTCATCTTATACATTTTATAAAATCTACATTTCTCTATGGACTAATTTATAAAATTCTTAATCAAAAAGGGAAACTTTATATTATGATGGATTTTGATCCTTATAAACATAACCTTAAAACTGTTTTTTGAGAGAATATACCAATTATAAGGATTCTGATAAGAAAATTTATAAACTTTTTTATTAGATTGACTGACTGTATTTCAATAGAGACAACTACATGATATAATTTTTTAGTAAACTATAGCTGAGAATTTCAAAAGAAACTTGTATATATGCCAAATGGCTTTGATCAAAATCAAATTGATCAGTACACACAAACAACTCTACAGAAAGAAAATATTATAATAACCGTAGCTAGAATAGGATCGTATCAAAAAAATACAGAATTATTAATGCAGTCCATAGCACATCTATGCGATACAGATTCAGAATTTATTGCCAAGAATTGGAAGTGTTATTGTATTGGACCTATTGAAGACTGATTTCAAAACTATATTAATGAATTTTATAGACAACATCCTAAGGTTCAAGGAAGGCTATTCTTTACCGGGAGCATATTTGATAAAAAAGAACTTTATTCACGATATCAAAAAAGTAAAATTTTTTGCCTAACATCCAGACATGAATCATTTTGAATTGTGTTAGTAGAAGCATTATATCTTGGGAATTACTTAATTACTACAGATATTGCATCAGCATCAGATATCACCAATCAGGGGGAATTATGAACTATTGTAACCCAAAGAGACTATCATAGCTTTGCAAAAGCAATTGAAAACTGAATACTAAATATTGATAAATATACAGATACAATATATAAAACTCACTCTGAAATTATCAAAAAATTCTCTTGGCATTCTGCAATTTTAAGAATTTATAATAAATTGTATAAATAATGAAAGAGACACTGCTATTAACAGGAACAATAAAACCTAATAATAATGGAATACAAAGGTCTACAGTATTATCAAATGACAAATATTTTGATCCAGAATACAGACTATGAGAATATTTTTCTACAATTCAGTATTATATCAATACTCAACTTTTTGATAAAATTATTTTTTGCGAAAATTCAAATTATCATTTTAATAATTGGGCTCTATTAGAACAATTAGCATATGACAAAGGGGTACAACTAGAATTGTTGCAGTTTTATGGAGATGAAATATCTATCAAAAAATATTGATATGCTTACTGAGAAGCAGAAATTTTTGACTATGCTTTTAAAAATTCTCAATTACTTCAGCAAAGTACCTCTTGGTATAAAGTCACATGAAGATATATTGTAAAAAATATTGATCAGATTATAAATTACCATCAAAAATGGAGCATTACTATTTTTTTCTACAAGGGATGGGGATTGGCACAGTTTGGCGTAACGACAGCTTTTTTTAAGACTACACAAGCGTTTTATGAAGAACATCTTTATAAGAAAGCGGTTAAATACATAAAAGATACAAATACTCGCTTTTTAGAATCAGTTTTCTATCTCCTCTTAAAAGATTGCCTTCTCAATCAGAGAACATCTTGAAAAACTAAAATAGTTCCGATTTATCATTTCTTTTCATGAAAGAAAGCAAAAATAGAAGTGTATAAAGCAAGATTGTGATTATTAGGGTTTTGACCGATTGCATCTATTTTAGAATCTATAAGAGTAGCAATATGATACAAAATATAATTATAAGTTTTTCTTCTAATGATTGATATGCTGAGCATCTTGCAGTAGCAATTTACTCACTTTTAAAACATTTATCTGAATGATATTTTGCGAAAATCTTCATTTTGGATGGATGAATTTCTGAAAAAAACAAAAAGTTGATTACTTCTCTCTGAGCCAGATTTAATAATGGAGAAATTGAATTTATCTTGATGGATCGTTCTAAATATGAGTGACGAAATACTAAAGGACTTTCTCAAGAAACTTATTATAGATTAGAACTTCCTGAATTATTACCTGAATATGAGAAAATTCTTTATTTAGATGTTGATATTATTGTAAGAGGGGATATCTCACAACTTTATAATATTGATATCAGTTCTAATTCTATTTGAGCAGTAAGAGAGATAACAACTATTAATTATTATACAGACCTTTATAATATAAAATCTCCCTTTTGACTTTTTTTCAACGCTTGAGTTCTTATGATGAATCTCAAAAAATTAAGAGAAATAAACTTAAAGAAGTCGGTCCTTGATTTCATAAATACTTATAACGAAAAACTTATCGCCTACGATCAAGATGCCCTTAATGTTATTCTTATCCAAAATTGGACTTCTCTTCATCCAAAATATAATGCATTACCATTTTTACGAGCGACAAAAAAGGGGAATATTTTAAAATATTCGGATAATGAATTTAAAGACGCTAAAAATTTTCCTGTGATTGTTCATTTTGCAGGGGAAAAACCTCGAAAAAAAAACTGTTTTCATCCTCTTTCTTATCTCTATCATCAGTATAGATCAGAAGTTTGACTTCCTCCAGTAAATCTAGACTGATCTCTGAAACGAACTGCTTTTCTCAAGCAACTTTTGTCGAAGTTCACGCTTTATTTACAAGCAAATCTTCCAAACCGTATATATAGACGACTTATTTATAAACCTTATGGTTTACTTCGTTTTTTGAGTAAAAAAAGCCACTAAGAAATTTACATTTTTCTTCCAATCAAATCTCTCAGCCTTCATCAATCATTCGCCACTTTTCAAAGTTCTAAAATTTTGATCTTCAAGGTAGATTTTAAATTTATCAATAATCTTTTCCTCATCTAAAGGATCAATTAATATACTTTCATCCTGACAAATCTCCTCAAAAGGTCAAATCCTAGAAGCTAGGACAGGACATCCACAAGCCATCGCCTCTGGGATTGTCAATCCAAACCCCTCCAATGTAGCTAAAGAAACATAACATAAAGCATTGGAGTATCGCTTTCTCAATTCATCATTAGAAATAAAATTTCTATGAAGCAACACTACATCTGACAATCATAGTACCTTTATCAATTGATCAGTTTCTTTTTTAGCTTCTTCCGTTCCAGGTTTCCCAATTTTTACAAGTTTTAACTTTGGATAGGTAGTACGTAAAACCTTAAAAACTGATAACAAAGTTTTTAAATTTTTTCTTGGAACCTCTGTCCCTACATAGAGAATATAAGTAAAATCCTGAAAGTTTTCAAGTTTTTCTGGATAAAAGCTTTTTGAGATTCCATTATAATTTACTCTGATTTTTGTTGGCTTAACTCAAAATGCAATCAACTGATCTTTTGTAAACTGTGAAATCGCAATAAAATGATCCATTATACTAAAAATCAGCTTTCCAAGCATTGTTTTTCACCGATATTCTTCTATATGATGAATAGTCATCGTTATTTTTTTTCAAGGCATGAAAAGTTTTATCAAAATTCCATAAGGATTCTCCCAAGAGAAAAAAATCTGACTATAATTTCTTGCAGTTTTTAGAAGCAGAAGAATATTTTTAAAATAATTAACTATAATCTGGAACTTCGTAGTACCCTTTTCTCCAATCTGTAAGAAATCAAAATTATGATCCAGATTTTTCAACTCATTTTTCTGATTTTGATCAACGATTCCTATTGCATCAGATCTTTTTTGAGTAACGAAGAGTACCCTATTCATTATTCTGATTCTATAAAAGATAAAAATCTATTGTATAGTTCTTTAAGCATTTTTTCATTAAAAATTGAATATTTTGATCTCATAATTTCTACAGCATTTTCCCTCATCTTCAAAACTTTCTCTCTATTTTTTACACAAAATCTCATCTTTTCTAGTAAATCATTTCTCGTTTGTACATCAAATATCAAGCCATTTTCACCATTGTCTACATAGCAAGAAGCTCATGCCAGATTACTAACAATTATCATATTCCCATTTGCCATAGCTTCCTGAACAACTGCTCCAATAGGTTCAGATAAAGATGCAAGAATAAAAACATCACTCTCTTGATATTTCTTTTCTAATTCCTCAAAAGGTAGTTTTTCTATATACTTTATCCCTCTATTCTTGATATTTAATATATTTTTGTATTTTTCGTTTAAATCAGACATTTTCCCAATCATAAGTAATTCTGTATTTGGATATTCAGCATAAAGTTTGGTAAAATTTTCTACTAAAAAATCACAATTTTTTCTTGAAGAAATATCTCATGCATATAAAAATCTAATTTTCCCATCATCTCTTTCAACTGGAATATTGATGATTTTATGCTGATATAGCTGAGGGAGACAAAAAATTTTATTTGAAATTCTTTTAAAAGTATTTTGTCAAAGTAAATGGGGAACTATAAACTTTTTATTTCTAAAAAATAAATTTCATAACATATAAAAGATCAGTTTTTTATACCGACTTTTCCCTTCATTATAGTATTCACTATAATAAATTGTGTTTTTATTTTTACGATAAATTTTATAATAGCATAATACATTCGTAAAGATATCTCCTATAATATTTATTGCCTTTTCTTCTGTTTTGATAACATGAGGAAATAGTATCGGATTTGTTTTTGTAGAAAAATGTTTTTTAATTTTAAGTTTAGAAAAATGTTGCACTTTATTCTCCATATTATTTTCAAGAGAATAGAGATGAAAATTAAAATATTTTGACAAAAACTTTATCCATCATCAGTATACAGCATGTTTTGATATCGGATTTATAAAATTCAGCTTCCTCATCCTTTTGATATAAAAAAGTAAAACATCAGAGAATATCATAACTATTTTTTAACAGAGCTTTTTATAAATTTCTAAATACGCCTCAACTCCCCTCTTCCAGTCAAAGCTCTCCCTCACTTGCTCATAAGAAGCTCAATTTGCTTTTCAAACAAGAGCTAAAGCTAGATTTAAAGCTCCTTTTAAAGCTTTAACATTTCAGGGCTCAACGACAATAAAATCCTCCCCATCTGCAATTTCCCTCGTTCCTCCGACATCTGTGGCAACCGTAACACACTGAGCAAATAAAGCCTCAATAACTGTCGTAGGTAAGCCTTCTTGAAGACTTGGATTTACAAAGACATCAATATGAGGTAAAAAATCTGAATATACCTTCTCTGGACTTTGATATCAGAGAAAACTTATCTTGTCTCATAATCCGAGCGCTTCAACCTTTTTTTCCAAAGCAAATCTTTCTTCTCCGTCTCAAATAATTTGAAGTCTAAGATTTCTATTTTCTTGTTCAAGCTGGGCAAAAGCCTCGATCAGAAGATCAACTCCCTTCAACTTCACTAATCTCCCAACAAAACCAATCAAAATCTGGTCAGGTTTTTCTTTTTTTTCTCTCAAAACAGAGGTAAAATTAAATCCTCTATAAATCACAGAGATTTTTTTACGCGTAAACTGCTGAATGAAAGGCAGATTTGCCTGAGAAATAGCAACTAAACTGTCTGCAAGCCTAAAAATCAATCTTCAAAAAATCTGATCATAGCATCGAGCAAAAGTTGTCTTTCGCCGAGATAAACCTTTCACGAAGCCAGAACCATGTTCAATATGGATTCGTTTTATCTTTCGAAGTTTAGCAAGCAATCATCAGAGAAAGGTTGAAAGGAAAAATCTAGTATGCGTCTGAATAATATCAGCTTTTTCTACTTTTATTTTTTCTATTTGAGACCAGAAAATAGGACTCCGAATTTTTGGGACAGGGAAATTAGAAATCAATTCGAATGCTGGGAGTATGATTACTCTATATCCATCCTGCTCATAAGAAGTGAGATTTTCAGGTTGACCAGGAGAAAAAACAACATTAATCAGCTTTCATTTTTTTTGTTCAGAAAAAGCCGAACTTCGCTCTTTTGCAAAAGCTTCAACTCCTCAAATATGCGGAGGAAAGTAAGGTAAAAACTGGAGAATCTTCATATTTAAAAGCTGCATAAAACACACTATATATAGATATTATGGGGGGAAAAGCAAGTAGTCTTTTGTTCTTGATAATTGGAGTAAAATACTTATGCTTGGGTGGATTTATATGTGAATATTCCAGATGAAAACCGTCGATCAGGCACTCCAATCCTATGAACAGGGAAAATATTCAGCTTTTTGGGTACTTTTTGAGAAAACGAGTGAACATATTTATAGTTTTCTACTTGAAAAAACAAACTGAAATACAAGACTTTCTGAGCATCTTACGCAAAAGGCTTTCGAACGCTTTTTAGAGCTTCCTCTTTCTGAAAAGAAAGAGCTAACGGAAGAAACTTTCAAAGAGCTAATGCAATCTCTCTCAGAATCTGCACTTTCTGAGCATCAATCTTTTTCAGACTTTTCAACTGAGAAAAGAGATTTTAAAAAAGAAATTAAAAGCTGACTTTCAAAGTCATTGGATGAAAAAAAGGCTCAGAATCCAAGATATTTTAAGTTTTATCTTGAACATTTTAGATTTTACTTTACGGGTTTTTCAATCGCAGTAGGAATAGGATTA
The DNA here is from genome assembly GCA_963535415.1 of uncultured bacterium. GTDB lineage: Bacteria > Patescibacteriota > Gracilibacteria > Absconditabacterales > Absconditicoccaceae > HOT-345. Next base: position 19,557 of record CAUSVV010000007.1, on the reverse strand, counting down.
GCTGCTTTTTTATTAGGTTTCTTAACCTTCAATAAAACACCGAAGATTTTTAGCAATCCAAAACTCTTTACTTCAACTGGAGCTCAAGCTTTTTCAGACTTGAATTCTATTTTACAGACTCAAAAAGAAGAAAAACAGACTTGATCAGGCTTTTCTAACCTCCCTCTAATTACTAGCATGAGCTGAGCCCTCAAACTTTTCAACGAGGAAAGCTATCATATTTCTGAGAAGCAAATTCCTAAGCTCCCTAGCTCTACTCTCGTAGCAAAACAGGCAAAAAATAGCCAACCAGAGATGAGTACTTGGTTAAAATGGCTTCATCTGCCTGCACTCAACCTCTCTCCTCTCAAATCTGCAACTACTACAAAACTTAGTTTTAGTCTAGGAACCGAAGATTTTGAACTTGATCTAGCGAATGCTAGGCTCAATATGAAAAATAATATTGAAAAGTCTCTAGCTAGAGGCTGAGAAATTTCTGAATCAGCACTAAAAAAACAGATCAAAAATCAGATTTCAAATCTTTGACTTAATCTAGATCACTATTGAGATCTCTCAATTCAGTCAAGCTCAGCGTACGAAATAACAGTTTTTATCCCGAGACTTTTCAATAAATTGCCAATCATGGATAAAAATTGACTACGAGAATGAATCTACCTCAGGTATGCACCAGCTTCCGAACAAATAATAAGTCTTGAAAACTTTAGCTTTCAAAGCTACTCTGTTAGTTCGTATCCTGTAAATATAACTTTAGAAAAGGTCTTTTCAAAATTGGCAAAACAAGGCATTCAAAAAGCTGATTGAAAACAAGAGACTTCTCTTGCAGTTTGAAATTGAATACTCGCCTATCAAGAAAAAGACTGATTTCTTATTCCTATTCTCACTTTCTCAAAAGACAATGGACAAGCGGTTATTATCAGCCTTTTATAAACTTTTGAAATCTTACACTTAAAAAAAGAGCACTACTCCTCTGGAGTGTGCTTTTTTAATGATTCAATCATAGAGCAAATGCGCTTTTTTGTTGATGATGCATGTCTCATACTGGTAATATATGATACCTTGATTACACTTTTCCCATCTTCATAATCAAAGTCCATTTTATACTTTACACCAACATAAGTATTATAATATTTCACCTGAGCTGCTGGTCTTAGAGGCAAAAACTCGTCTAAAAAAGTCTGAAGCTTCTCAACTGTATCATCAAAATTTGTTGCAAAATTTTTAGCTTCATAAGGGAATTTCATTACGATCTTTGTATAGATTGTTTTTCCAAACCTAAGTCTCGTTACTGGATGCAGCCACAGCTGATAATTAGAAACTGAATACGCTTTCCCATCGTTTTCTCCGTCATCAGTTTTCCCAGAAAGCCCAATCGAGAAAGGTTTGATGGAGAGGATTTCTCACTGAATATGAAGATCTGGAATCGAAATTGCCTCTCAGACTTTATACTTATTCATTAGGATGAAATACATCAAAAATGAAACAAGAAAGGTCTGAAAGGTAATCACCATCGCTCATATCGCAACCGCCAAAACAGTAGATATAACCTCTCCTTTCGTAACAAAATAAATAAAAATCAGACTCAGAATTAAAGCTACCCCAAAAAGATTTACGGAATGTAATTTTTTAAAATAATCAAGGTGAAACTGCCCATTTTCAACATTATCTCTATTTTCATAAGGCAGAATATATTTCTTTTTCAGGCGAGATTTTATCATCTGAGCAATAATTGATCGCAAAAGAATTATACCAATCACAAGAAAAATGAACGGTTGCTCACTAATAAACTTAGAAATACTTGATTCCGCAAATGTTAACGAATTTACTATTGATTCTCGCATAGTTTTGAGAGAAAAGATTAAAGCCAAGGAAGTATAAGTAAAGGAGGATGAAAATCAAATAAAAATCCTCAATATAACCGATAAATCAAAAAAGAAATCTGAGTTCAGACTTCTTTTTTATAAATATGAGCTTTATTAGTCAGCATCGATCACTTCTCCATCCTTTGGACCTGAAGCATTATCTGCTCAGTTCTGAGGCTGATCTGGAGTAGGTTGTACCTGATATTTTTGATAGAGCTCCTGAAACTGGTTCTGAATTCTCTCAATTTCTGCATCGATATGAGACTTTTCGGCGTCTTCTTTGTCTTTCACTGCCTTCCCATCAGCGATAAGTTTCTGAATCTTTTCTTTATCTTCATCTGAGATTTTATCCTTTTGCTCATTCATAAGATTCTCAATCTGATAGATCAAAGATTCAAGCTTATTTTTTGATTCAACAAGTTCCTTTCTCTTTCTATCTTCTTCAGCAAATTTCTCTGCATCAGCTTTTGCTTTTGCGATATCTTCATCAGAGATATTAGTTGATCACTGAATAGTTACCTCTTGAGATTTTCCAGTTGATTTTTCTTGAGCATGCACCTTGAGGATTCCATTAGCATCAATGTCAAAAGTCACCTCAATTTGTGGCTGCCCTCTTCTCATTGGAGGGATTCCTTCAAGATTGAACATACCAAGAGACTTATTATCTCTTGCAAACTGTCTTTCCCCCTGAGTAACATGCACAGTTACAGCATTCTGATTGTCAGTTGCTGTTGTATAAATATTTGATTTTTTAGCTGGGATTGTTGTATTTCTTGGGATCATCACATGCGCGATTCCTCCCTCTACTTCCACAGCAAGAGAAAGCGGAGTTACATCAAGCAAAAGAATATCCTTAACATCTCCCTGCACAATTCCTCACTGAATTGCAGCTCCTTGAGCTACTGATTCATCTGGGTTAACAGTTGATTTTGGCTCCTTTCCAAAGATGTCTTTTACGATTTCCTTAACTTTAAGCATTCTCGTTGAACCTCCAACAAGAATAATATCGTTAATTTCAGATTTATTTAATTTTGAATCATTAAGCGCATTCAAAACTGGTTCTTTACATCTAGAGAATAAATCTGATGTAATATTTTCGAATTGAGCTCTTGTTAAAGTCTCATCGAGGTTTCTAGGAAGTCCATCAGCACCAGTTGTGATAAATGGAATCGAAATATCAACTCTTTCTACAGATGAGAGCTGCTTTTTAGCCTTTTCTGCCTCATCCTTCACTCTTTGCATTGCCATACTATTGTCTCTGAGATCAATTCCTTCCTTAGTTTTAAAAGCATCAACAATGTAGTTGATAATTCTCTGATCCCAGTCAGCACCTCCAAGTTGAGTATCTCCAGAAGTAGAAAGTACCTGAAAAGTTCCCTCAGCACCGATTTCCAACACAGTCACATCAAAGGTTCCTCCTCCAAGATCAAAAACTACGATCTTTTCATCAGATTTTTTACCTTCTCCATAAGCAAGAGCCGCAGCTGTTGGTTCATTGATAATTCTCTCTACCTTAAGACCTGCAATTTCTCCAGCAGCCTTTGTAGCATTTCTCTGAGAGTCGTTAAAATACGCAGGAACGGTAATTACCGCTTGTGTAATAGTTTCCCCAAGAAATTTCTCCGCATCAGTTCTAAGCTTTTGAAGGATGAAAGCTGATATTTGTTCAGGTTTATATTCTTTTCCATCTACAACGATAAGCACTCCTCCATCACTTCCCTCTTTAGTATCATAGGTCATATTTTTGAGCTCATCTCTAACTTCGCTATATTTTCTACCAATCCATCTTTTCACCTCATAAATCACATTCTTTGGTTCCAAAATCGCCTTTCTTTTCGCCAAATCTCCAACAAGAAGTTCATCCCCCTTAATATAAACGATAGATGGAGTTGTTCTATTTCCCTCTGCATTTGCGATTACCTCAGATTTATCACCAAGCATATATGAAACACAAGAGTTGGTCGTTCCAAGGTCAATTCCAATAATTTTTGCCATTTGTGTATATTTAATAGTAAATAAAAGTCTGAATATTTTCAGATCTCCTGCTATAAAACTAATTCTTTTAGTTATTTATTTTTTCATAGCACCTAAAGTATATATATGCTACATAAAAAATCAAGAGATTTTTATTTTTTTCAAAAAAGAAAAGAAATCTGAGTTCAGACTTCTTTTTCTATAAATATCTCATTTTAATAAGGCATTATTTTTTTACATTTCAGATTGAAATTTTACCCCAAAATCAGCTTTTTATCTTTTTCCGCTAAGGCAGTTGCTATATCTTGTTTTTCATCCTGAGAAAGCATCACATTCCAAGCCTTTTGATCGATAATGATCACTTCCTCAGGTGGGAATACTCACTCTTTTAACTCAAAAATAAGAGATTTTGAAGTCTTTTGCCCATCAGTATAAAGAGGTATTGCACTATCAATATCTCAGATCAAGACAAATTCTTCAGGTTCAATCTGTCCTCTTAGCAATTTGAGATATGCAGAAAGCAAAAAAGCTGAGCGATGTGCAAATAGAATCGTTTTCTCTTGATATTTCTCAATTTCAGAAGCAAGTGCCTGATACTCAGTTTTTCCCTCTATTTCTAGCAGATCTAGCACGAGATCAAAGTACTTACGCATGGTTTAACTGATCAAAAGTTAAAAACTCTGAAATGATCTGGTTTTTTTCTTTTTCTTCAATTTCGATTCCCTCAAAAAGTCTTGTTGGGTATGCAGAAATAAGAAGTTGGCGAGCCTGATCACTATCCAGCCCCTTTGACTGAAGATAAAACAATTTCTCAGTATCTAAGCGGTAAATCTTTGCTCCATGAGCAGCCTGAATATTATTTGATTGCACATCAAGGATTGGAAGATTCCTTACATTGACCTGATTTCAGAGAATCACTGTTTCTTCTAAGAGAGTACTTGCGCTCTCTTGGATTCCTGGCTGCATATAAATAGTGGCACTTGCCTGATTCTTCGCACTTGAAAGAACAAGAGACACGATCTGAAGATCTATCTTGCACTGAGAGTGGAGAAGATTAAGGTGAACATTAAGCTTTGCAGACTGATCTTCTCTCACTGGACAGAGCAAAAACATCTCTAGAGTAGAACCTGATTGTTCAGTATTCACATCTATCTCAAGATCAGTATCTAGAACTAAAGCTGAATATTTGAGCGGCTGAGTATTTTGAAGAGAGATTTCCTTTTTACCAGAAAATCAATTCCAAAGTTCAAAAACTGAAGTATTTGAGAGAATGAGTTCGGATTTATTATTTTTTGAAATCATGATTATTATTCCTGAGGAGTGATAAAACCATAGTCTTGCTCTCACTGATAGAGCGTCTCAAGATCATTTCCAGACAGAAGACTCTCAAAGTCAGACATCAGAAAGTCAATTCCTGAGTTATGAAGTGCAGTTTCAGTTGTAATCTTCTCAGAAATTTCAGACGGCGTCATGAGTTCTGGATTTTGAAACTGCTGCTGGATTCTCTTTTGCCAAAGGAGAACAACAACCATAGCAGCAATACTTAAAAGCGCCAATATCATCAAGAAAACCTGTTTTTTAGTAAGCATAAGATTCATTTAAATGCTAAACGACCTGATTGTACTAATCAGCGATAGGAAATCAAGAAAAAGCTTTGCAAGAAAACTTATATATTTTATATCATAATTCAATAAAATGGCAATACAAAAAGAGGAAGAAAAATCAGATTTTTTCGTATTTTTCAAGATTTTAGGTATACTTAAGGTAAGTTTTATTATGCCTTGTACTATGCAACTTAAGGATTGTCAACAATTACTTAAAAACACATATACTACCTCGGAAAGTACCGATAATCTCTCACAACTTACTCAATCTGCACGAGGAGATAAAAAATCTGAATGTATCAACACATTTGGAGGTTTTTCTCAGATCAAACAAGCTATTTCTGAGTTTAAGAAAGAAGAAAAAGCTCTTTCCCAACTTGAACACTCCTCTGCTCCAACCTCAAACTGCGAGAGCAAGCTAATCACAACCTTTAGAAAGGATTTTTCGCAGAAAAATAATCTCTCAAAACTCGCTACAGATGCTCGATCTCAGCAAAAGAACAGCTGTCTTCAAGAACTAGGAGGTTATGCTGGAGTTTCTACTTTTTTGAAAAATATTGAGAATAACTATGAAGAACTCCCAAGCTCTCTCCCTAACCAAGCTCAAACAAGCACTACTACCTCAAGCCCAATAGTCCAGAATCCTCAAGAAGAAACTACCCCCAAAGATCAAAATCAGAATTTTCAATCTCTCACCTGAAGCGCTACGACAGCTGCAATAGATCACGACTATCAAATTTTAGCAACGATAAAAACTATTGGAACGTATCTTCTTTACTCTATAATTGCTATCTTCTCTATTGCAATCATTACTGCAATCATTAGGGCTGTGATGAGATATATCTATTCTTTTTTGAATAATCATAGAATGATTTTTCTAAAAGTAATGCTACCAAAATCAGATGGAAAGACTGATCGTGAGCAAGAAAAAGAAATCGCAAAAGATATGAAAGAAAAAATCTCAAGAATGTCTCAGCTGTATAATTCGTTGCACAGAATATCTGAGTTGAGTACCCGGGAAACAATGATGCATAAGTTTTTTGGGAAGCAGAAGATTGTGATGATCTATCAATACGAATGAGGTCAACTCAGCTTTATCGTTGGAACCTATCCTGAATATCAGGGAATCGTAGAAAGTGCGATTTCTGCACAATTTGCGAACTGTTCGCTAGAAAGAGTTGCAAAACCTGATCCTTTTCAGAAAAAATATTATGACATTATGCCTCTTGAGCCTGAAAAGGATCCAGTCTATACGATCAAAACCTTTAGGCAGATGCCGGATGATCCGATGAACAATATCATTGATACGATGAGTAAAATCTCAATCTATGATACGGTAACTGCTATATTAGTAATTAAGCCTGAGGGATCTGACTATAATGCCAAAAGACAGAAAGCAGCAGATAGACTCTATAAAGGGCTTGATCTCTATGAGACTAAGCGATGGCATTGGAAAAACCTTTTGAATCCATTCAGATTTCTTTCCTTTTTGTTTATGGGACCAAGTGAGAAGCTGATTTCTAATAAAAAGCAGGAAGAGAATGTTACGATGGTAAGAATGGTAAAGGCCAAGGAAGAGACCATGAATACTATCGGTGAAGAAGCTGGAAATCCGATTTATAGATCAGGATTGATTATTATTAGTTCCTCTGATGTAGATGGACAAGCAAGAAATAATCTGAAAGCAATGGAATCTGCGTATAATGTTTTCACTGACGAATATAGCAATAGAATCTCTGATAACAATACTAAGCACGATATCTTTACGAGCATTTTTATGCCTTTATGGAAGATTGCTACGAATTATTATTTGACTGGTTTCTTTTATAAATATTCATTTTTCTCAACTAACGAATTGACTTCTCTATACCATTTTGCAGATAGTATCTATAATCGTTCTCCTGTGATTGAATGGATGCAATATAAAGTATTGTCTGCACCTTCTAACTTACCACAATTTGGTGATGAAGAATGGAATGGTAAGGTAATGACCGGTATCTTGGCAGAAAAGTTTAAGTGAGGAAAACTCTCTGATATTTTGAAGGATTATAAGAATCACTGGGCAGTGACGAGCAAAACACTAGAAGAAGAAAAGCTGATCCCACTCGATGAATATCAGACTTCTCATCCTAATGCTGTAGTTGAGGAATGAGAGAAGAGAACAATTGATGGATTTGATATCATTTCAAAAGATGGGGTAGATACTGTTAGACAGATGATTCCGACTGAAACGCTTTATGGATATAAGCTCTATAAAAATGCAGTACTCCTCTGAACCAACATCTACAGAAACCAGCTAACACCAGTATACATGAAAAGAGAAGATAGAACTAGGCACCACTATATGATTGGAAAATCAGGTACCTGAAAATCAGTCTTTTTGCAAACTATGGCGAGACAAGACCTCTGGAATGGAGATGGAATCTGTCTTATTGATCCGCATGGAGATCTTGCTGAAGATGTCTTGAGTTTCGTACCAAAGGAAAGGGCCAAAGATGTGGTATATTTTGATGCGGGAAATGAAGATAGGCCGATGGGGCTTAATCTTTATGAAATCAACTCACTTGATGAAGCAGATAGAACGGTAAATGATGCGACAGAAATCTTTTTGAAGATGTTCTGACCAGAAATCTTTGGTCCAAGAATTCAGGAATATTTCAAGTATGGAAGTCTGACTATTTTGGAGGATTTTGATGATAGACCAACACTCTTGGATGTCGTAAGACTCTTTACTGATGAGACCTATAGAGAAATCAAAACCGCTAAAGTAACTAACGCTGTGGTAAAGAACTGGTGGGAGAGAACCTATAACTCTATGGGAGATAGAGAAAAAGCTGAAATTATCCCATACTTCTCTTCTAAGTTCGTATCATTTAATACCAATAGATTGATTAGAAACATCATCGGACAAACAAAATCAGCTTTCAATTTTGAAGATGTGATGAACAACCAGAAGATTCTGCTTGTGAACCTTTCAAAAGGTAAAATCTGAGAACTAAATGCGCAATTGCTCGGTATGATTCTGGTTTCCAAAATCTATAACTCAGCAATGGGAAGAGCAAAGCTTGATCCAAAAGATAGAAAGGACTTTTATCTCTACGTGGATGAGTTCCAGAACTTTGTATCAGGAACCTTTGCGGATATCTTGTCTGAGGCCAGAAAGTATAGACTTGGACTGATCATGGCGCACCAGTATATCGCACAGCTTGAGACTGGAAAAGGGAATGGAGAAGGTGGAAAATCTGATGTAAAAGCGGCGGTATTCGGTAACGTGGGTACAATGATGAGTTTTAAGATTGGTGCTCCCGATGCAGAATTTATGGAAAAGGAATATGCACCTCTGCTCTGACCACAAGATATTGTAGCTATTGCTAACTATAAGTCCTATATTAAGCTTAACATTGATAATGCGACGAGTAAAGTATTTAGTATGAACTCGATTTATACCAAGGATTATCAGAATAAAAAGATCGTTCCTCTATTGCAAGAATATTCATCCAAAAAATACGGTAGAGCTAGAGTTTTCGTTGATGCTGAAATCTCAAATAGACTCTGAGTATGATGAGAAGGAAGTCTTGATAGTTTACCAGATGTCCCTCAAATAGGAGACGATTCTTCAGATGATGAATAAAATACAATCAAAAAAACCTGAGTTTAATTCAGGTTTTTTTAAATTTTTAGGAAAATAAGTCACCTATTGTTCCATAAATCAGTACTTCTTCATTAATGCTTTAGAATCAGGATCTCTTCACATAAAATCAGAGAAGAGTTCACGAGCTGGCTTTCTACATCCCTGAGCGAGAATCTTATCCCTATAGAGATTTCAGATTTGAGGAGAAAAGATTCAGTTTTCTTTTATCTTTTGAAAGACATCAGCCTCAAGAAGTTCCGCTCGGATATAGGAATAATACCCAGCTCCATATCAACCTCAAAAAATATGCAAAAATGAACAATACAGCTGATATTCCTGGCCTCTTGGGAAGAGAGAATAACGATTGCTAATCTCTAGGATAGAGTTTTCCAATTCCTCAGAAGATGCTGGGAGCTCGCTATCATAAAGACTCATATCCACAAGAGCAAGCTCACACTGTCTTAAAACAAAGTTTCCCATCATTCGAGTTTTAAGGTTTTCTTGTGTTTGTAGTATCTCAAGAGGGATTTTCGCTCAGGTTTCTGAATGTTTTGCTAAAGACTTTAAAGCTTCCTGGTCTTTTACCCAGTTTTCCATCAATTGGCTTGGCAACTCTACAAAATCTCGTTCAACATTAAATCCATTCAGCTGAGCATACCTAGAATCAGCAAGCATTGCATGAAGTGCATGTCCAAACTCGTGAAATAATGTCTCAACATCCCTCTTGTAAAGAAGGGTTTTACCATCTCTATTTTCACTAAAATTTTCAACATTGATAACCAAAGGTAAGAATTCTGAATCTTTTTCTCTGAGAATATCTGCCCATGCTCACTGCCTTTTCCCAGCACGATAAAAAGGATCTAGAACAAAAAATGCGATCTTTGCATCATTAAAATACACTTCATATTCAAAAATTGCTGATGGTCATTCAGACTTTTTGATCTTTCTCATTTCAACACCTAAAAAGTTTTTTACAAATTCAAAAAGCCAATCCAGCACATGATGAAATTCAAAATATTGCCTCAACTCCTCTTCATCAAAGGAATAAAATTCCTCCTTATATTTTCTAGCATAATACGCCAAGTCTCGTGGATTAATTTCTGTTAGGTTATATGTAGACTTTAAGAGTTCTAGTTCATTTTTTGCCTTTAGTTTAGCTTTTTCTGCGATTTCTCAGGTGAGTTTTTTAACTTCAGCAGCACTTGAAGCCATCTTATTTTCTAAACTCTGATGAGCAAAATTCTCATATCCAAGGATCTGAGCTTTTTTTTGTCTTAACGATAGAAATTCAAAAATCAGATTTTTATTTGAATATTCCGCCTTTGAAGCCCATTGATTGAGCTGCAAATAAATAGTTTTTCTAATTTCTGGATCATCACAATATTTGAGAATTGCCTGTAATCCAGAAGGATTCGCATCAAATGTAAGCACTTTCTCCTTGTTTGAAGCCTTTCTAGCCATAGTTAAAATATCTTTCGGTAGACTTAAAAAGAACTCATTATCAGGGAAATTAATAAGAAAGTGGGACTGTTCATCTGTCACATTATTTTGGATTTTTTCGGAAATTTCTGATATTTTCTTATTGATTTCTTTAATTTGTTCCTGAGTTTTCTGATCTAGATCAATCCCCCTCTGCTTAAAATACTTGATCTCAAGCTCAAGAATTCTGATTTGATCAGCATTAAGATTATCTCTCTTTGAAAAATCAGAAAGGACCTTATAATATCTCCTAGAATAAGCAATTTGATTAAGAAAATCCTCATATTTAGATCTAAAATCCTGAATAATCTTACGAATTTCCGGCAATTTCTCTGTTGAATTGAGAAAATTCAAGATATTTCGAAGATATCCAAGCTCTCCCTCCATAAACAATTCATCAAAAGTCAGTTTTTCAGCCTTTTTTTCTAGAATCATTTCAAAATCAGCTATTTCTTGAGATAGGAGCTCGTTTAATAAATCAGGAAGGACCTTTAAAGCCTCTGAGGATTTAAACAGTTCGAAATTAGGAATTCAAGTTTTTTTGAGTTCTATGAGAAGTTGTGATTTCATCAGTTAGATTGAATATAAGTTAAATACTTAGGACTAATGGCAAAATATAAAGTCAAAGCAGAAAAGAAGTCAGGTTACAAAGAAAAGAAATCAGAATTGCTTTTCGTCGCTCAATATCAAGGATTCCTTGAATAAAAAGGATCTCAAGAGCAAAAACTCCAATCTCTCCGGAAAGCACATACCAAAAACGATCTTGAACGGCAATTGGGAGAATGAACCGCAGATACGGCAATGTCGCAAAAGACGGCAAAAATCCTGCAAGCAGGATTTTTTTTCGTGAGTTTTCATATCTTAGAACCCCTTTCACAAGAAGAACTAGAACAGAAGCCTCAATTAGAATTGTAAAAGCTAACGAAACAAGAAAAGCTTTTTCATATCATATATTTAGCATTTAGTTGAGGAAAGAAGAAATAAGTTGTGCTGTTTCTCAGCGATTGATTGCAGCTGTATAACTTCAAACAGTTGTCGGAAGAGCATTCTTTTGAACCAAATAATCAACATATGACTGATACCAAGGATTTCCTTCAGACAACTTTTGCTTTGCAAGTCCAACAACAACAATCTTTGCAGCTTCAGCTACAGAAACACTCTTATTTGGCTTAAAATTTCCATCTGGATATCCTTTGATAATTCCTAGGCTTTTTGCTACACAAAGATCATTTGCAAACCAATCTGAGGCACTTACATCCTTAAATCCATTAGTTTTAAGTTGAGCAGCGGTTGATCGATTTGATGCCACACAAGAGCTCTTATCAATTCCTAAAGCTCAAACCATAATTTTTACAAGTTCAGCACGAGAAAGCGAATTCTCAGCTCTATACGTCCCATCTGGATATCCTCAGATAATACCCTTATTCTTCAAAAGCTCAATAGCCTTTGCATAGACATGGTTTGTAGTCACATCACTAAAAAGATTTTTGACTTCAGGCTTTTCTACATCCTTATCAGCTTTCTTTGCCTCTTTCTTGAGAACAACCTTTGTCTCTCCACTAGTCAACTGCTCTGCATGATACACAAGATCAAGAGCATATCCTGTTGAAGTCTTTACCACTTGATAATGTTTTTCCCATCCTGAGAGAGGATTAGTTTTTTCGATCGTTCATCCATAAGTTTGAACAGATCAAAGATCATATTCAATATTTTGATCATCTTTTACTATGATATTCAAGGTATTGAACTTATATCACTTATCAAGACAAGTGCCATAAGAAATCTGATTAGTCTTGTATCTTTCATTACTCACAAATGATGTAAGCTTCTCAAATAAAGAAACCTTATCCAATTCTGAATTCTCCACTATCTTTGCACATCCTGAAACTGGACGATGATTTTGAGGGATCGCATCTGCAAAAGTTGCAAATGGCAAAAGAGCCAAACCACCAAGAACAGCTAAAAGAAGAGTTTTTTTCTGCATTTGACTTTTATAAAAAATAAAAGAATACTGACTTTATAGTGTTATTTTTATTGAAGTCAAGCTAGATTTAAAGGTTTCTTTTTTTTAAAATCGTTTTTATTTTCACTTGTATTTTTAGAGAGGAAGTATAGAGCTATTGTAGTTTATCTATAAATATAATTACAAATTTGAACTCAGATTTTTCAAGTTTTTACTCCACATATCAAAAATCTAAAGAAATGAAACTCTACATCAAAACTCCATTTGTGAACAATAATAAATTTATTCCGCATCTTCTTGAACATTGCGCACTTCACTCAAGAGATTCATCAGAATACTTAAAATATTCAATATCGACTAGTGCTTCAACGAAAACTGGCTTTACCTGCTTTGAACGAGAAGATATTCCGGCTCAAGAATTTTTTGACTATCTCAGAATGCCCCTAAAAGAAGAAATCTTTAATCAAGAACTCCTTGCAATCGACAGAGAATTAGAAAAACCATCTTTTTGACAAAGAGTATATGAAAAAATACTCAATCAGATCTCTTCTAAGAAAATCATCACAAATAAGATACAAAAAGTCTCACTTACCCAGCTCCAAGATTACCATAACAAGCGATACCAAGAAGAGTACACACTTCTTATAGATAAAGATTGAAAAATAGATAAAAATTGGGGGATTTGAAAGCACATAAAGCATCAACAACTTGATATCAAAAACCTAACAAAGGTTAATTGTGGATCATTTTCTTATAGGAAGGAACTCCAACACTTCTTATGGACTACTTATTCTGGAATTGAGGATATTTTTGTAATTGATTATATTGCAGACTTATTGGAGTCTTACTGGCTTTATGATGCATCACTACATTCTAGATACTTTTATTCAGCTTTTGACTGGTCTTTTTGAGATCAATATATGATACTATCACATTCTTGAACATTAGAGGGAATAAAAAAATCTGATTTCTTTACCTTTTCCTCTGTATTTAAAGAAAACTATTTGAGAAATTTAGACTACGGATGGTATCGTGCCTGGGATAGCCATATTGCTCTCTTTATGGGACTTGAAACTAGTATTGAAGAGCATAAAAAATTAGTACTATCTATTGATAATAGCCTTATAGAAAGTATTGTATCTGATTTTTTAGGGGAAAACTTCTCCTAAGCTAGATCTTTCTCAAAACATAAATCACTCTTTGAATATCTTCCTCAAAAAGTGAATACTCAATCTCCTTCTCTAGAGAAAGATGATATTTTTTACAAAGCTCAAGGAGAAGACTCCTCTCCTCGTCCTCTTTTTGCTTCATAAAGAGAAAATAACCTCAGTTTTTAAGTAGCGAATATGATCGTTTAAGAAGCTTATCACTGTATGCAACCGCTCTCGCAGTAATAATATCAGCCTTTTCTCACTTATACTCCTCTATTCTCGTCCAGAACACCTCAGCATTTTGAACATTAAGCTGTGCAAGCATTTCATTGACTGCAACGGTCTTTTTTTTGACTGAATCAATACCAAGAAATTGTGATTCTGGACAGCTAATCGCCAAAGGCATCAATGGAAATCCTGATCCTGTTCAGAGATCAATTACTAATTTTCAAGGCTGGAAAAGTCAGGTTTCTAGAAGTTTTAAAGAATCCTGAATATGTTTCAACTGAACTCAGTCCTTATCACGAATTGCTGAGAGATTCAGCTCGGTATTTTTTTGCAAAAAAATCTCTATAAGTCTTTTCCAATCGTACATTTCAGAGGTTTTATAATTAATAAAGTTTATTTTTTAATATATTCCCTACTTGCTTCACTAGGCAAAATGGTTTTCATTCTCGTTTTGCGATCAAGAATCATCAATTTCATCAGTTTTCTATTACTATATCTTGTTTATCTGAAAGCTTTTGTGCTTGTTGATCTGTGATTTCTATGATGTTTTTTTGAGCAAAAGATCATAATGTCGCAACCAGTCACTGCTGCGGAATCAGCTCTCCTGAGTGTCCTTTTTTGAAAATTGGGATTCAAAACTTTTCAATAAAAATTCCTTTGGGGAGAGTTGTGGCTTCTTTTGTTGTCAGATATACTGCATTGTCATTTGAAAGAAAATAGAAATCTGACTGCTTTTCAATTCCTCGATTTTCTAGAAGATCAGATCGTATCTGGTCTTGTAAAGTAGTAGAAGAAAGATATCAGGTTTCTTGCTGTGTTCTTTGATCAATTTGAGTAGAAGTCGGAAGTGAACTATTTTTTCTAAACTTGGCAATAAAAAATCCACCAGTATGCTGAATATGAGGCCAAAACCTCGCGACTTTCTGAGCTTGATCTTCTGGCAATAACTCATTTCATAAATAATGTGTTAATCCAGTTGATTTTTGATTGATTGCAACTGGGAGAAGTTCTATTTTATTTGGGAACTGCTTAAGTACAGTTGCTATAACCTGCTCATTTTCTAATGCATTGAGTGTACAAGTCGAATATACCAATTCTCATCAAACTTTTAGAGCTTTTAATCCTGAAATAAGAAGCTGAAGCTGAAGTTTTGAGAGTTGCTGTGCATTTTTTTCATCTCGATAGGTTGTTTTTGAGTCAGATTTATATTGCATTCCCTCACCAGAACACGGCGCATCAACTAAAACCTTATCAAAAACCTCACTCACAAGCTCTCAAATCTGCTGCCCCTGATATGCAGAAACCGCAGTATTTGCCAATCAACAACGATTAAGATTAAAAATCAGTGCTTTTCTCCTCGGGTTTAATGGTTCATTGGAAAGCAAAAATCCTCATCACAGCTGAGATAATTTATCAGCTATCTGGACACTCTTGCCTCCAGGAGCAGCACAAAGATCCAGCACTATATCTCATTTTTTCACATCAAGAATCTGTGCAGAGAGCCCCGCTGCGACCTCCTGAATATAAAAATATCAGCTTTGATGTAGAAAATGAGATCCAAGTGTCTTAGTATCTTCTTTATGAACAAACACTACATCATCATATACCTGATCATCTCATCTCAGATCTGGAGTCATAAGTTCTCGTCAATATCTTTTTACAAGAGAAAAAAAATCAGACTTTTGAATTCTTTTTTCAATAATTTTTATGCTTTTGGAAATTTTTTGCTGATAAGTCGCTTTAAATTGCTCAAAAGCTTGCTCATCAAGATAATTAGAAATATAGTCCAAGTAAGTCTGTTTTTTCATAAGCATTTAAGGAGACAAAAGGGGTATTACTGTTACTATAGATTTTAGTGGATAAAAAGCAAGAAAATCTGATTTTTTATTTTTAACTTGACTTTCATTGGGAAATATCTACATATATGCCCACAAATAAAATTTATCTTTATGTCAAACAAAAAACTAGCACAAAAAGCAAAAGTCGAGCTTATAAACTCGCTGCCAGATGCATTTGGTTACCATCCGGAAACTAACAACTCATTTGCCTCTAAAGGCAGAAGTAATAGTCAAAAGAAAGGAAAAAAATCTGCTTTTGATAGAAAGGAAGCCTTTCTAGAACGGAGAGTGATCGATACTTCCAAGAAAGAAGCTCGTCGCGTACTTAGAGCGGCTTCTGAAGCTGGTGGAAGAATTTCCTAAAGCTCTTTTAAGAGCTTAGGATAATAGCGATTTGAACTGGTCCAAAGTAACTTTGGATCAGTTTTTTCTTTTTTTGTTTCGCAACCTCTGACATCTTTTTTGATAAAAAGAAAAAGAACCTGACTAAATCAGTCAGGTTCATTCCAATTCTTCTACTGTTGGGTAAGACAGTAGAAATAAGTGTCAAGTTTTTTGTAGTTTTTTAAGATCAATATAGAACTCAAATAAGTTCTACATGATACAAGCTACTTTAAACTTAGCTTTGGTGGACCTTTATTCAATACACGAATACAATTCCACCTCTTCATGCTTTCTTTCATCTCCTTCTTTTTTGTATTTGTTGAGTATAATATATATTTTTGGATTAAAATGTCAAGACCTTTTATCAAAAAATAGCATCAATACAAAAACGATTGAAAATCAGCAACTCATCATTATTATTCAAAGAAATCTGATTTTAATCTATTGATATCAACATGAGTAAGAGGCTTGGATTATTGTATCTAGGGAGACTTGAGGAAGAAAAAGGATTTTGAATACTTTTAGAGTGGATTCGCAGTCAAGATCTAAAAAATCTAGAGGTTGATTTTTATATTTTCTGAGCTGGGAAGCATGAGGAAGCACTTTTAGAGCTCACTCGTGAATGCCCGCAGATCCATTTTTTCGGCTGGAAGCCTTTAACTGAGATCGAAAGGTATTTATCAAACATTGATTATTGCCTGATGCCATCGCTATGTCTAGAGACTTTTGGTCTGAGCGCATTGAATATTTTGAGTTATGGAATTTCAGTCATTGGATATAAACAAGGAGGGCTTACGCCTTTCATCGATAAAGAATATGACTTATCTCAGTATCAGTGAAAACAACCCGTTGAACAGCTTGATCTCATGATTAAAAAGCTAAGTAAAGAAAAAAAAGAACAAAATTCTGATTTTTACAGCCTTTTATCTCAAAAAAACAAACAACTTGCCGAAAAATATAATAAAGAAGCTCGATTTAAAAGATTTCAAGAATTAACTTTTGACTTTAAATGCAGGAAAATTCTTATGGTAAGTGATTTCATAAATCCGATCTGAGGGATTGAAACGGGGCTTCACGAAATGAAAAAACTCTTGGAAGCTCATGGATATGAAGTTATTCTCTTCTGAACAAGCTGTCCGAGATGAGCAGCAGGGAAACTCAAAAAATATCTCGGTATAGCTCTCTCGATCTTCAATCTTTGAAGTTGATGGGGCTTAACATCAGTTATCAAAAAAGAAAAACCTGATCTTATTTGGTATCATAGTTTAATCAGATGGCAGGGTCGATTTCCAGTTTCGCAAGCGATTAAAAGCTCTGCTCAACAGCGAGTCATGTATCATGATTTATGAGTTTTTCATCCCTTCCCAAGCCAAGTTTATAGAGAATCAGATATTCACAAATTGAGTTTAAGAAATTTTCTTAAAGGAGCAAAAACCAAAAATCCTTTGAAACTCCTCTTGGTAGCTGGTAAATATCTATCACTCAAACTCCTCACTTCTCAGCTCAAAAATCAAAAAATAAAACATCAGGTTCCATCTAGGTTTATGGTTCCAATATTGGAAAGAAGCTTTCAGATTCCAGCGCAAAATATTCAGGTTTTTGAGCATTTTGTTCAGAGATAGATACCGAAGAGGTCTCACATTAGGAACAATCATCATAAAAATAAAAAACCAGATTTTTTCTTGCCTTTTAGAGTGAAATCTGTATCTATAGGTAATAGACTGAGTAGTTCGCTATGAAGAAACTTATCAAAATTCTCAACTTATATCAGGGAGCCAAAAATCGGATCCGCGTGGTCTCGAGGAGCTACCCACCTTTCCGTAAGGAGAGATGATATTCTTTGTTACGGCTACTCGGTTTTTTTGATACTAAAAATTGAGGATCGCTTGAGATCAGGTTTTTATAGTTTTTGTTCTGAAGAACATGCATGAGTTAACATTTGAGGGAGCAAACGAGAGAATAGATAAATGGCTCACTATGAAATTTCCGTATTCAAGGAGCTTTTTTCATCATATTTTGGAAAGATGATGAGTTTTGATCAATGGCAAACCAGCAAAAAAATCTGCAAAATTAAAAACCTGAGATGAAATCAGTATTGATAACCTTGAAAGATATTTATCCCCTGTGATCTTAGAGGAAGCACCTCTCATTGAAATACCTATCCTAAGGGAAACAAGTGATTATCTCATCATCAATAAACCAAAATGAGTTTTATCGCATCCAAACAGTATTTGGGATGTTTGAGAACCAAGTGTTGTAGGTTTTCTCTACCATCACTACAAACAGTTACCAAGCATTGGGAGTTTTATCAGAGCTGGACTACTTCATAGACTTGATAAAGATACTGATGGATTGATGATTATTGCAAAGACAGAACGCTGACTTCAGCATTTTAAAACTTTATTCAAAGAGAAATCTGAATCTGAAACTCTAGAGCAGAAAGACCAAGTTCCGCTCAAGAAATGGTATCGTGCAAGCTGTGAGATTTCAGACTGAGGAAATGATTTTTTGAAGCAAATTGAGGGGAAACTCCCGTTTATCATCTCAGAAGAAGTAAAGGCTAAAGTTCCAAATACTATTCCAAAGCTTGGAATCACACAAATAGAAAAAATAGAAAAAAAACCTGACGGAAAGCTTCAGATTTTTCTTCAAATTTTTACTGGGAGAACCCATCAGATCAGATACCATCTCAGCTCTCATGGGTTACCGATTTATGGAGATTATCTCTACGGGAGAGAAGCTGAGATTCCGATGCAATTGACGGCATATCAATTAGAATTTAAAGATTTAGATGGTGAGATAGTGAGAGTCGAGATTTAGAGATATATTTCACAATTAATTCCTCTCGCCTTCGCATCAGCAACCCAATTTTCAAGAATACTTTTTCACTCATCTCAAATGTGATTCCACTTCAAATCCAAAGTCACTCTCTCCTTTAGTTCCATCTGAGCAAGTGCCTTCGCTCACTTATCTCAGATGTTATTTTGACTCAAATCCAAAGTCACTCACTCCTTGAGCTTCAGATTTTTTGCTATCGCCTCCGCTCACTTTACTCAGATTCGATTCATTTCCAACTCCAAAGTCACTCACTCCTTGAGCTTCAGATTTTTTGCTATCGCCTCCGCTCAATCATCTCAGATGTTATTATCTTTCAACCACAAAGTCACTCCCTCCTTTAGTTCCATCTTAGCAAGAGCCTTCGCTCAATCATCTCAGATTCTATTATAACTCAACCCTAAACCCACTCACTCCTTGAGCTTCAGATTTTTTGCTATCGCCTTCGCTCACTTATCTCAGATGTTATTTTGACTCAAATCCAAAGTCACTCACTCCTTGAGATTCAGATTGTTTGCTATCAACTCCGCTCACTTATCTCAGATGTCATTAGCACTCAACCCTAAAGTCACTCACTCTTTCAGTTCCATCTGAGCTATCGCCTTCGCTCA
>CAUSVV010000006.1:0-83678 GCA_963535415.1 uncultured bacterium | reverse complement strand
ATTTTTTTCTCGTTACTGCAAGATATTTCCCGAGATGCTTGATATTTACAGACTGTCCACCAAACTGCCCACTAGCAACAGAAGCAATAATCTGCGTCATAACTGTACATGCGACCTGAAAACTCTTTGGTGTTTCAATCAATTTCCCATTCATCACAGTCCCATTTTCAAACATATCCTTGATATTCACCAAACAACAATTAAACATCGGCTGAATAAAATAGTCCATATCATGAAAATGCAAAATTCCTTGATCATGAGCAGCCCTAATGTCTTCTGGCAAAAGCAATCTACGAGAAATATCTTTTGATACCTCACCAGCAATCAAATCTCTCTGAGTTGAAGCTAAAGCAGAATCTTTATTTGAGTTTTCTTTTCCTACCTCAACATTATTATTTCTAATCAGTGACAAAATCGAATCATCAGTAGTATTCGCTTTTCTAATCAAAGCTCTCTGATAACGATAAATAATATATTTCTTAGCTAACTCAGACTTATCAGCATGAATAAGCTCAGATTCAATAAAATCCTGAATCTCTTCAATACCGATTGTTCCAGCCTTTTCTTGCTGTAAATTTTGAAGGATTTGATCAATCAATGCCTCATCAGCCTGCAAAGACTCAAGAACCTCCTTATTTGCCTTTTGAAGAGCAATACGGATCTTTTCTGGCTGAAATGCAACTTCTTCCCCACTTCTCTTAATTACTTTCTGAATACTCATCTTACCTCAAAAATTAGGAAATAAAAAAAATAGAACTTCAAGATAGAAAGTTTTTACTACAAGATATTGTAGTAAAAACTTTTAGCAAATACAAGATATTGTATTTAGAAAAAAAATCAAGAGAAAAGTCTGATTTTTTTTTTGATATATGATAACAGGTAGTTAGCAGTTTTTTAACATTTCAAGTGAAAATCAAACTTTTTCATACCCCATAAAACTCAGTTCCCATCCGAAATTCCAGTCGCAAAGCCAATAAAGTATATTTAATATTTTTTGTCAAGTTTTTAACAATAGATTAAATATTATGTAAATAAACAAAAGAAAAGTCTGATTTTTTTGCTTTTATCGAGATTTAGAATATACTTATAAGGAGCTTTATTTACTATGATTATACTATAATGAACACAAGCAATAAATTAAATGAGAATAAAGAATCACAGGCAAAGAAACCATGAAAAATAAAAGAGCGAATAGAAAATATCCAAACAAAAGCAAGAAAAGGAGTAACTGCGGCATTAATTGGACTAAGTCTTACTTGAGGTCTCTCTAGCTGTGAAAATAGAAGTACGGACACCACCAAAGAGAAAATTGAGCAAGTAACTCCAAAAAAAGAACTTTCAAAAGCAGAACTCAAAAAGAAACCAATAGATCTTGGATACGAAGAAATGAATAAAGAGTATAACCCCAATCTCATAAGCTTTCCAAAGCTGTCGCAAGAAAATTTAATAAAGTGAAAAATATCTCCAGAAGAAAAAATTCTAAGATGCCTAAGACGAAAACCCATCACAGATGCCGTAGAAAAAAAGTATGATATACCAAGTTGACTTCTGATGGCAATGATGGCACAAGAATGAGCGGGAGACCCAACTTTACCAAATATATGAAATCGAAAAACCAATCCAGAAACAGGAAATATCGAAATTTCAAAATCAGATTGAGGTCTTGGATTAATCCATATTCAAGGTGCAAATGCTGAAGATTTTGGTTTAAAAGTGCTCCAAACAACTCCAGGAGAAAAAAATAGCAAAAATATGCAAGACACATTGTTGTGAACAAAAATTATAGAACAATACAAAAAAACGACAGACCTAAAAACACTTTGTAAGCATGATGAAAGATGGCATCCAATACTTGCGGTAGATTGTGCAGCAAGATTTTTAAAAAGTAAATACAATCCTAAAGACGGGAAAGACGCACGAATATTAGCTCTTAAGAGGTATTCTGGACGTAGTTGGACCGACTATGCAACAAAGGTTCTAAAATATCGGGTAATTATTGATAAATACGAAAACCAGGGAGAAGTAAAGAATATTCCTGAGTTCACAAAATGAGTGAATGAAGTCATTGAAAATGAAAAAAACTCAAAAAATTATGAAAATTTTAATACCTTAGTTAAAAGCATTGAAGTAGAAATCGATAAAAAAAAGGGATGATACGAAGTCTATCTTGATTATCACAAAGGACAATGCTATAATTATGGACTACAAGAATATATAAATCAAACGAACTAAAAAAGTCTGAATATTCAGACTTTTATCTCTCCTTTTGGATCAAAAGTCCACAGGGGAGTTTTTTATAAATAAATAAATACCAATTCACTCCAAAAAACAGCATCGCCATCATCAGAAAAATAACAACCTTTGAAAATCTATTTGCTCATTGGAGCAACATCAGCACCATCATCATAAGCGACCAGATTCGAATAAATGCCCTTGTCTCACCTCTCGTCATTCAAAGCCCCAAAAGTCTATGATGGAAATGCGTATAATCTCCTTTCAGTGGATTTTTCCTCAGGATAAAAATCCTATACAATCCAACCCATATCGCATCAAAAATCGGAAGAGAAAGCGCGACAATTAGCGTTCAAATCTTGGCACCTCCAGCCACAGCCAAATAAGCGAGAGCAAAACCAAAAAACATAATCCCAACATCTCTTACCAACCCTAAAGGCTTAAACTCAATCACTGCATAAATCATGCTAGTTACAAACAAGAAAAAAGCCAGATTTTGAACCATAGTCAGCACCTCCAAGTTTGGAAATTCTGTATAACTCTGAAATACAATATACTTTATCAAAAGAAAAACCGTCAAAAATCCAATCGCTGAAACTCAACTCCCCTGTGCATAGATCCCATCAAATCGATTGATAGCATTGATACAAAACATCGTCCAAATCATAAACCCAATCGTGAAAATCCAGTTTGGGATCTGATAAACCTCAGCTCACAAAATCAATTCCTGATTACCAATTCCACCAATCCAAACAGCCAAAAAAGCTGAAACAAAATGCACGATCAACCTAACAAATGGCGGTATCTTAGGAAATCTCCCCAAATAACTAAGTTCTTCAATGAGTTCTACCACTCCTATCAAGAGCCCCGGAATCAATAATCATAAGAATAATCTAGAAGAGAAATATTCTGGATACAACACTCCAACCCCAATTATCAACCCTAAAATTACAAACACACCTTGTAAAGTAGGCACAGGTTTTCTTGTATTTTTTAGATCACTTCATGGTTTATCAAGTACGTGCAACTTCTTAAAAAGCAAAAGCCCACCTACAGAAACGAAAACCATAATCAACCCAAACAGAAAATACTCCATCTTGATGATAAAAAGATTTAAAACCAGATTTTTCTCTTTATATTCCCAATGCTGTTTGTAGTGATTATGATCATAAAATCTAGAGGATTTCCTGTGATTTTTCCATCAAAAAAATAAAAAATCAGAAAAAAGCAAGCTAATCAGCTCACTTTTCTCTGGTATTCTAAGGGTTATATATTACTTTCTATAGACTTCAAGTACCTTATTGAATTCATTAGCTCCTGGAGGCAAATTTCCCCAAAGATCTGGATTGTATTCTACAAGTACTGAAGCACCATTGATAACGATATCCTTCTTCTCAGTTCAAACCTTTCCTCAACCGGTTCATTTAAACCAAGTATAGAGTTCAGATCTTCTAGTCTTCACAACCTCTGAAAGATCTCAAATCGCAACTCATTTAATATGAAGATTTCCGTAGTTACACCACTTTCACCTATCTAAGTTGTCCTCTGTATTTTTAAGAGCACCGTATCATGAAGACCCAAATCACTTTCCTGCATAAAAGATACCTTTCACCATCTGACCTGCATGACCATATTGATTGACATTTCCATTACAACTATCAGTTGCATCAAAGATAATCTTTTTAGGAGTCATAATCATTGCATTCGTATAAAGAGTATCTTTTATAGTAATATCCCCATCAGCGATAAGAGTAAATGGTTTAGATGGCACGGCACCTTTAAACAGGGTATTAAGATCAGCACTTCCCTTATAAATATAGATGGACTTTCAAGGAACCTTTAACAAAGTAGAGTTACTAGAGAGAGGCCTTGCGATCTTTGAGTATTTATTCTTAAAGGTTGTAAACAGCTTTTCAGTACCAACTGGAACCGAATAAGCAGTTGTAGAAATAGAAGATGTAGGGAAAATTGGTGGTCCCATGAAACTCTTTCCATTCTTAAGCTTATACTTATTAAGATCCTCTGTTGCCTTATTTCAAATTCCATATGGACTCTTCTGAATCAAATACGGATCTGTAACAGCAAAGTCTACTTCACAAACTCTCTCATCTACAACATGAACCTTCGAACCAAGAACTACTTTTCAATCTTTATCCTTTTCTTCACATTTCCTATATTTAACCTCTTCTAGAGCAATCTTATACTCTCCAAACAGAGTAATATCTCTCTTTGGACCTGATAATTGATTTGGGATACCAACTTGCCCCCTATTACTATTAAGAAAGCTAGCATTAGAAGTTCCAAAATTTGTGATTGCCAATTTCGATGAAAGTGGAAATAATGTAGGATAAGTCCAGTTATTAAGAGAGCCAAAGATATCTCTTATCGCTCCAGCATTTGATAGTTCACTACCACCAAAGAAAGCTTTCTTATTTTGATCTACAAATGATTGGATACGAGAATAGAAACCACCTCCATTATCCCAACCATTAACTCCCACACATGGCACCTCGAAATAATACAAAAGATTAGAATTCTGTTCCCCAGGACCATATACCTTAAACACACACTGAAAGCTATCACCTTCATTCAAAGCTATCTTTCATTCAGCACCATTATCAGAACATTTCATAGTAAAGAAGCGTTTCAAATAATCAGCATTCTTTTGTCTCTTTTCTTCTGGGGTTCCAGTGAATCCTAACTGAGATTCCATATTCCAGTAGAAAGGAAGCACTTCTCACTTCATAATAGAGATTGATCCATTCTCAAGATCAAAACACTTTGGAGCTACAGTAATTCCATCCTTCTGAAGGGTACAGTTAGGAGTACAAGTATATCCATCATAGCTTCTATCTTGAATACTCTTATTATCTCTAAAAAGATAACCATTTTCAATCCTATGACTTGATCCTCCCCAATCACAAATTTCATTTCAGTCTTTAAGACCATTTCCACAAGAGTAGTTATACCATCAACCACCTCATCCTCCTCAAGTACCTCCACCTGGAGGAGGTGGAGGAGTTGGGGTAGTCACCCTAGCAGGATCTTCGCTATGATCAGTACCACCTCATGGAAGTGGATATTCTACACGTCCAGTATTTACCTGATCTCCATTCTTTTTAGCCTTAAGAATAATATTCAAGACATCACCAGGCATAAAAGCACCTGTTCCCATATTCACATTCCACTGAATATCAGTTGGATACGTTCCAGAAACTGTAGGCACAATAGTATATGCTGGATGCGTTGGATTATTAGGACCAAAAGTAATCACTCCAGTAAAAGCATTATCTGGCAAATCAGTAGAATCCAAATACTGAAGATTTCCCTCGATTCTATCCTTTACAATAAATCCAGACAATGGTTTACTTGCATCTTTAATTTCAAGCTTAAAGAAGGCAATCGATCCATTACTAAATTGCATAGAATTATCATCCCAAGCAGCGCCAGTTTGAGCACTACTTACATATTTTTTAATGAGAAGTTTTACATCCACAACTCTAGGAGTTGCATCATCTTCATCTTCTCCATTTGGATGATCCGGAGTTACATATTTTACAACACCAATATTTTTCTGATCACCATTTACCTTTACTTTAAACTTAATCTTATATACATCACCAGGCAAAAACTGACCACTTGTCATAGTTACCTTCCATTCAAGTTTTGTCTTATTTCCAGACAAATTTTGAACATCAACATTAACAGTATACGTATATGCACCAGTATTAGCTGTCGCTCTGATAAACTCTCCAGTAAAAGCATTATTTGCTAAATCCTTTGAATCTAAGTACTGAAGATTTCATTCAATCACATCACTAACAACAAATCCTGTTAAACTTACTCTTGCATCTCTAACCTCAAGAGTAAAGTACCCAGTCTGTCATTGAGCAAATCCTGTCATCTCAACATCTTCTCTTCCCGAATCAGCTAGTACCTTATTTACATACTTCTTAATACTTAAATCACCTCCAGGTCTTTTAGGAACAACATCCTCAGGATCACAATACTCAGGAGGATTTCCATCTGGATTTTCTACACAAGCTTTATTCGTATAAACTGTCTTTGAACTCTCAGTAAGTTTAGTCTTCATCTCAATATGGAAACTCTCACCTGTTTTAATAGTATCAGGGAACTTAAACTTCCATGTCAAAGTATCCAGATTTTGACTATTTTTACCAGTTGCAAAACTGATTGTTTCCATATTAGGTCTTGATCCAGTGAGCTGCCAAGCATTATCATAGACAAGTCCAGCAGGCAAGGTATCCACAACAGTTAACCCTGTATAACTTCCAGTTGTTACTGAAACCTTAATTGTAAAGGTCGCCACTTCTCCAGTTGCCAAAACTCTCTTATCAACAACCTTTTCAATGGTAAGTGCTCTATCCTTAAGTGGATATCACTTAGTATCATGATCCACTACAATTTTATTAACAAGAATCTGAACAAGATTAATCCTCTGATCAAGATAGTCAGCTTTTACCTTACCCGTCAAAAGCAAATATCCTTCTTGCAATGGAGCAAGATTAAAACCTGAATATTCTACAACTTGAACTGCTCCACTCATAAATTGTCCACTTACATATGGAGTAACACCATGGATTTCGCTACTTACATATTCTAGATTTTGAGGCAAATAATCTCTTACACTCACATTATTGATCTGAACATTATGAGGATTCTTAAATGGCATCTTAAATCCAACCAGTTCACCTACTGCATACTTATGTCCAGCAGGTCCTGTAAGCTCTTTCTTAATATTTGGATTTTTTGGAGTTGTAAGAAGAATTTTTACTCCATCATGATCATCCTCATCTGTTGCATCTGAACATCCCTGTGCCTGAGCAAGCTTTCCATTTCCAGTCACCAAATGCCCCTCTCTAAAACAATCATTAGTTGAATTATTATCTGGAGTGCTATCTACATCTGTAGTATTATAATCTCCAGAGTTATCCTTACTAATTTCTGCATAATTAGTAATCTCAGTTCCTGTAAAGTTCTCGGAAATCTTTACCTTAAGAATAAGGGTATAATCTTTATTAGGAAGAATCGTCTGAGTCACGGTCTGTGTAATTTTTCCACCTCCAACATTCGTCCAAGTCGGATCATCAAGTTCAAGTCCATTCGGCAAATAATCAGTTACTTCGATATTTTTTGCCTCTTTATTCCCTTGGTTATACAAGGTAATTTCAAAACTCAAGCGTTCTCCAGTAAGATAAGTTGCCTTTGGATTAAAAATCTTCTTTGTCAAGGCAAGATCATACTTTGCCTCTGGAACCTTAGGAGTAACTGTAAAGTCTACCCCATCATGATCATCCTCATCTGTTGTATCAGAACATCCCTGTGCCTGAGCAAGCTTTCCATTCCCGGTCACCAAATGCCCCTCTCTAAAACAATCATTATTCACATTACTATCTGGAGTACTATCCTTATCTGTCGTATTATAATCTCCAGAATTATCCTTACTAATTTCTGCCAAATTTCTAATCTTCTCACCCGTAAAATTTGCCGAAATCTTAGTCTGCAAAGTTATAGCGACTGACTGCCCAGGTGCGATCTCCTGAGTCAGTGTTTTTACAACTTTTCCAGCTCCAGCATTCGTCCAACCTGCATCATCAAGTTCAAGCCCATCTGGCAAATGATCAGTCACCTCAATATTTTTTGCAATATAGTTCCCCTGATTGATTACAGTAATTAAAAACTTCACTGTACTTCCTGTCTGATAAGGAGCAGGAGTCTCAGCACTAATCACTTTCGTCAATGCCAAATCATAAACTTTATCGTTCTTGGTTGCGCTACAATCTACTGGAGTAGTTCCAGCTTGACCATTACATTTCCAAGTCCAAGTATTATTAGCAAAATTGAATTCTGAAACTGTTCCCTTTTCACAGAGATGATTTCCTCCTGTTAAATTATCAAGAGTTTTCCCATTGTAATCACTCTTACATACTGGAGGTTCATTATTGATCGGTTGACAAGATATATTACATCCAGCATTTCCCCATCCTACCTTATTTGGGTCATTTGGATCACATTTTTCGTTTGCTTCTGCATTATCATATGTTCCCTGTTGAACAGTTCAATCTCCACACCAAGCAAGGTTTACATTAACACACTCATAAGGATGAGTATACTCATTATCCGACCACTGAATCGCTCTTGTGGAGATAGGACTTACCTGATTGACAAAATCAGAATTCCAAAGAGGACCTCCTCCATCTCCTTGAGATACATTATTTCTAAGCCACCAAACATTAGATCAAGTTACACCAGCATTATCAGCTCTATTTCTTACTGGCATAACGTCATAACGTCCATCTCCAGAATTTTTGTATCCTCTAAACTCTGCATGACGAAGTTGATATGCAATCTGGAAAGAATTATTATTTTTATTAGCAGGTGCCGAAATCAAAATTGGTTCAGAACTAAGAGCTCTTACCCATTGATTTATAGGAAAGACATTTGATCCTCTAAACCAAACAGGAGTATTAGCAATGTTTGTAAGAACATTATTGTGATAAATCTGAAACATTCTCTGTTCTGGCAAATAATATCTTACAGATGTCCCCTTACGACTAGCTGAATTCATAGTATGAAGTGCTAATCTATAAGTGTTGGCTCCTTGATAATACCTATAATTATCAGTAAAAAAATGAACCTTTCCTAGATCTGGAATCCCATCATGATTGAGATCTCAATTGAGGTAATAACTAAGTGTCTCATTGGCTCAAAGACATTGATTGGAAGTAAGCGGTGATGAGGAGGATGTTTGAGTTACAAACCTTACAGATTCACCTGCAAGTGTTGTTCCATCTGAACCATCCAAAGCAAAAGCAGAAGAAACTGCAAGA
Organism: uncultured bacterium; assembly: GCA_963535415.1. Taxonomy (GTDB): domain Bacteria; phylum Patescibacteriota; class Gracilibacteria; order Absconditabacterales; family Absconditicoccaceae; genus HOT-345. Next base: position 74,595 of record CAUSVV010000006.1, on the reverse strand, counting down.
ACAAATCCTAAACCACTTGCTAATAAAATTTTAGTTTTCATTTCTCTTATACTCAAATAAGTAAATTATTCATCTGTCGCTCAACCTATTTTTATATCTGGCTCATCTCAAATATTCGGATCAGACTCTCCTTCTCCAGCTTCTCGAGTCGGTATAGGTACCTGAGGCTTACTAGGATCTAGTGCACCACTCACAGCAGCAGCTTGAGTAATATTATGAACCTTAGACTCTCCTACATTGCTAGCAATAACCTGAGTATCAGCCTCAATCTCAGCTGCAAATTCTTTTTTGTTACCATTAGGATTATCCGGAGTTGTAGTTTCACCAATAGTAAACTTCAAACCTCAGATCATCACCATATGATTTACACATTGAGCAAAAAATGCAGTAGAGAACTCAGCCGACATACTAACCTTTTTCACTCAAATGTCAATAGTTTCTCAGTTCACTAGTTTTGGAATTCAAGTAACTATAGCACTTTTCACTTTTTCCACAGGCATTTTGAGATCATTAGCTAACTTATTGACAAGCCCAGCAACCAATACTGAATCCTGCTCAAACAATTGCTTAAGAACATGCTCCTTAACCTTAACTGGGATTTCTACACCTTGTTCTGAATCTTTAAGCTTTGTTCAATCAATAATATGAGGATTCACAATAGGTCTCATCAAATCAGCTGAATTTCCATAGTTGTAGGCAATCACTCATTCCTCTGAGTTAGACTTCACAATAGCCTGATCTGGATCCAAAGAATTAATATTTGCCTTATCATTCATATGACCAAAAAGTGTTGCATATTCATCCTTACAAGGGAATGAATCCTTCCACTTCTTCGATCCCATTCCTTCTATAATTTTTTTCGCCGTATGTTGTGCAATATTCTTAAAGGTATTTTTAGGATCTGACTGAAGATTATACTCAAGTCTGTATTGATTAGCCTTCTGAGTTCCTCTTACATTCGTCGTTCTACTAAACATACCATCCAGAGCCAAAAGCAACTGATTCAACTCAACTTTCTTTGAAGCATCCACTTTATAGGTACCAAGAAGGTTCACAACCTGATCAAACATCCCAGCCTTTTGCTTCCCATCAGTATGTTGGATATAAGTATCCATGTTCGTAAGCAAGTTTATCATCTTCTCAGCAGCTCTTTGAAGCGTGCTTTCATCCTCATTAATTCCTGAAAGGGCAGATCTCCACTCATTATAACTAGTAGTCAGAATAGGCCTACCTGTGTCCTTATGAGCAACATTTCTAATTGCATTTGATTGCAAAAGACTCAAATTCAAATAGAGCCCTTCAACTTCAGCTTTTACAGTCTTATTCATCTCCAAAATTTCAGCCCCAATCTCCGTAGGTTTCTGAGGAAGCTCAAGTTTAATCTTAAAGTTCTCGTTAGTATTCACCATATCTTCAAGTTTTAACGATCCTTTTCCACCAGTCATATCTATCACAAGATGCTTTCACTGAGGGATAATAAATGGATGATCTTGAGCATCTAAACAAGGATCTTTCCCATTATAGAGAACCCAGTCTCCAGCTTCATTTTGCTTAATATTCAATTTAGCATACTGCGGTGGAAAGTCATAAGAACCCTTCTTCACCTCAGAAGCCAATTTTTTCAAAGCTGCATCAAACTTTCTCTCATCAAGTTTTGCACGAAGTTTTGGCAATGTCTCAGGATCGATTTTTTCCGTAGACCAACCTGAAAGTTTACCTGGAAGCTTATCAAAGTTCAAATCTTCGTAAGTGAGTTCCAATGCATCGGTATCTGTCTTTACATCTCCAATATCCAGATTCAAACGAGCTCCATCAGAAAGATAGCTCGTAGATGCCCTAAGCAAAGTATTTTTATGAACAGTTATAGTCTTATTCGTTCGATCTATCTTAATATTTCCTTTAACCTTTTGACTAAGAGAAATTCTTCCTTGCTTCAAGAAATCCTTCAAAGAAATCTGAATATATTCAGCTTTTTCTTTTGCCTCAGCAGAGAGACGAGCTTTCTCTTTTGCTTCAGCAGAGAGATCAGTTTGTCCATCAACTGGTATTTCAGCTCATGATGAACCTAAATACTTAAATCCCTCTTTTACACCCAGTTGTTTCTCGAGATCAGCTAAACTATCTACTCAAACATTACGCTCAGTAGTCCTTAGGACCTTCTCATGAGATTTCAACGATTCTGTAGTATCTTTATGACCATTGTATAAATGTTTTTTCAACTGCAAAGTTATTGATGGGATCATCGCTCAGTTCGCATAGAAGCTAATTCCAAGACCTCCACCAGACAGATACCATCACTGTTTTGCCAAATCAAGTCCTCTCTCATTTGACCAAGCATTCGAATATGCACGAGCAATATCCTGAGAAATTAACTCAACATTTGCTTTTGTCAAAGGTTGCCCATGATAAAGTTTCAAAATCTGTCCTAAATTTTTAGCAGCCTGATCTATCTGCCAAGTCATAGAGTCCTTAAATACTGACTGCAATTTTCCTCTCAATACTCCTTCATCAAACTTATAAACATCAGCCTTAGCAAGATTTTCCTGAGGATCTACTTCTCACTCCGGCTTTGGATCTAAGATATCTGTAATCATTGCAGCAACTGAAGTATTAATTGCCTTCTCCTGCTCATATCTAGAAGCATCACGATTAGCATCCACCCCAACATTAAGATTCCATCACAATCCATTTGGACTCCAAATCAATGCTCATCACGCAGAGAGCCTCTTACTCACTACTGGATCCAATGAGCTCGCCATTTTATCTTTTCAAGTATTATATGCTAAACCTCCATCCGCAGACAAAATAGGAATAAATCAAAGCACTTTCATTGATCAAGAAACTCAGAGATAAGCTTCCCATTTCCCTTTTTCATCAAGCTTAATATTTTTATTCCAAGCTAGACCAATAGCAGTAGTCCAATCACCATTTCTACCGAGACTAGAACTTAAATGAAATGAAAGCCCCTTTAACAGACGATCAAAAGGAATTTCTCCTCCTGCACCAAATCCTTTTTGCCTGAATGATGCAACTTGTGATGTCAACGCATCTCTAAGCCCCTCACCCAACTTCCAATCAGGAATCTCCATTAGCTTCTTCAAGTGTTTAATAGCTTTTTTATTTTGAGGTTGCTGCTTTTCGGCTTCATCAATAGCTTTTTGAATTTCTTGTCTTAGTTCAGTAACTGATTTTTCTGCATGTTCTTGTATTTGCTGTCTTTCATATATAACCTGTTGAGCTTCAGAGTTTCTTGCCTCATGCATCTTTTTAAACGCTTCCTCTCTACCATATTTCAAAAGATAAGCCAAATCTACAGGACTATTTTTCAAAAATTCCTGAATCAGTTTTAAGTTTTCATATTCCAAACTAGTTGCTAGAGTAATTTCAGGTGTTTCCTGTCCCTCAGCTGTAACTTTTTCTAAACGAGAGAAATTAACTGCATCAAAAAGATTCTGAAACGCCTGATGTTTATCCTTATCAGCAATTCCATCAAAAATTTCCCTAACCTGAGTTCCAGTTCTATTACCCGCATCTCCATAGGAAACCATACCATCAAAATTAAAGTCGGTATAAATATTTCGAACACGTTTCAGACCATCAACTCAGTAATTTTTCAACTCTGGCATTTTCGTTAAATCAAGGCCATTCTTCCCAATAATAGACTCAGACTTGAGCTGATCTTTTGCCTCAGACTTAGCAACATCTATCATCTTCCTAAGATCTTTTTTCTTCGGCTTTTTAGGTCCTTCATGGTCTCTCTCACGCTTCAATGTTTTGATTTCATCCTTCAGTACCTTCTGCTTAGCAGAATCTTTCTCATTTTTAAGTAGTTCTTCTTTCTTAGCTATTTCCGTATTTTTATCAGATATCCATTTTTCATGATTTTCCTTCCAGCTTTTTCTTTCATTTTCCCAATCCGCTTTTGCTTCAGCTTTTGCGTCCTTTTGCTTAGTTTTAAGCTTATTTTGATCAATATTTCGTACTTGATCAGCATCTTCTATCTTTTTAGAAAAAGTATTGATTGCCCCTTGAAAAGAACCAGTATCTCTAATAGTATCAAACATCTCTCTAAGATTTGATCCTCACTGATATTCCACACTTTGAGCTGTATCATGACTTCATCTATAAACAGCATTAATTTCATCTAAGAAGTCGGTTCCTCTCTCACCCAAAAGCCCACCGACAAAACTCTCATCTCTAATCACTAAACCTTCCTCCTTAAAAATATCTATAATCTCCTGATCACTCTTCCCAACAAATGCACCTTCATGACATTTATCCAAGATAAACTTTTCTACATAAACTCAATTTTTTGTCTTTCCTACCTGAATATTCGCTTTTTCAGTATCAGATAAATCTGACTTTTCTATCGCCTTAATTGAATGATCAATCACATCATTTACCACTCCAGCAAACTGCCTAAAGGTCTTCCTTTCATGCCTAGAAAAATGAAAATCTGTTTCATCACTAGGAGACTTCAACCTTTTAAAGATTTTCTCCCTAAATTCTCTCTGAGCCTTAAAAGTATCACTTTCATTAAACCAACTTCCTCCCTTACGCTCTTTCTGCCCATCCTCTTTGTTCAATCTATTCTGCCCTGCAAGAGAATTAGCATCAACAGAGATATCACTTTGAAGGAGAGCAAGCTTCTTCCCAATACTCTTCTGTAGTCATGAAAGCTCCTCAGACAAGTCCCTCTGAAGGTCCTCTAATTCTTTAATTTCTTTGGCCAAATTCTTATATTCATCAGATTTCTTATCTTTTAATCTATTCAGCTTCTGAGATTTATCAAAAAGAGACTCTTGAATAGATATCTGTGCCTTGTTATATCTATCATAAATTCCAAGCTTGTCAAAAAGAAGAGCTACTTCTGCCTTATCCTCTTTATTCTTAACTTGATTATAAACCTTAGTTAAAAGGAGTACTTGATTTCAAGTCTTATTCAAAAGGTCCCTGATTTTTGAATCACTCTTATTGAGTTCTTCTTGGAGAGTTTTTCTAAAATCTTCGTCCTCCAAAATTGCTTTCAATTTGTCTACATCCTTTTGATCAATCTTTTCTGCAGCTAACTCCTCTGTATTCTTAGCCTTCTCAGCGCCGAGATAAAGCTCTCTCTTAATATCCTCAGCTCTTTTAATTTCTGGATTACTCATCTTAATATACAATAAATCATAAAAATAGATATATACTTAGGGAATAATTATGCCTCAGTAAGGATCGCATCCAAATCTCTTTCAAAGTGGATTGATTCTGACTTCTTTTCCTTCCTTTTTATTGCTTCAATATTATCAATCGCAAGTTGGAGTTTCCTCTTTCTCTGCTGATCATTTGTCGAATGTACAACACTCTTAAATAGCTCAAAGAAAGTATCAATCTGCTGATCATTAAAAATATCATACCTCATCAGTACAGCAAATCCTCTTGCCGGTTCCCAGATATCTTTCACTTTATCTAGAAAGGTAATGATATACTCCTTTTTCGTCATCTTTCATAACCACTATGATATAAAATTCTTCATAGATAATTATACAGCAAAAAAAATATTTGTCATCTTTTTCAAAAAATCCCATACATTTAATGCTTGCCTTTTCTATATTTTATGATATAATATATTTCAGTATAAAAAAGAACAAAAAAAACTGACTCTAAGGTCAGTCTTTTCTATATTTTAAAATCAAATTATTCGTAAGCTTCATACTTCTTCATAACAAGTTCTCCTTCAATCTTATTCACGATTTCTTGAACAACTCCTACAATAATAATCACTCCTGAACCAGTCACTACAGTTGGCAACGATCCAACAGCTTCAACAATAGTCTGAACAAAAGGAATCCACTTTAGAATATAACTATAGATACCAATCAAAGCAAGTCCTAAACCTCCCCAGAGGCAAAGATGCATCAAAATTTTATTAATATATTGAGCTGTAGCTTTTCCAGGTCTAATAGATGGGATAAAACCACCTCTTTTCTGAATATTATCAGAGATCTTATCTGGGCTAAAGGTAATCATCGCATAAAAGAAAGTAAACAACACGATGAAGATCACATAAGCAAAGATAGCCCAAACTCCAGGATTTGCAGAGTAGATATTAAAATGAGTCTCTACCCACTGAGCAACTGCTACTAATTTCACATTTGCTGGATTAAATTGAGTAACTAACTTAGCCAAGAGGTATGGGAATGAAACAAATGCCATACCAAAGATAATAGGCACCATTCCTACTGGATTAAGAGGAATTGGCAAAGAAGAAGACTGCTGAGCTTTTCCTTGCTTAGCATAAATAATAGGGATCTCCTTCACAGACTTTAGAATAAAGATAGAAAGAATCACAAGTACCAATACAATCACCAACACAAACATAAGCATTCCCCAAACACTCTGAGCAGTAGCAAATGATGAATACAACTGCTGAGTAATTCCAGCTACGATTGAAGCAAAGATTAGCATTGAAATACCATTTGAGATCCCCTTACTTGTAATAAGTTCTCCAAGCCACATCAACATAATAGAACCAACCATCATAGTGAATCCAGCCAAAAGTACATTAACAAGAGAAGTATCAATCACAGCCCCACCAAGCATACTATTAATCAAATACACTGATCCTATTCCCTGCAAAAATGCAAGAGGAAGAGTCAAATATCTTGTATATTGGTTAATCTTAGCTTGTCCAACTTCACCTTGTTCACTAAGTTCCTCAACTGCAGGTATAACGACTCCAGCCAACTGCATAATAATCGAAGCAGTAATATATGGAGAGATACCAATAGCAATAAAAGAAAACTGATCTAATGCCCCTCAAAGCAACATTACGAAATATCCATAGTCAGATGTCCCTCCTAAAGTATGAGAGAGGAGCGCTCCAATATCTGCAAATGGAACAGGAATAAACACCAAGAGTCTATATACCGCTAAAATAGCTAAAGTAAAGAGAATCTTGTTTCTAATAGTCTTATTCATAAAGACTTCACGAAGTTTTTTTGAAAAACTTTTAACACCCTTCATTCTCATGAAATAATAAGTTAAAGTATACCTGATAGTAATAATTATTTCCTCTAGTATGTCAAGCAAAACACCAAGAGCCACCAGTAAAGAAGAAAGCACGGTAACTCAGTACTCGTGCTTCTCATATTCTAGTGTATAATAGATTATTCTACGAATTATTTAATATTTCCACCAGCATTTTGAATTTTTTGCTTAGCAGAGTCTGAAAATTGCTCAATTCCTTCAAAAGACAATGCCTTAGTCAATTCTCCATTTCCAAGAATCTTAACCTTATCTTCAGTTGAATGAAGGTATCCTAATTCAACAAGAACTGGCTTACTTACAATATCTGTAACTCTAGTATCCTTTTCAAGAGTAGCCAAATTAAGCACTTCATAAAGTTCAACAAGCTTATAATATCTCTTGAATCCTCTATGTTTAGGCATTCTCTGTACTACAGAAGTCTGTCCTCCTTCAAAGAAAGGCTTCATAGAATGTCCACTTCTTGCCTTTTGACCATTACATCCTCTTCCAGAAAAATTTCCTCTTCCAGAAGCATTACCTCTACCTCTTCTATTAAGTTTGTCTTTTAGACCCTTACTTCTCACCAAACTATGAAGTTTCATGTGTATCATTATCATAAAGAGTAAAAACCTGACTACTCAGCTTTTTCAGCCTTCTTTGCACTAGCCTTCTTAGCTGGAGCCTTTTTTGCAGCATCAGCTGTCTTCTTTGGAGCAGCCTTCTTAGCTGGAGCCTTTTCCTCAGTTGCTGAAGCTTCTACTTGAGCCTCTTTTACTTCAGAAACAGCTTCCTCCTTCTTATCTCCCTTAAGTGCTGTAAAATAATCAGCATGTTTGTATGCAGACAAAGCCTGAATAGTTGCTAATGCATTATTAAGCTTATTATTTGAACCTACCATCTTTGAAAGGATATTTGAATATCCAGCAAGTTCCAATACAGATCTGATAGATGAACCAGCCTTAAGTCCAGTACCCTCTGAAGCAGGCAAAAGCTTTACAATACAAGCCTTATACTTCATAGAAATAGGATACGGAACAGTATCATTCTTTGTCAATGGCACTTCAAAAATATTCTTGTAAGCCTCATGAGAAGCTTTCTGAACAGCGCTAGCCACATCATTTCCTTTAGAAATACCAAGTCCGATTTTCCCCTTTCTGTTTCCAATCAAAATTGTTGCTCTAAAAGAAAGCCTTCTACCTCCAGTAGTCACTCTCGTAACTCTTCTTACCTCCAAAAGCAATTCATCAAATTCCTTCTTTGGCTTTTCTCTTCTAGTATCTCTTTCTGGTCTCATAGACATAGTAATTTATATAGATAAATAGTATTTCAAAAGAAAACTTAAAACTGAATTCCTCCTTTTCTCAAACCATCAGCGAACGCCTTAATTCTTCCATGGTACAAATATCCATTTCTATCAAAAGCGATCTTTTCTACACCTTTTCCCTTAAGAACTTCTGCAAAACTTGCTCCTGCAGCTTCAGCTCTTTGAGTCTTAGTCGCTCCTGATGCAGTTTTATCTGAAGACACTGCAACTACATTTCCTTGTGCATCAAGTACCTGAGCAGACACATAGAGATTAGATCTCTCTACCAAAAGTCTATATTCAGGATGAAGATTCTTAATCTTAGTATTTACTCTATTTTTTCTTCTCAAATACTTTCTAATCTTCTCTTGAAGCTTATTCTTCAAATAACTCATAACAATAAACATATAATAATGTAAAATTACATTCAATAGCTATTATTTCTTAGCAGATTTTCCTGGCTTAATTTTAACATACTCATCAAAATATCTGATTCCCTTTCCTTTATATGGTTCAGGCTTCTTGTGAGATCTAAGCTTAGCTGCAACCTCACCAACAAGTTCCTTACTAATACCTGAAACAAAGATAACAGTATTTCCTTTAGGATCCTGTTCAACCTTCATATCAATTCCTTCTGGAAGTGGGAAATTAACCTTATGAGCAAATCCAAGTGAAAGCACCAAAGTTCTACCTTCTAACTTAGCAGAATATCCTACTCCAATAATAAGGAGTTTCTTTTCGTATCCATTAGAAACTCATTCTACCATATTAGCAGTCAAAGTTCTTGCCAATCCCCAAAGATTTTTATACTCATCAGAAAGAATAGAAAAAGTCAATTCTGATTCATTTTTTTCGATTTTTACTCCGTGAGGAAAGTTCCAAGACAAAGTCCCTTTAGGACCTGTTACCTTAACTAATCCTTCAGCTAATTCAACCTCAACTCCTTGTGGAATATTTAGAGGTTTCTTACCAATTTTTGACATCGAATCGCAATTTTAAATAGTAAAGTAATCTATTAGGCATATATTAATAAATCTCAGCAATTAATTCACCTCCTAATTTCTTCTGTTTAGCCACATGCGCTGGCAAAAGTCCCTGATTTGTTGAAATAATTCCAAGTCCCTTTCCTCCAGCAACACTCTTTAGATCTTTATATCCAACATACCAAGGTCTAGATGGCCTAGAATAGAACTTTACAGAAGGAATATCATTCACAGGATTTACCACTTTTTTCAATTCAATAGAAATCTCCTTTTTAGAGTCAGTTCCCTGGATTGAAAAATCCTTAACAAACCCATATTGCTTCAAAAGATCAAGAATATTAGCCTTAAACTTTGAGTAAACAACTCCATCTACTGTAGTTCTTCTAGCCATATAAGCATTCTTTATCCTTATCAACAAATCATGAACTGGTGCATTAACATAACTCATTTTTATCAGTACAATTCATAAAATAAAACAAACTATTACCAACTAGCCTTCTTAAGTCCCATAATCAAACCGTCTCTTGCATATCTTCTAAGACATACTCTACAAATACCAAAATCTCTAATATAAGCCTTAGATCTTCCGCAAAGCCTACATCTATTGTAATACTTTGTTGGTTGTTCTAGTTTTTCTCCTTTAACAAACCTCTTTTCAAACATTTTTCATTGTTTAGCTTTTAATGCAGTTCTTGCCATCAGATAACAAATGATAAATATAAATAATTTTACTTAAAGATGAATCCAATCTCTTGAAGCAATGCTTGAGATGCCTCAGGAGTACCTGCAGTACTTACAATTGTAAGCTGAAGTCCCATTGGAAGATTTACATCATCAACTCCAAGTTCAGGAAAAATATTATAATTCTGAAGTCAAAGATTTAGATTTCCCTTAGGATCAAAATTCTTCTTAGAAACTCCACTAAAATCTCTAATTCTTGGCAAAACCATCTTTGCAAACCTATCCAAGAAATCGTAAGCTCTTACTCCTCTCAAAGTAACCTTAAGCATTACAGGCATTCCTTCTCTAAGTTTAAAGTTAGAGATAGCCTTCTTAGACTTAATCAATACAGGCTTCTGACCAGTAATTCTGATCAAATTCTTTTCAAATTCTTCAAAATCTTTATGTCCCTTTCTTGTCACCAAAGAACCGATTCCCATAGAAACGATCACCTTGTCAATCTTTGGAACCTGATTGATATTCTTAAGTTGCAAATGATCCTTAAGTTTTGCAAACAATTCAGATTTTTTCATACCTAAACAATCAAAAATATTTAAAACAACTAATCAATAACCTTTCCATTTTTCCTAGCCTTTCTTACCTTCTTTCCATCCTTATTTACTTCTACAGCAATTTTAGTAGCAACCTTTTGGTCTGCAAGATAGTAAGCCACATTTGATACATGCAAAGGCAAAGTCTTCTTTACAAATCCTTGTCATTTCACAGCCTTCTTTACAACATTTACATCCTTAAGGTAAACCATATCTCCATCTACAGCTTCAATTACAGAAACCGCACCTTTAGACTTACCTGAAATAACAATTACTGGATCAGATTTTCTAAGCTTTTTCATTAGATAATACAATTACAAATAAATTTAATACGCTATTACAAAACTTCTTCCGCCATATTAGTAATATTTCTATAATTTTCTCTAAGCTCTCTTGCAACAGGTCCGAAAACTCTCTTACCAATAGGATTCATATTTCCTTTAGCATCCTTTGTAAGAAGAACAATAGCATTATCAGCAAACCTGATATAAGTACCATCCTTTCTAGCAATTTCCTTTTTTGTCCTTACAACAACAGCTTGACAAACCTGTCCTTTCTTTACTGAAGCCGCAGGAGTTGCCTCCTTAATAGCAACAACAACTCTATCTCCAACTCTAGCGATTCTTCCAGAAGATCCTTTCAAAACTCTGATAATTTTTGCCTTTTTTGCTTGGGTGTTATCAGCAACCACAACCAAAGATTCTTGTTGCAACATTCTCAAAAACTAAACAATCTAAAACTATAATACCTCTATAATATTCCACTTCTTCATCTTAGAGATAGGTTTTACCAATCTAATCTTTACAGTGTTTCCTACCTGTGCCTTATTTTCAGCATTGTGTGCAAAATACTTCTTTCTTACAACAAATCTCTTCTTGTAAATAGGATGCATTTTTACAGACTTTACCAAAACAACACAAGTCTGGTTCATCTTATCACTTACAACCTCTCCAATCAATTCCTTAATATTTTTTTCACCGATAATTGTCATTATGCATTAATCTTAGATTGTAAAACAGTATTGATTCTAGCGATCTTAACTCTCAAGTCTCCGATTTTATGAGTTTCCTTAAGTGCTCTCACGCTATTTTTCATTCTTAGTTCAAAGAGTTCCTGCTTCAATTGTTTTCTCATAGCAACCAACCCCTTCACATCCTTAGAAATAAGTTCTTTCATAAACAAACCAGTTCCTTTCATCTCAAAAACACTTTAGTGGTATAAAAATATTACTTAATCTCTCCCTTCGCTACAAATCTTGCCTTAATTGGCAACTTTTTCGCAGCACTGATAATTACCTGTTCAGCTAACTCCCTAGAAAGTCCTGAAAGTTCAAATACGATCTTTCCCTTTCTTACTGGAGCTGCATAAATATCAACATCTCCCTTTCCAGATCCCATCGGCATTTCAAGTCCTTTTTTAGTAATAGGAGTATCAGGAAAAACTCTCATCCAAAGCTGACCAACCTTTCTTGTATGTCTAACAATAACCTTTCTGGCAGCCTCAAGTTGCTTATTAGTAAGGTATCCACTAGTAGTAGCCTTAAGCCCATATTCTCCAAATGCTACATAGTTTCCTCTAGCACTTTTTCCTTTCAATGATGGAACTATTTGCTTTCTATATTTCCATTTTTTTGGAGTCAACAACATGATAATAACAAATCTCAATTAAAAAATATACCAAATCTGAACCAATATCAACTGACTAAAAATTAGTCTAAATTCAGAGTTTTCTTTGCTTTCTTCTTTGTACCAGTAAGTACTCACTTTTCAATCCAAACCTTAATTCCAAGTACTCCGTACTTAGTCATAGCCTGAAGATAATGATAATCAATATCAGATCTAAAAGTCTGCAAAGATACTCTACCATCAATAAACTTTTCACTTCTAGCAATATCAGTACCTCCAAGTCTTCCTCCGATCTGAATCTTAATACCACTTGCCCCCTTCTCCATTACTCTAGAAAGTACTTGTTTTACAACCTTTCTATACGGCATTCTAGCCTCAAGTTGAGAAGCAATGTATTCAGCCATAATCTTAGCAGAAAGTTCAGGAGTTCTTACTTCTTTGATAGTAATCTTAAAAGGCTTACCAAACTTCTTTGTCAATTCCTCTTCCAAAGCCTTAATCTTTTCACCATTTTTTCCCATAATAACACCAACCTTTGATGCGAAAAGAATAATTTCACCTTCTTTGAGAGTCTTTCTAATCACAACCTTAGCCACACCAGATCTAGCAAGCTTCTTTTCCAAAAAATCTCTCACTTTAATATCTTCAACAAAGAAATCTGCAGATAGTCTTCTTGTCTTTGCGAACCATTCAGATGGTCGTGATTTCATAATTCCAACTCTCATTCCTATTGGATTTACCTTTTGTCACATATTCACAAACTACTTAGTATTTAAAACAACTTTTACATAAGATCTATATTTCTCATAATGACTAATTCTTGATCTAGAAACAAATCTAACTCTCTTAATCTTTGGACCTCTTCCAACATAAATTCTATCAATAACAAGAGTATCAAGCTCCATTTTATCATTATGTACCGCATTAGCTGCAGCTGATTTTACAAGCTTATAGAGTACCTTAGCTCCCTTCTTAGGCATATACTCCAACATATCCAATGCCTTAACAACAGATTTTCATCTTACAAGATCTGCTACAAGATTCATCTTTTTCTCTGAGCAAAGTGCATATCTCAACTCTGCTGTAACCTGTTTACTCATAATACCATAAGATTTAATAGTTAAATACACATTCAGAAAAACCTGAATTTAATTAGAAAGGATGTCCTCTAAAGAGTCTTGTAGGAACAAATTCACCCAATCTATGTCCGAGCATATCTTCAGTCACATAAACAGTCACAAATTGTTTCCCATTATGTACCGCAAAAGTATATCCAATCATTTCTGGCACGATATGACAAGCTCTATCCCAAACCTTAATTACTTTCTTATCTCCAGTTTCGTTCATCTTTAGAAGCTTATTCATCAATTTCTCATTTACATAGAAACCTTTTTTAAGAGATCTAGCCATTTAACAAAATATATACAAATAAAATCCTTTCCAAAAAATTATTTTCTCTTTGAAACAATAAATCTATCAGACCATTTCTTTCCTTTTCTTGTCTTCATTCCAGAAGAAACAAGCTTTCCACTAAATGACTTAGGTCCTCTCTTTGAACCAATAGGAGAGTGAGCCTCTCATCCTCCAAGCGGATGATCTACTGGGTTCATATTCTTTCCAAGAACTCTTGGTTTTCTACCAAGCCATCTTTGTCTACCAGCCTTACCAATAACAACATTTTTATGATCTCCATTAGAAATTTCTCCAATAGTAGCCCAACAATTCTCGTTAAACTTTCTAACTTCTCCAGATGGCATTTTTACAAACACAACCCTCAAAGCTTCATCTCTACCAGCAATAGTAGCTACAGAACCAGCAGACTTAATAAGCTTTCCTTCAGAAAAAGGAGTAATCTCAAGATTGAAAATATTCATACCTTCTGGAATATCCTTAAGTTGCTTTCTATTTCCAGGAGCAATTTCACTAGAAAGACCATTAGCAACCTTCTGCCCTACAACAATACCTTTCCATGCCAATACATATCTCTTCTCTCCATCAACAAAGTTAAGAAGAGCAATTCTAGCAGTTCTATATGGATCATACTCAATAGAAGCCACCTTTGCAGGAATATCTAACTTATTATATCCCTTGAAATCAATGATTCTATAAAGCCTCTTATGACCTCCAGCCATAAATCTAGAAGTAATTCTTCACTGATTATTTCTACCTCCAGTTCTTCCAAGTGTTACTGTAAGAGATTTTTCAGGTCTCTTTGAAGTAATCTCTGAAAAATCATAACCAATCATGAACCTTCTAGAAGGAGTGTAGGGTTTATACTTTTTTACAGCCATCTAAATCACATACTTACAATACTAAATAATTCTTATACAGCAAATTCAATCTTTTGATCTTTTCCAAGAGTCACAATAGCCTTCTTGAAAGCTCTCTTTACAAGCTTTCTTCTCTCTCTTCCCTTGAATGCAGTATTCACAATATTAATCTTCACAGGATTAACCTTATAAAGATATTGAATAGCTACATCAACATCATTCTTATTAGCATCATTATGTACCTTAAATACATATTTATTAGCTAATTCCTGCTGTCTGTAAGATTTTTCAGTCAAAACAGGAGCCAAAATAATGTCATAAGGACTAAACTTTACAAGAGCCTTAGTAGCAGTATTTTTTCTAGCTCTTCTCTGCAATTTCTCTTTAAATGTCATAATGTTGTAACAAAAAACATAAATATTTTAATAAAGTTAAGCCTGATTCACAATTTCTAATGCTGGTTTTAAGAACACAACAGCATCTGCATTCATAAGATCATAAGGATTAAGATAATCCACCAACAAATATTTCACACCTTCAATATTTCTAAATGACTTTACAATACCATCCTCTTTCTTATCCAAAACAAGCAACACCTTCTTTCCACTCTGTCCCATAGTAGACAAAAGAGAAATAGCAGACTTAGTACTAGGAGCCATAGTATCAAGATCTAATCCTGAAACAGCATTATCTTTCAACTTAAGAGTCAACAAACCATTAAGCGCCAACTTTCTAGCTTTTTTTGTCATAGTCTTTTCAAAATTTCTTTCAGAAGTAGGACCGAAAGCAACCCCTCCATGTCTTCTAATTGGAGAATTTTTATCTCCAACTCTAGCATTACCAGTATCCTTTTGCTTATAAAGTTTTCTACCAGACCCAGAAACCTCAGCTCTAGTCTTTGTACTAGCAATAACATTACGAGCATTAGCAGCCTGAAGCAAAAGATATTCATGAATTAGAGATTGATTTACCTTTTCATCAGCAAAAACATCTCCATTAAAATCAAACTTTGAAGCAACCTTTCCATTCTTATCATACACATCAACAGAATATACCATTTTAGATTAAGAATAATATCATAAAAACTACTCTACGAAGAATTTTAGTTTAGAATTTCTAGCACCTGGCAAAGATCCTTTAACTACCATAAGCTTTTCATCACCTCTATCAAGAACCTTCAAGAGTGGAATTCTCTTAATAGTAAGTTTCTCAGCACCCATATGCCCTGCATGTGGATGTCCTTTCATGGTTCTTCTAGGCTTTCTATTACCTTTTGAACCACCACTTCTTGTAAACTTATGTCCATGAGTAGCAGGACCTCACTTAATATTACATCTCTTTACCATTCCTTGATACCCCTTTCCCTTAGAATAAGCAGTTACAGAAATAGTAGCCACTCCATCAAAAAGAGCCCCATCCAAACTTTCACCAGCCTGATGAGCAGAAAGAAAGTTATCATCTACAGGAAATTCAGTAACCATACCATAAGCAACCTTCTGTCCTTTTTCCTTGTTTAGTTCTTTCTTCTCAACACCAACAACTGCTGCAACATATCCATCCTTCTCATGAGTCTTATATCTGATAATCTCCTGAGGAAGAAGCTTTACAAGAGTTACAGGAACAAATCTATCATCAATCCACATCTTTGTCATTTCTTGTTTTGAAACAACAATTCCTCCTTTAGTACTAGACATAATCATAAAACCTGATCAATTAAAAACAAAGTACAAATTACCAATTACGAATAAGTATACCCACAATTCGTAATTCGTATTTTATAATACTTTAACTTAAAAAACCTTAACATCAACAAGAACTCCTACTGGAATAGATAGATTCTGTAGATATTCCATAGTCTTTGAACCACTCTCTACAACATCAACTACTCTTGTATAAGAAATTCTCTCAAACTGTTCTCTAGATTTCTTAAACTTAAAGTTTGATCTCAAAACAGTATACACCTTCCTTTTCTTTGGCAAAGGAATAGGTCCCTTAATCTGAGCACCTGATTTTACCAAAAGCCCTACAACTTTAGAAACAGAAGACTCCAACATTCTCACATCATAACTCTTCAATTTAATTCTCAACTTTGGACTCTGATCTTTTTTTACAGCAGACATATACACTCTCGATTAAAAATAAATATTAAGAAAACAGACCCCAGAAAAACTGATTTTAAACCTTTTCCAAGGTCTGTCTTTTATTTTTTTCTATAAACTATTCAAGTACTTTTGTAACAACTCCAGCACCCACAGTTCTACCTCCTTCTCTAATAGCAAATCTCATTCCATCTTCCATAGCAACTGGATAGATAAGTTCAACAATAATCTTTGCATTATCACCAGGCATAATCATTTCTACACCAGGAGCAAGTTCGATATTTCCTGTAATATCTGTAGTTCCCATAAAGAATTGAGGTCTATACCCACTCATAAATGGAGTATGTCTTCCTCCTTCTTCCTTCTTAAGTACATACACCTCAGCTTCAAACTTCTTGAAAGTCTTTACAGTTCCTGGCTTTGCAAGAACCTGTCCTCTTTCAATAGCATCCTTATCTACACCTCTAAGCAAAAGTCCAACATTCATTCCAGCTTCTGCTTCATTCCAAGCTTTGTGGAACATTTCAATACCTGTAACTACAGTCTTCAAAGGATCAGCACCAAGACCAAGAAGTTCAAGTTCATCATTCATCTTAACAATACCTCTTTCAATTCTTCCTGTTGCTACAGTACCTCTACCCTTAATAGAGAATACATCCTCAACTGGCATCAAGAAAGGCTTCTGATTATCTCTCTCAGGAACTGGAATATAAGTATCCAAAGCTTCAAAAAGCTCCCAAATAGGCTTTGCAGCAGCTTCATCGTTAGGATTCTCAACAGCCTTAAGAGCAGAACCTCTAATAATAGGAGCATTTTCATCAAATCCGTTACTCTTCAAAAGTTCTCTGATTTCTTCTTCAACAAGGTCGATCATATCAGGATCATCAACCATATCACATTTATTCAAGAATACAACAATCTTTGGAACATTTACCTGCTTAGCCAAAAGAATATGTTCTCTTGTCTGAGGCATTGGTCCATCAACAGCTGAACAAAGCAAAATAGCTCCATCCATCTGAGCAGCACCAACGATCATATTTTTTACATAGTCAGCATGACCTGGACAATCAATATGAGCATAATGTCTGTTATCAGTTTCATATTCTACATGTCTAGAAGCAATAGTAATACCTCTTGCCTTCTCTTCTGGAGCGTTATCAATCTGATCATACGCTGTAAATTTTGCATACCCTTTAGTTGAAGCAACAGCTGTAAGAGCAGCAGTCAATGTTGTCTTACCGTGATCAACGTGACCAATAGTTCCAACATTTACGTGTGGTTTAGTAGCCATAGTAATTTCTGTTTAATAAACTAAAATAATAAACATACCTACATACTATATGAATCTTCTTGACAATTGCAAGAGATTTTCAAAAAAAAAGTTGATTTTGATCATTTGACAGTCATACATCACAAAGACATAGCTATCAACCCTATCTCAAAACCACATCTCATTGTATCTAAACCTCGCAACAGCAAGAAGTATACAAAAAGATTTATACATACATAACCTCGGGAATGCGGGACTCGAACTCGCGACCTCTTGGTCCCAAACCAAGCGCTCTAGCCATCTGAGCTAATTCCCGAAAATTCACTTTTTAGAATGGTGGGCGTGGGTGGACTCGAACCACCGACCTCACCCTTATCAGAGGTGCGCTCTAACCGCCTGAGCTACACGCCCATTCTATATAGTCTTTTACAAAGTGGTGCCAAGAGGCAGAATCGAACTGCCGACACAAGGCTTTTCAGGCCTCTGCTCTACCACTGAGCTACCTTGGCTCAAAAAGAGCAAGTGAGTTTATATGAATTTGAACATAAAATGCAAGAGAAAAATCAAAATTCTTCAAAATCCAGATCGAACAAAGCAAAAATACCCACAAAAATCTGATTTTCCTCCTTTTTTCACATATTTTATAGACAGAAGATGACACAACTATATTAGTAGCAGAAAAATCATACAACTATAAAAAAACACTAATTCAAAAATCCCTACTTCGGACATACTCAAACCACAAACTCCCCCTTCAAAACAAGTTTTCCCGCCTGATACAAATCCCAAAGCTCAAGAAACTCAAAAGTCTGATATTCTTCAAAAAGTTTACTCACCTCTCTAGCAATCGCAATTTTCCCATCAAAATTAAGCTCATGAAGTTCCTCAATCAATTTCCCCATCCTATGTACTGATTCATAAAAAAAAGTTGGGACATCTCTTGAAATCATAGTTTTCAGAGCAGTTTGACGCCCCTTTTTCTGAGGTAAAAAGCCAATATACACAAACTCCGAAGTATCAAAACCTGCCGCCACGATAGATGGAACAAGTGCATTTGCCCCAGGAAGAATAGAATACTTCAATCATTCATTTTGACAAATCTGAACAAGCATCTTCCCAGGATCTGAGAGCCCTGGAGTCCCAGCATCAGAAAGCATTCCTACCTCATTTTCTCTAAACAAATTAGCATAGTGAGCAAGCTTCCCCTTATCAGTAAAACTCGTAAGCGAGAAAAACTCTTTATCCGAATAATCAATCTCATACATTTGTAAAAGTTTTTTTGTCGTTCTCGTATCCTCACAAATTAAGTACTTCAACTCCTTCAAAAGCCTCAAAGCCCTAAGGGTAATATCCTCCTTATTACCAATTGGAGTAGGAATAAACGTAAGCATGATATCATCATATTACTCAATAAAAATCTGATTTTTTTGAACTTGCACCAGACCATCTTTTATCATTATATCAAGAATTTTAACTATATCTTTAGTCGGGAACTCATTCTGAACTTCAGCAATAGTCAGTTTTTTCTTTTCTCTTGTTAGATACTTCAAAATCCATCACCTCACCTCTCTATCTGATCATTCAAATTTACTCTGTTTTCAGAGAGATTTGATCTTAGTTTTTCTCGCAGTAAGATGAACCGCCCCATAATCCATCAATGCATTATGCCAATCTCTACTTCTTCATACTGGAATCAACTCTCTTGCAAGAACCTCAAGCTCTTTTAAACTAATCTCTTCATCTAAACCAAGCAAGAAAATCAAAACTCTTCTAATATTAGTATCAATGACTGGCTCAGGCTGATTCCATGCAAATGCACAAATCGCACTTGCAGTATACGGACCAATTCATGGCAAATCGAAGAGCATTTCTCTACTCTGAGGCAAAACACCTCAATACTTCTCAACAACAGCCTGTGCACAACTTTGCAACCTCAAAGCCCTAGAATTAAATCCAAGTCCAGACCAAAGAGTTAGTAAATCAGACTTACTAACCTGGGCTAAACTTTGATAGTCTGGCAAGACTTTTCTCCACTTCTCCCAGTAAGGAATCACGCGATCCACCTGCGTTTGCTGACTCATTACCTCAGAAATATGAATCAAATAAGGATCCTGAGTCAACCTCCAAGGCAATTTTCTCCCATATTGAGCATACCAATTCAATATCTTATCCTGTAATTGTTGAACCTCTAGAGCACTGAACTTCATTATTTCGCTTTTTTATCAACTAAATCCTGCAACTGTTCAAGCCCATCATGATACCCCTGCAAAAATATTTTGTGTAGCTTCTCTTTTTTCATCTCTAAAACACCAGAATTCAGCTTTCTACAGATAAAGGTATCCGCATGCGCTCCCTGAACCAGAATATCTCTCCTCATCAACAACTCAAATCAAAGAATAATTGAGTCAACTAAACTTTTCAATTCAGATTTTTTTGGCTGGTATTTATTGAGAGAAACTCCGATAATATGATGATTTGGGTAAGCCTTTTTTGCAAAGGAAACCGGAAAATTACAAGTCGCTCCACCATCAACCAGAGTCTTTTTTTGATATTCAACAGCTGGAAAAATTCAAGGAATTGCGACAGTAGCCAAAAGCGGAGAAAGCAAATTTCCGCTAGAAAATTGAACAGACTGCCCAGCAAAAATATCACTACAAAAAATATGAACTGGTATCTGTAAATCCTCAAAATTTGAGGGCAAATCGTGTAATATATTCTTTTCTATCAAAGTATTAGAAAGCAATGATTTCCTAGTAAAAAGATTAAGATTCTTCCAAGGAGAAAAAAAACCTGAATGCAATATCTTGTGCATAATTTCATCAGCAGAATATCCAGCCGCTCGATATGCACTGATCAGTCCTCAAATACTCACACCATAGAGCGTATCAATCTTTTGTTTGAGTCCAAGTTCTTCTAATGCTTTTAATATTCAGAGTCCATAAAAACCTCTCATTCCACCACCTGAAATCACCAATACCATACGATCAGATTTTTGTTTTTTAAACCACCTCCTAAAAAATCACATATCAACTACATTTTACTAAAAATCTCAAGTCCATCTTGATACCCCTGCTCAAAAAACTCCCTAATTTTACTCTCAGAACTCTCAAGAATTCCAATCTCCAAACTCTTATCAAAAAGACAAGAAACCTGATCAAGATTTGGGATTAAATGCCCAGCAGACATTACCTGATAAGAAAGCAAAACATTATCAATCAAACTTTTTACCTTTTGATTTTTTTCAAACTTTCCAAGCTGAATCCCAATTATCTCGGCATCAGGATATTGCTCTCTAGCTTGAGCAATCGGAAAGTTGCACAAAACCCCTCCATCTACAAGCATTCTCCCATCATACTCAACAGCTGCAAATACCCCAGGAATCGACATACTTCATAAAACAGGCTTCCAGAGTTCTCAACTTTGATACAAAACAAACTCAGCACTCCAAAGATCTGTCGCACCAACATAAAGAGGCTTTTCCAAATCCTCAAACCTCGATTTCAAATCAGATTTCAAAAACTTAGCTACAACCGAAGATTTCAAAAGAGAAGCTTTGGGTGGTAAAGCAATATTTCTCAGAGAAAAGAGATTACTTTCCAAAAATCTCTCCAAAATATCTTCTGCCTTCCATCAGCTCAACCAATACGCTCCAGTCAAAGCTCCAGCACTTACGCCATATACCGCTCCGATCTGCTCCTGAAATCAAGTTTCTTCAATCGCTTTCAAAATTCAGCAAGCATACAGCCCTTTCGTCCCTCCTCATGAGATTACTAAAATATAAGGACTTTTATTTTTTACAATCATACTATTTGCATATATCTATCTTAAATTAAGAGCTTAAGTGTAGGAAAAATCTGATCAAAATCAACTATAAATTTTAGAGACTACTCATAAAACTAAGGGAAAGCAAAAGAGACATTGTTGCTTCGATACAAAAATAACAAAAAAGCCTAACCCCAAAGTCAGACTTTTTTCTCTTTTATACAATAATATTAATAATCTTTCATGGAACCAAAATACATTTTTTAATCTCTCCTGTCAAATAGCTAGCTAGCTTCTCATCTTGCCTAATCATAGCTAAAATCTCTTCTTGAGACAACTCGGGAGAAATCTCAAGTGTTCACCTCATCTTTCCATTAAACTGCACAGGCAATACAATCCTCGAACTGACAAGTTTTGCAGGATCATAGCTTGGCCATCTACCAGTAGTAAAGATAGAAAACTCATTCCCCATCAAATTCCAGAATTCCTCAGCCAAATGCGGCGCAAATGGGGCAAGCATAAGCACTAAAGATTCAAAAGTTTGCTTTGATATCTTCTCTTCTTCTCAAAGACGATTTACCAATATCATCAGCTGCGATAGAGAAGTATTAAATCTGAAATCATCAATCTCTTCACTCAATTTCTTGATCGTTTGATGGAGAAGAGTAGTAACCTCAGAATTCTCTTCTGAGCTTTGAATATCCACTTTATCATAGAGAGCAATTACCTTATCAAGAAATTTCTTTACTCACTTCATACCTTGAGTATTCCAAGCAATCGCCTGATCAAACGGCCCCATAAACATTTCATATGTTCTCAAGACATCAGCTCCATATTCAGCAATAATATCATCAGGATTTACAACATTTCCTCGTCTCTTAGACATTTTACGACCATCTTCAGCCATAATGAGTCAGACTTTTTGATATTTTTTGAATGGCTCTGGATGTGATACAATTCCTAAATCATACAAAAAGTTCTGCCAGAATCTCGCATAAATCATATGTCTTGTGACATGTTCTGCCCCTCAAACATAAGTATCAACCATCCCCCAATACGCCTCTTTCTCAGGTGCTACGAGCTGATCAGAATTCTTAGGATCCATATATCTAAGCCAATACCAGCTCGAACCAGCCCATCCTGGCATCGTATTAGACTCTCTCTTAGCTGGTTCTCAGCAGATCGGACATGTAGTTTCAATCCAGTCTTTCACCTCTGCAAGCGGTCCCTCTTCAGTTCCTGTCGGTTCGTAATGCTCTACATCAGGCAAACATAAAGGCAAATCTGACTCTTGCAAAGGAACCACTCCATGCTCCTCACAGAACACGACAGGGAACGGTTCTCCCCAATATCTTTGCCTTGAGAAAACTCGATCTTGGATTTTATAGTTCACTTTCTTTCATCCAATTCCTTGTTCAGCGAGCCATGCTTGCATTTTCACTATTGCTTCATCAGATTTTAAACCTGAAAACTGTCAAGAATTCACAAGCACCCCTTTCTCCGTATAAGCTTTTTCTCCATACAAAAAACGATCCAAAAAGAGCTTTGCACTTGGGGTATCAATACTAGTCTCCAAATCCTTTCAATCGATCCAACACAAACCTTCCTCGTCCAAAGAGCCTTCACATTGTACAGCATTACACAAATACTCAATTCCCCAAATTACATAATGATTTTTCCTCTGTAAGTGAATTGCATCTCCAAGCATATGTTGATATTCAGCTTTAATTCATTTTTTTTCAAAAAACTGATTTGCAGCTGTAAAAAAGACTCAGTCTGTTCACTCCAATTCCACAACAGGAAAAGAAACTCCATCCTGATTTTTTAAGACTAAAACCTTTCAACTCTTCGCATCCTTTAAAATAAGATATAACCATTCTGATCTTTGATCTAATTCCGGTTCTTCTAAAGAAACTAAAGGCTGAACACATTCTACAATCTTCAATCCATACTTCTTCGCAAACTCAAAATCCCTCTCATCATGAGCAGGCACAGCCATAACTACTCCTGTTCCATAGTTAGCAAGTACATAATCTCCAATATAAATCGGAACTTCTTGATTATTAAACGGATTGATAGCATAAGCCCCAGTAAAAACTCAGGTCTTTTCTTTTTGGAGTTCAGTCCTTTCAAGTTGCGTCTTATATTTCGCTTGTTCTTGATAGGTTCTTACTGCTTCTTTTTGCTCTGGAGTGGTAATCTTTTCAACCAAAGGATGCTCTGGAGCCATCACAACAAAACTCATCCCAAATACAGTATCAATTCTCGTTGTATAAATCTCGAAGACATCATCAGAATTCTGAAGCCTCATCTGAAATTGAGTTCCTTCAGACTTACCAATCCAGTTCCTCTCAAGTTCTTTCATCGATTCATCCCAATCAAGAGTATCTAACCCATCAAGCAGTCTCTGAGCATATTTCGTAATCCTCAAAACCCACTGTCTCATAGGCTTTTGTTCTACTTCACTTCCACACCTCTCACACTTTCCATCATCAAGATCCTCATTTGCAAGTCCAGTCTTACAGTGAGGACATCGGTTAATAGGCTTATAGTCAAGATATGCTAACCTTTCACTATCGAGAATAAATCTGATTTCTGAATCAGTTTTCCCTTCTTTTTTTAATTTTTCTTCAAGGATTGAGATCGGCTTCGCCTTCCCCTCAGCCTCATCATAATAATGAGTATAAAACTTGAGAAAAATACTTTGCGTCCACTTATAATACTCAGGATCAGCAGTACTAAAACTTCTCTCCCAATCATAGGTAAACCCGATCTTTTCAAGCTGAGAAATATACGTAGCAATATTCTGTTCAGCTACAGTCTGAGGTTTCATCTTATGATCAATTGCATACTGCTCAGTCCCAAGACCAAAAGTATCAAATCCCATCGGATGAAGGACATTATATCCCTCAAGCATCTTTTTTCTAGCAATCGTATCTGATGCTACATATCCTTTTGGATGACCAACATGAAGACCTGCTCCACTCGGATATGGAAACATATCCAAAATATAGAATTTTGGCTTTCCATTTGATTCCTGTGTCTTATATACACCAGACTCCTTCCACTTTTTTTGCCATTTCTCAGCAAGCATTTTCATATCTATCGTCATCTTCTTCACACAAAAGAATAAATAATTCTGATATATTTTTTATCTTTTACTCTAGCAAATGCAAGTTTTTTTTAACTTTATACTTGATTTATCCTCAAATAAAGCTACACTCTCATTATCTTTTATATCGTAATCAAAAAGCTGATGAAAACTATAGACAGAATTTTTATCGCAGTTTTAGTAATGATTATCTGTATCTCAGGGATATATTCAGTCAAATCCTTTAGCAAAGGACGAGAAGCAATCAACGTTGTAGGCGAAGGACAAGTTGAGGTGAAACCTGATACTATCTCCATGAACATCAGATGAGCAACAACAGGATCTGAAACACTATCAGATCAAGCTCGAGAAAAAGAAAAAACAAAACTAGAACAACTTCTCCAACCATTGAACTTTAGCATAAAGAAAACATACACATACTTTCGTGACCATTGATCTTGCTCAAGTCGAGCAACAGACATAGAAGCACCTTGTCGTGATATCTTCATAACAATTACTTCCACTGGAGAAAATATTATCAAAAACTGAGAAGAAGTCTTACGCCTTCTAGAGAAAAAATCAATATGGAGTCTAACAAATGCTGATATATCAGTTTCTAATACTAGAGAAATCGTTAAAGAAGCGCGCAAACTAGCTCTCCAAGATGCTAAAGTACAAGCAGAAGCAACAGCAAACATCCTCGGAGTAAAACTTGGAAGGCTCCTTCAAACGACAGAATACGGACTCAGAGAAGATGAATATGGATCAGATCCTGATACCTATTTTTACCACCAGAGCTTTTATAATGGAGAAAGCCTCAAAGACGCAACAACATTAAAGATCACTAGAAAGGCATATCTCACCTACGATATTGACTAGAAACAATAAAATCTTCACAATCTAAAAAAAGCTGACTCCATCATCGGAATCAGTTTTTTTCATTCATAATACAAAACAAATTATTTTTTATCTTCCTCACCAAGTCTCAAAAGTTCATCTGTCATAACATAATTTAGACCAAGTTTTTTGAGTCTCCTAAATACTCCTACATCATTTACCGTATATGCTATCGGAATAATCTTTTGCCCAAGTCTGTTTTTCATCATCTTGAGCGACAAGACAACATTAGGAGTAAAAACCTGATATGGCGCCATATAATACATATAATTTCCCCTCGGCAAAAGTTGAGAAGCAGCCTTCCAATTAGCATCTACAGAAGTCATCACATCAGAATCCTTTCAGAAATATGAAGTTAATTCTTCATTATCACTAGAAAAGATTACTTGCTCCTGCATGGAGTTATTCATCACAATTTCCTTTGCTTGAGCAAAAAGTTCTTGAGAATTAAGATCTTTACATGCAGAATTTTCAGGGATCTTCATATCCAAAAAGAGAAGCGGTGCCAAAAGTTTCATCTTTGGCAACCTAGAAGAAAGCAACCGAATATCTTCACCATTGCTAAGTTTACATTCCTTCAACTCTTCATAAGTCATCTGACAAATATCTTTTTGAATTTGCTTACATGTAGTGCTATAAAGCTTTGGACCGTGAAAAACAACCAATTTTCAGTCCTTTGTAGGTGTTACATCAAACTCAATAGCTCCTGCATCATATTTTGAGGCTTTCCAAAATGCCGCATAAGAATTTTCACTCGTATCACTATGCTCCCCTCTATGTGAGATCAGCACTGTCTGAGATTTTGTTCCAGTTTGTGAAGAAGTAGAAATATCATCAGAATTCTGATTTTTTTGATATTTTAATCCAAGATACAAATAATTTGTTATCGCCTTCTTATCAAACATTCCGGCATCTTCAGTAAACTCTCTCTTTGGAATATCCACCAATCCGGTATCACCAGAGAGATTAAAGGCATAAGCCTGCTGCTTGATTGTAAAATTTTTGACCGCCCAATTTCTAGTAATCTCTTGAGTAAAGATATCATTGCTTTGATCTAACACCTGAACCTCACCGGATCAAAACTCTTTCATCAAAGAATAAAAAATATCCGTCTGTTGATACAGTCTATCATCAATTTCTCCTGCCTTGATCCCACTTCCAATCATAAAAGCAACAATTCTAGCTTCAGCAGAAGGTCCCCACTTACGATATTCATCACCTCCAAGTGGTGTCATCTTACGATGATCTCCCACTACCAACAATATTCCATTCTCAAAAAATCAAGTTTTCTTGAGCTTGAGATAAAATTTTGCAAAACTCTGATCCATATAGCGAAATGCTGCCTCAGCAGTATTCCCATAAGGAGTCGCATAAGGCGTATGAGAAGAAATCGTCTGCAAACCAATAAAATAAGGAGAAGTCTGAGTAGCAACAACATCTAAAGTTTTCTCATAAAGTGCCATATCAGGAGCCGCATTAAAGGTATATTTTTTCCACTCATCATAACCGTCTTCCCAGAAAGTATCAAATCAGACTTTTTTCAAAAAAGTTCTTTGATTGAGAAAATCCAAACTTGCTGTACTCACAAAATGCGTCTTATACCCCAAATTCTTAAAAAAACTTCCTAGCCCCTCAACCACACCAGAAAATCTCTCATATCCGGTATCCAGCGAAGTTCCGAGAAATGTTGGTTCAACTCCCATCAAAGTAGCAATATGCCCCATCTCAGAAGTTGCACCATTTGCAAACATATTAGTAAACAAAACCCCTGCTTCTGAAATCTTATCTACCCAAGGAAACACATCATATAAACCACCAGTTCTCTTACTATCTACGGCAGAAGCAGATTCAAAAAACACTAAAATCAGATTTTTTTTATTTCATCTAGCTGGCTTCTTTGAAAACAGATCACCAAAGTTCAACTTATTTTGATACAGTTCAGTAGCTTTTTCTAAAAGTGGTTTGGCTATTTTTTCATTTCCATCTACCAATTCCTCATACTCTTTCAAATAGGTATAAGCTAATTGTGGCTTTTGAGAAATAGCAAATTCCAACATATCTCTCAAAATTGACTTATCTCAGTGACCTTTCCAATCCTTATAACGATCCAAATACAAAAAAGCTAATTCTGGATTTTTTTTAAGCGCTTCAAATAATACTTCTTCATAATATAACTCTCCTTTTGAATTCCTTGCATTGATAAGATGCTCCTGAGGAAAATCTTCAAAGATACTCTCAGGATAAAGCCTCGCTAAACGCAACCATGAATTCATCTCGTTATCAGCTTCCTTCTGCTCCTCAACCGTCAAAAAAGAAGAGAAATCAGAATTTTGATCTCAAGTTTGATTTTTACTTCTATCATTATTCTGTTCTGCTAGATTAAGCTTATAAGAATCAATAACCCACTGAGCAAAAGTGTTTTCAACCGGAAGCTCCCCACCAGAAACATGCAAAATTGGCATTGGAACGAGCTTAAAAAGAATACTTCCTCAGATCAAAAGTAAAATCGCATGGTTTCTCAATCAAAATCTCATTATTTTACTTAAGAGCAACGCAACACCAAAAACAGCAGCCACTCCCAAAAAAAATCCTACAATATATAATCCAACAACACTATTCATCGTTGAAAACATTCAACTCACCAACGAAAAAGAAAATCTCTGCTGATAGACAAACATCGTCGCAATATCAGCAAACACAATTACTACCGCAAACAATATAAAAATCTGAATCAAAATCCTCCAAAATTTCTTATTCAAAAATTCTGCCAGATAGGCAATCCCAAGCAAAATTCCTCAAAGAAAAAAATCTCCTTGAATCACCATCGCTACAAAGTATACAATCCACCGCCACTGCATCTGGTCTAGCAAATAGCTATAACTAACCAAAATTGCTCCCCATTTGAGCAAAAAGAGCAAACAGAAAACTAGGAGTAAATAAGATAAAAATGAAGTTTTTTTTATTTTATATAATCGAAACATAAAAGACAAAAAACCTGAAATAAAATCTAGATAAATCTCGCCTTTACAATCCTAATATTAAAATGGAAAGTCTTAACCTCCTCAAACTCAATCACGCCCTCATATTCTTTCCTTAAAATATCAACCTGCCATGTCATCATCTCTAGAAACATCACCAAATCTGAAACCTGATCCTTGAGCTCTAGCAATTGAGCAAACATCTTTCTATACAAATCAAGCCCATCATCACCACCAACAAAGGCAAATCTCGGCTCCCATTTCTGAACATTCGCTGGACTATTCTCATCAAAAGTCTGATCTGGAATATATGGCAAATTTGCAGTCATAATCAGTTTTCTTCCTTCTATAATTCCGGAATAACTCTCCAAAAAAGCACATAAATCTGACTGAACAATCCTCGTATCATATAAACTACCATCTATCAAATCATTATAGTTTCTATTAGCAACATAGAGTGCATCCGCAGAAATATCAGCTAGAAAAACTTCTCTAATTTTTCCCCCATTTTGGAGTAGAACCGAACATCACAAAACTCCAGATCCTGTGCCAATGTCTAACAAAATATGATCAGAATCCTCACGAGATTGCAACTCCTCAGTGATCGCTGTAATCATATACTCAGTCTCTGGCCTAGGGATAAGCGTATGCTCATTCACCCAAAACCTTACCCCAAAAAACTCAACAAACCCCAAAATATACTCAAGTGGCTTTTCATCTTCCTCATATGCACGATAATCCTCTTGAATCTTCTTAACGAGCTCCTCAGAAAGCTCCTGGTCAGCATCGGTCCAAAGTTCAGTTCTTGTTTTATCTAAATAATGACAAAGTAACTTTTCTAAAACAAATTTCTTCTTATAAGCTGGGTTCTGAATCAAAGCCTGCAACTGCATATTCACACGATCAAAAATCTAAAATCTCTCTTCTCAAAAATATTTTTTTTATAGCTATTCTCAGTTAAAAAGCAATCAAAACAAAAAATCTGAATATGATTTGTTTTTTATAAGCAGATAACTATGATATTGCTATCTTTTAGCTCAGAAAGAGGATATGAAACTTGGATTCAAAAAAGTAAAAACTGAACATACCATTCTCTCAGAGTTTCATCCCCTTTTGAGAAAGATCGAAAACCTAGACCAGATTCAAAGAATCATTCCGTGAAGAATCATGAGACAACAAAAGGGGAGTTCAGATTTAAGATTTTCAATCTCCTATCAAACAACCTCAGGGCTCAAAGCAAAAATGTCAAAAGGTTCTACAAGCCAGGAACTCTTTATCATCTGCCAAAAAGGTACAGAAGCTGAAGCCGAAACCCTTATAAACAACATTCGATCAACTCTTTAGAATATACAAAATATCGTGCACTATCTCTGACTTATCCTCAGTTTAGTACTCCTCATCTGGTTTTGGATCCGATTTCTCAACCAAACCTTTTCTCATTTTCCAAACCAAAGTGCAAAAAAATTTCTCTTACGAGGAATTCTTCCTCTTTGACTACTATGACTTTACCAGCTAATAATCTCTAAATTCTGACTTCAGTTCTGACTGAGCTCTATTGCACAGGCACAAAATTTCAGAGACTATCTTATGTTTTGAAGTTATATTATAACAGCTTTGTGCTCTTTACCTCTCATTTTCAGACAACAAGGCAATAGAAAAATCTGGTTACAAATACTAATCTGAATAGGATTAGTAATTCCCCTATTTATTTTTTGATCCTATGAAATTGGGAGTAGAATCTTAATCTACTATCTCCTTATCTCGACTATTGAAGAGCTCCTCAAATTTTCCCTCAGCCATAACAGCTCAGAAACATCAACCAGCACTTCTCATACAAAACTCCTTCTCATCGCTATCACGATAGGATTCTCGTTTTGACTCACTGAAAGCTTACTTGCCCTCGGCCTCCAACTCTTCTCTGGAGAAAGTATAAAAACCTGATTTCTCCTTGGTAGAGGACTCTTATCTGTGATGCTTCATATCCTTGCAACCGGATCAATCGCCCTTGCTATCCTGAAGCTCAACACAGTCCCAACTCGAGCAAAATACGCCTGAGCGCTACTTTGCGGATACCTTCTCCATAGCAGCTACAATCTCTGACTTCACTATCAACTTTGATTTATCAGCTTTCTGATCGCAATAGGAGGCTTCATCTGACTAAGTTATCTCCTCTTTCACCTTGATGAACTCTACCTTCCAGCATCATCAGAAAAGACTCATGTAAACTAAAACAAGAAAAAATCTGACTTTTTCTTGTTTTTTCTCAGAGAATACTTATAAAAATCAAGTCGCCGCGATAGCTCAGTAGGTAGAGCGCACCCATGGTAAGGGTGAGGTCGCCAGTTCAATCCTGGTTCGCGGCTAATCATAAAGTATAGGTTAAGAAGCTTAAATATAAGCCTCTATGTTGTTATGACATAGGGGCTTTTCTGTATATCCAAAACGAGTATATCTTCCCCTTAGTAACTGGAATTCAAAAAAGATTCCATTATCTTAAATATGCTCAATTTAAGAACTCCCCTTGCTTTCAAACCAGAAAACACTACTCTCATAACCAATGAATTACGAACTTTTTGACCATTGAGAAAAAAAAATCTATCTGATCAATATGCTCAAAGAAGACCATCAGATTTTTTCTGAATTATTTGAAAAAGGAGTCAAAAACTATCTCCAAGCAGGGAAAAAAGTCTGAATCCTTATCAATAAAAAATGACACACATGAGGGACAATCTGCAAAACCTGCGGACATATCCCACAATGCGATCGCTGCTCAGTAGCGATCCATTATTACCTGCTTCCAAACTGAGAAAAAGTCTGAATGTGCCACATCTGTAAAAAACAATACCAATTTCCAAAATCCTGTGAACAGTGCAATAGCTCACAAATCCAGGAATACGGTATGGGAACGCAAAAACTTGCTGAACTCATCAAAGAAACCTTTTGAGCTGAAAGTCTGATCGTTGAATCAGAATCCGTTCGTTCACCAAAAAAAATTGAAAAACTTTCTCTTGAACTTAAAAAATATCAAAATACTGAAAAAAAACCAATTATTATCTGAACTTCACTTTTAACTACCCCAATCAAAGACCGAAAATTTGACCTGCTAATTTTTATAAATGCAGATATTGGGCTTAACCTACCAGATTTCAATGCAAGTGAGAAAAATTTTTATTTTCTCTACGAGGCTTTTTTAAAACACCAATGCAAAAGTTTTCTTGTACAAACGATGAACCCAGACCATCACAGCATTCGTAATGCCTGCAAACTCAATAAATCAGATTTTTTTGCTAAAGAATATGAGTTTCGCAAACAATATAGCTATCCACCTTTTTGAGAGCTCTGCCTTATTCTCTACAAAGATGAGATTGAACAAAAACTCTTCAATAAAGTAGATCAACTCTATAAAGAACTTCTCTATCTACAAGAAAAATACCAGCTCAAAGAGCTAGAAATCTATACAACTCCTCCACTTGTCTATAAAATATTTTGAAAATACAGATACAATATCGTGATAAAAGGCAAAGAAGTAAGAAACTTTATGGATATTGTTTACTCCAAACTCCAGCTCAATAAAAAAGGATTCAAAATCAATCGAAATGCCGAAAGTATCATTTAAAAAAGCTAGTCTGCAAATATCAGACTAGCTTATAAATTAGAGTCAAAGAGTTATTCAGAGATAAACGTAAAACCAAACATCTCAATAACCATCAAGCAAGAGCGACAGCAACACAACTAAACATAGAACAATGAGTACACTTTGAAAAGCTTTTTCAGCTTTATCTGCATCCCTTTTCAATTTTCTCAATTCTCTCTTTACCTTTCTCAATTCTCTTTTTGTAAGTCTCTTCATAACATCTTCTCTATCAAAGAATGGTTAACTTATAATAGAGCAAAAATATTATAACATTTTCACAAAAAAAGTCAAGAGAATAAAAAATCTGTTTTTCCACTCTTTTTTTGCTAAAAAAAAGAAAATAACTATACTTAAACTATTTATATAAAATAAAACAAAATAGAGCATGACACTAGAAAATCACGAAAACTGAACGCTAAAAGACCACGGACACCTTAAACCACATGAAATTCCAGAAGATGTCTACTTTATGGATATCTGTCGCGTAGTCTGAGAAAAAGGTACTTGCGACCGTGGAAGAAGCGGATGCGTCATCGTCAAAGATGGACAAATCATCTCAACTGGTTATGTAGATGCTCCAGTTTGAAGCCCAAAATGTGATGAAGTCTGACATCAAATATGGACAATTACAAAAGAAAACTGAGAAACTAGCCAACACTGTATGAGAAATTGCTGTGCTGAGCTCAATGCCATAGCAAATGCCACCCACCAGGAGGACAATCTCAAAGGAGCTACACTCTATACCAAGATGACACCTTGCTATGTCAGAAGATGTGTACATCTAATTGTTAGTTGTGGAATAAAGAGGGTAGTCTGCGAAAAAAGATATCACGATGCTGCACTTAGCGAAGAGGTACTTAAAAACGCAGGAATAGAACTTGTCTATCTTGAAAATGGCATTCAAGAATACTAAAATAGATAACTTGACTTTTCAAAGGAAAAGGATATAGTACGAGAGTAAACAAAAAAATCAGTTTTTATGTTAGAAGAAATCAAAACATCTATTGAAAGGTTAAAATCAGATTTTCACCTTGATGAAATTGAAAAGTCTCTGTACTTTGTCAATCAAAAAAAGATTCTCAATAAGAGACTTGACGTCCTTAATGAGAAAATTGCAGATCTCAATGAACAATTAGGAGACCCCGAAGGGAACAGCAAAGAAATTAAAGTAAGCAGTAATACCGTTCCACTTCTCATGGCAATTAGACAAGAAAAAAACAAGCAAGAAACTCTCCAAAAGGAGTACAATGAAGAAGTAGAAATTTTCAAAAGAGCCTGCAAACTTGATATTCAGGATACTGAAATTCAAACCTACAGCTATGAACAAATCGCTGAAAAGCCTAAAGAGCTTGAAGATGATCAATTCATTTACACATCAGGCAACAAAATTTACCTCTTCAAAAAGAAAACATATACTATTGATGAGATAGATTGCGATTGGTTTACTAGTTTTTCAAAGATCATCCTAGAGAACAAGTGCCTCTGGATGGTACTTTCTGAAGACTATGAAAGGATATTCTCTTGGTACCCTCCAGATGAGTAAAGCTCAAAACTCCCTATATCTAGGGAGTTTTTTTCAAAAAGAAAAAATCTGGTCCCAATATCTGAAACCAGATTTCTTTTTGATTATTCAAATCTAAGAGCGTCAATCGGCTTAAGTTTAGCCGCCTTTCTCGCTGGAAGAATACCAAAGATAATCCCTGTACAAGTAGTGATAACAAAGGTTGTAAGAACAATACTCTGATCAATTTCAGCTGAAAGTCCCATATCTCCACCACTAAGCGTCGTATTTACGAGATATACAATTCCATAACTCAGCAAGAAAGCTATAAATCATCAAATCAGAGTTATCACAACTGACTCAACCAAGAACTGAAGTGTAATATCACTATTCAGAGCACCGATCGCTTTTCTAATTCAGATTTCCCTCGTTCTTTCTGTTACCGATACGATCATAATATTCATCACTCCAATTCCTCAAACCAAAAGGGAGATTGCACCCATAGCCAATAGAAACATTTTCATCCCCTGAAGCGATTTTTTCATCTGCTCAACCATATCAGCAAAACTCTCTATTCTGAATCCAGCATTGCTCATTGAAGTTTTATTGTATCTTTTGAGAAGAAGATAACTCAATCTATTCTGCCATAGTTTATTATCATCGTCTGGAGAAAGGAGAACATCAAAGGAATTCACAGCATTTTTATGAGTCACTCTATCAGTAACGGTCGTATCAGGCATATAAGCCTGAATTCATCGAGAAAATTCTTCTTTAGCAAGCACTCAAACTATAGTAAATTCCTTTTTATTATAGATAAACTTTTTACCAATAGGACTTCCTTTCTTGAAGAAACTATTCTTAAAACCATCATTTACTATCGCAACAAAATTCTTCTTTTCATAGTTTTCTTTAGTAAAGAAGGTTCATTCCGCTAGTTTTTTTTCATTGAGAGTAAACCAATTTTCAGGAACACCAACCCCTTCAACTCCATCAGTTTTTTGCTTAATTTTTACTTGAGCATAAGGAGCTCTAACCTGATAGGTAATTTTTCAACTTAACTCTGGAAAATAGTTTTCAATATAAGGAACAAGTGTCTTATCAAATTTAACCTCCTGAACATACCCCCCAGGTTTATCATTTTTTTCATCCCAAGAACTATATCATCCATTTGAAGAGATAGAGATCTTATTTTTTGCCATATCTCCCATTGTCTTCGTAATAGAATTTTCAGTCCCTTGCCCTATCGCCATCATTACGACAACAGAGGTCATTCCAATAATAATTCCAAGTGTACTAAGTCCAGATCTCATCTTATTGGCCATAATGGTCTTTCGAGCATCTACAAAGTAAGAAAAAAACCTCATATTTTTTGTCAATACCTAAATAAAAGTAAGAAAAAATCTGATCCTAAATAAAAATTCCATCCTTGATACGAATTGTTTTATTCGCATAGCTTGAGACATTCGCATCATGAGTAATAAGGAGAATCGTTTTTCACTTTTCAGTATTAAGGTTTTTTAAAAGCTGCATAATCTCAATTCCAGTTTTAGAATCTAGAGCTCCTGTTGGCTCATCAGCTAATAAAAGTGCAGAGTCTGTCACTAATGCCCTAGCAATACAAACCCTTTGTTGTTGTCCCCCAGAGAGTTGATTTGGAAGCGCTTTTTCTCTTCCCTCTAATCCAACAAGTTTAAGAGCTTCATAAGCTCTTTCTCTAGCCTCACCAGAAGAGACTCACATATAAGAAAGCGGCAATACAACTTGCTCTCGAGCTGCCATTCTCTTAAGGAGATTATATCACTGAAAGATAAATCAGATCGTAGTTCTACGAATCATAGATTGTTGATCTGGAGTCAGATTTTTTACCTCCTTTCTACGGAGGAAATAAGAGCCAGAAGACTGGACATCAAGAAGTCCTACAATATTCATCAGTGTAGATTTACCACATCCAGATGGTCCCATAATAGAGATAAAATCTCCATCATTAATATCTAGATCAATACCTCTCAAAGCATATACTGGCTCTGCTAATTTCTCACCATAAGTTTTTGTGATTCCCTTAAGTGAGATAAAATCTGAAGTTGCTTCCACCATTCTTATTATTTCATGGTAATAAAATATCCATAATTATATTTCAAAACTATCCGTCATACTGATAACTCATACTTCCATCAGCTGCAGTCATCACATCATGTTCTCCTGATGGTCCTCACTTTTGATTAAGTCAGAGGTTTCATGCTGAGGTTTCATTCATGTAGAATCCTTTGATCGTATCTCAAGCTTTAACTCCAGAGAGAATCACAGTATTCATATCATCTGAGATTCCAGTCTCTACAACCTGGTCAATCCACTTATTTCCTTTTTTAAGGCTTACTATCTTCTCTCCCTGTTCATTATCTGCAATAGCTGGATTTGGAACTACTACTTTTCCTTTTTCAGATTCAAGAATCACCTTTACGTTTGCACTCATACCTCCAAAAATCTTATCCTCAGCATTAGCCTTTTTAAA
Source organism: uncultured bacterium (assembly GCA_963535415.1). Classification (GTDB taxonomy): domain Bacteria; phylum Patescibacteriota; class Gracilibacteria; order Absconditabacterales; family Absconditicoccaceae; genus HOT-345. The sequence goes on along the minus strand of CAUSVV010000006.1, from coordinate 38,391 downwards.
GACAACTTTTGCTTTATAAGAATTTCCTTCTGGCATCGTATCTATCTCAGAGAAAACACCTGTATATACTGATCCTTGGAATGCATCGATATATACCTCAACATTCATTCCAATACCAATCTTCACAATATCGATCTGATCTACTTCAAGTTTTACCTCAAGTAAATCTGGAGTTTCGACATAAATGTACTTGGTATCAGTATCTGAACTACTTCTTGAGCTACTGATAGAATCTCAGATCTGCATATTCACTTTAGTAACCACTCCATCAAAATTTGCTGTAATCTTATAATTATCATACTCCTTCATCTTTGTTGTAAGTGCCAACTGTGCAGAATCTACTGCATCTCTAGATTTTTGAAGTGTTTCTCTCTGTGTTTCTCAACTTTTTGCATCATCAAGTTTCTCCTTAGCTTCTTTAAGCTTTTGTTCAAGTTCTGCTGCCTTTACAGTATTTTCCTGATTAGCCAACTGATATTTCAAACTTTCCTGAGTAGTCTTATTCTTTGCTGTTTCCAAATCTGTCTTTGCCTTTAGTAAAGCAACTTGAGCTTGTTCAACTTCAACCTTTGCTTTATCCAATTTATCCTTAATTTCCTCTAATGGAGTCTCAGCAGTTTTCAATTTTGCCAAAGTATCAACAATATTAACATTTTTATCCAAATAGCTCTCTCAAAGAATTTCATAAGCCCTTCCAAAGGTATCAACATACCCTAATATCTTAGACTTAGGCATATCAGCTGTCTCAATAGAGTCACCAAAAGCATCAATATTTATTTTTCACCACTCTTTAAATTCTTCTCCAAGTTGAGTAAAAATTGAATATCCAGACAAAATCTGATTTTTTGTAATTTTTTCAAGTGGCAACTTTGAATACTCATCATAGAGCTTATGGAGCTTACCTACATAAGCACTCACATCCCAGTACTTATTCTTTGAACGATTCATTGCTGCATCATTCTTCGCTCCAAGATAGATGTTTCTATCATCAGCAGTATAAGTACTACTAAGTTTTACTACAGCATCATAAGCATCAAGTGTCTTCTGAAGTTTATTTGCTTCATTACGGAATTCTCTAATATATTCCAACATTTTATTATTCCAATTTCTTGTAGTCTCTGGAGTGCTCAATAAAGCTCCCTTATCTCAAGACTGAAGTTTCTGATAATCAGCCTGAATATCTTCTAACTCCTTTTGCTTATCTTTGAGTTCCCTCTCTTTAGTCTTAATAGTTGATTCTGCCAATTTAATAGTTGATTCTGCCTCTGAAACAGCTGAGGCTTTAGTTTGAGTTTCCAACTGTAATGTTCCTGGCAAAGTTTGTTTTTGTACCAAAAGAAGATCATATTCAGCCTGTGCCTTAAGAATATCTAGATCCTTATTTGACTTTTCAATCGCCTTTTTCAAATCCTGCTGTGCATTTTTAAGATTTCTCTTAAGATCCTCAATATCTTTATCAAGATTATCTGTAGAAATTGTTGCTAAGACTTGCCCCTTTTTCACAGTATCTCAAACTTTAACCTTTACACTTGTTACTCTTCCCTCAGAAATAAAAGTCAATTTTTGAGCATGTGCAAACTGCGTAGTACCAGCAAGATTCAAAGTTTTTTCAACATCTCATGTTTCTACAACATGATCACTACTTGTATAAGAAATTATTGGCTTCTCTGGAAAAAACTTTTTAATAGCTCGATATCCACCCAATCCTCATATGACTAAAACAGCTAAAACTCGCCATTTTTTTTCCCAGATCCATGAAAAAAATCTTTTTATCAATTGCATCCTTCTGTAAAAAAACAAATAAAATCCTGAAATAAAACTCTATCCTCCAATATATCTAAATATATATAGTAATGCAAGCAAAAATCAGAAGAATTAAGCCTATTTTAGAAGACGACCAAAGAAAAAGCTCTTGAAAACTAAAGTTTTTTTACTATAGTAACCTTAAATTAACCTTAAATTTTAGTTCTTGAGAAGAGATTAATGATTATCACACTTGGTGGGAAGGCTTGAAGTTGAAAATGAACTGTCGCAAAATTACTATCTGAAAAACTCTGATATGAAATCATCTCCATCTGAAATCTAAAGAGAAAACTAGCAGAAGAAATGGGGCTCAGTATCTCAGAATTCAATCTTCTAGGTGAAAAACCTGAAAATCAGCATGAATTTGATCTAAAATACGAAGAATATCAAAAAAATCTTGATCTTAATTCTCAAGTCATCTTAGAAAGCAGACTTTGATTCCTCTGTCAGCCAAATGCCTTCAAGGTCTTTCTCAATGTGAGTGATGAAATTGCAAGTCAAAGAATCCTCAACGATAAAAGGACAACCGACCACTTTCTCAGTCCAGAAGAAGCTCTTGAAGTAACAAAGAAAAGAAATCAAGATGATCAAAATAGATATCTCTCACTCTATAATATTGACCTTTGGGATTCTAGTCAATATAACCTAACCATTGACACTTCAAATCTCACCCCCGAAGAAGTTGTAGAGAAAATTCTGATAGAGTTCAGTACTTATATTGAGAAAAACAGCAATTAAAGGGGTATATAAATACTACTGACAACTAATACTAAAAAAACCTGAAACAAATCAGGTTTTTATTTTTTTAATTCTTATTTTCTCAGATAAGTGTTGCTTCCATAGCTTCCTCTTGCTCAATATCTTGCTGTGTAAGCTTCGTATTTTTCCAGTCTCACTTCCTATAAATCAAATAACAAATCAATGCCATAATAAGATTTACCAGTGCAAAAGCCAACCAAACTCCATCAACCTTGAGAGAGGTATAATATGCCAATAAATAAGCCAATGGAATCTCCACAACAAACATAGATATAATTCAAAGAATCATCGCAAGTGTAGTCTTCCCAGAAGCCCTAAAAATTCCCGTTAAAGTAAACTGAATCCCCATAAATCACATAGTAAATGCACTAAATCTTAAAAGATCGGTTCAGATTTTTATAACTTCTGGCTCTTTTTGTGCATCGATAAAGATACCAATCAGCTCCGGAGCGAAGATAAAAACAAGAACTCCAGCAGATTCCAATATTAGAAAAGCAATAAGTGAACTCTTATAAGCGATTTGCTGAGCCCTATCCAGCTGCCTAGCGCCGATATTTTGTGCCACCATTGTAGAGGTCGCCATTGAAAGTCCAAGTGTTGGGATAAAAAGCAGCTGAAAAACATTTGCTCCTGCTCCATATGCCGCATTAGCAATCACTCAAAAACTCATCACAAGTTTCATCAGAAATACATATCCTAGCGAACGGATTGCCATCTCAATACTCGAAGGAATACCAAGCACAAAGGCCCTTTTAATAAATCAAAAATCTGGCTTAAAATCTTTTCGTTGAATCTTAATCCCATGCTTCCCTCTAAAGAGAATAATCAACCCAATAAGAGAAGATATCGCCTGCGTAATCAAAGTCGCTAAAGCAGCACCTCTTACACCCATTGCAGGAATCACACCCCATCCAAAAATCAAAATCGGATCCATTACAAAATTAAGCAAAATTGTCCCTCCAATTACATAAAGTGGTAACTTTACCTCTCAAACTCCTCTCATCACAGATTGGAACATTGAAAAAATAAAGTTAAACATTAACCCCATAAAAGTAATTTGCATAAACTGTGTCGCTGGCTCAATAATCTCCTCTGCTGCTCACATCAGAAGCAAAATATGCTCAGCACTAAAATATCCTAGAACACTCAAAAATGCAGAAATAATTACAACACTTAAAAGCGTCTGTGCCGCTCCTTTATTGACCATCTCCTTATTTTTAGCTCCGACATACTGAGCTATCAAAATCGTCCCAGCCATAGAAAACCCCATTCCTAGAGACAAAATCAAAAACACGATTGATCCACTAGAGGCAACCGCAGCCACAGCTTCTTTTGAGAGTTTTCCAATCCAATAAGCATCTACAAACTGATATGCACTCTGCAAAAAATTTCCAATCAAAATAGGAATCGCAAGCCAAAATATTCATTTCTCAATTGATCATTTGAGCGAAAGCTCAACATTTTTATTATCCATATCTACAAAGAATAAAATGTAAAATTAAGCGCAAAAAAACTAGCCCAAAGCACAAACCTACCTGAGCAAATAAGAGCTTCCTGACCTTTCACGAGAACAAACCAATCAAAAAGCCCTCCAAACTAAGCAAACTTTATATCATCACTACTGATTATGAACAGGTTCAGAATCCTGATCTTCATGCTTTTTTAACCTAAATCCTATCTGTGTAAATCTATCATGCAGAAACTGATGCCCAGGACTTGTCCAAAAACTATACAGATTTCCAACTAAATAGAAGAGATATGCAACAATAGTCATTACCGTACTTGCAGTCTGAGAAACAAAAGCATTTCCACTCACTAAACTAGCAAGACCTCCTGTTAAAAGTCACAAAATCAAAGGCAATAAGAATAGCCCAAATTTAATCAGAATTCTTTTAATAATTTGTCTAGAACGAATCTCACCAGTTAGACTATAAGGGATCATTCACAAGATATGCTGCCTCCATCACTGTTCACCTCTACAATTTTTCACCAATTCAGCTCCTATCAGAAAGAGCATTCAACTAGCAAAGAGTGCTATCGCAACAGCATTTCCATATACAGTTCCAATAAACGGAATACCAAAGAGTAAACAAATCAGATATACCATTCCGAGCAAGCCTCATGGAACCCCAATCATCAAAAGTGGCTTGAGCAAACACCTCTTGATCAAAAGTCTAAGTTTATATTCATCCTGATAGAGCGCAGGAATTGCAAACAACGTCATAACTGTTGCAATCGAAAGTCCAAACATAATAGTATACGCCAATGGTGCAAAAAATCCATCAGAAGTCAAGGTTGCCAGTCCTATCACCGTAGTCAGTGTCGTAGAGAGAATAGGTCTAAGTCTAGATCTCGCACTCTCTCTAATCGCATCAGCTCTCGTATGTCAAAGCTTCATATTTTCGTTCGCACTATCAATGAGAATAATCGCATTATTTACCACAATTCCAACTAAGGCAATAAATCCAATCATGAACATCAATGAATAGGGATGTCCTGTCAAAAGCATTCAAAAACTTCCCCCCACAAATCCCATCAAAATACTATAACTGATGATCGTTGGCTGTGTATAACTATTAAACTGCAAGACTAATATCGCAAAAATAGCAATAAGTGAAAAGATCAAAGCACTCAAAAGTGAGAGCAAAAGATCACTATTTTCCTCAGTTTCCCCTCATGCACTGGAACTAATCCCTGCGGGGAATTGATACTTTCCAGCATATTCTGTGAGTTTTGCATTGATTGGTTCAGCCTTATAGCCATTTTCTAGATTAGCTCAAATACTGATCGTAATCTGATTTTTTTCCCTTGTGATAGCATCTGTTGAAGGCTTAAAAACATAACTTCCAATATTTCCTAGCAAGACTTTTCCTACTGGAGTAATAATACTCGTATTCATCAACTGTTCAGGTGATATTCCATCAGAAAAATCATCATACTTCACCCTGATCTTATGAGTATCATATTCTCACTTGATACTTCCTGCCTCAAGCCCATTAAGCGCAAGATAAAGTGAAGGACCAATACTCTGCGGAGTCAAGCCAAGCAATGCTAACTTCTGATCATCAAGCTCAAAGAGAAACTGTCCAGCACTTTCTTCACTAGAAGAGCTCACATTCTTGGTTCCAGGAATACTCGCGAGAAAATTTTTGAAATCTCTACTTACCTTAGAAAGCTTATCAAAGCTTACATTCCCATCTGCGATGATCTTGATTCAGATTTCCTTTCCTGTTGCTGGTCCATTCCCTCTCGTAGCGACAGCCACCTGAAATCCTTGCATCACGAGATGATCCAGTTTAGCAACCAAATCCTTTTCTACCTCAAAGCTTGATCTCTTTCTCTCTCCCTTTTTTGAGATACGGAGTAGCACATCAATCTTATTTCCCTTAATCGTGCTCGTATAATTCACAAGTTCAGGAATAGTTTCAAAAATCTGATGAATTTCCTGACTCTTTTCTTTGATCGCCTCTTTGGTGAGTCCAACCTTGGCAGTAAGAGAGATCGTCAGATATTCATTATCAGATGCTGGCATCATAATAAACCCAAGCTGAGGAGAAACGAGCCACATTGTAAAAATAGTAACCACCAACGGGATAATTACCACAATAACTCTCTTCCCAGCACTCTGCAAAATTGTCCCAAGATGCTTATCATACCGTGCATTCAAAGGATCAAAAATCTTATCTCTCCAAGAACGCTGACTAGATTCAGTTTCTTCTACTTTATCTCCCCTATCTTGGGCCAAAATAAACTTTTCATCTTCAGTTAAGGTAAGCTCAGCATCAGGGTTGGGAGTAAAGAGTTTCTTTTCCCTACTCGACTTAAAGAAGAGTGCTGGAGTAATCGTCAAAGAAATAAAAAGCGAAGCCAAAAGTGTCACAAAAATCGTAATTGGAATATATGCTAAAAATTTTCCCATCACTCATGGCAAACTCATCAATGGAAAGAATACAACAACAGTTGTCGCAGTCGCAGAAATCAATGAATTCTTATAGGTTTTTACCGAAAGAAGGGCAGCATTAAGTGGTCTATACCCAAGCTTGATAAACTCACTCGCTCCCTGAACCACTACCGTCGCTGTATCTACCGCAATTCCAAGACAAATAATCAATGAAAAATTTGTCAAAAAGTTCATCGTATACCCAAAGAAATTCAACACAAAAAAGGTAATAAAGAACGCAAGTGGAATAGAAATAGTCGCAATAAAAGACTCCATTCCTCCAACAAACATCGACACAATTACAAATACAATAGCTAAGGTAGAAACCATATTCACCGCCAAGTCACTATAATCCTCACTAATATACTCTCAGAGATCGTTAGTATAAAAATATCAAATATCATGATAAATCTGCTTTTTCATCTCTTCTTCAATGCGCTTCTTCGCCTCCACAGCAGCAGACAGAACACTCGAACTTGACTTCTTTTCAAACATAACATCCACAGCTACTTTCCCAATATCTCATTGTGCTTTGTTTCAAACAGTCAAATCCGTAGTATCAGCATACACCTTCTTGATACTTGCAATATTTTCTAGCGTTGTGACCTTTCCAGCGGCGACACTAATAGGTAATTGCTTGAGTTCAAGAATCGACCTAACCTCTCGATCAATTCTAAAGGCATATTGCCTATCACCGATCTTGTGTGTCCCGAGTGGCTGATTGCTATTAAAAGCCTGAATACTACTCGCTACCTGAGAAAGAGGAATTCCTAGAGACTCCAACTTTGTTTGGTCCACCAATATCTCAATATCATACTTATCACCATCTGTAACCGTAATCTGATCTATCGCTCCCTTCCCCTCTAGAGCATTCTCAAGTATTCAAGCTCTCTCTTTAAGATAATCAACATTAAAATTCTGATTTTTACTATAGAGGACTAAATTAAATAGACTATTATTCTTAGAAGTAATCTTTTTTACGACCGGATCATTCGCATCTTTTGGCAAAGAAAGCTGCCTAACACTATCCTGAATCTCAGAAGTGACTGTGTCAGCATCAGCATCATTTTTAAGCATCACTGTTGTACTTGATACGCTATCTACCGAAGTCGAGGTAATCTTGTCAATCCCATCAATATTTTTGATCTGATTTTCTATCTTTTCAGTAATAAGAGAATCAATATCCTGAGAACTTGCTCACGGATACACCGTCGTGATGACTATCACACCAAAACTCACATCAGGACTCGACTCCTTTGGAATACGAATTGCCGCAAAAGTCCCAATCAATACGATCAAAATCAACACTAAAAAAGTGGTTCTCCACTGCGTTAACCAAAAGGCAAAAAAACCTGAAGTCAGCTTTTTATTATATCCAGACAAACTCATGAGATCTCTATAAAAATAAACGAATATTAAAGTATAACAATTTACCAACTACTTGCAAGAAGCTTTATAATCAGAAGATATCAATTCACAAACAGAAAATTTCATCCTTAATGAGTTAAAAACGAAGCAACATACACAAATCTAGTTTTTTGAAATATTAATGTCAATCAAGTCGTAGGAAATCGCACGAGATAGTATAAAACTCTGCTCTCTAACAACCGAATTGAGTTATAATATAAAGATAAGAAAGTCAATTCATCAATCAAAAATAAGAAAAAAGCCAGACATAAAGTCCAACTTTTTTTCTACTATTCCTGAGTTTGATTAAAAGTTTCTAAGTTAATATCCTGCTTAAGAGTATTACCATACATATCTTTCACTTCAACACTCACCTCAGAGGCTTTAGTACTAAACTGAGCAACCTGCATTGAGAACGTAGTCAAGGCTTTAGTCTGTCCTTTTTCAAATACCTTTCCTTCTTTAACCGCAGATATAGCATCATCAAAAAGCAAATTAGCATCATAACTACCGTCAGCATTTTTAACAACTTTACTCTGAGATTTATTGAAAGTTGGAGGAGTAGTATCTTCACTCACAAGATTCACAGCGACCTGTACTGACTGACTTAAATTATTCACATCAACAGCTGTCACTCCAAGCTGATGATTCCCATCTCCATATGCAGACAAATCAATACTTCTGCTACCAAAAACCTCTGAACTATTATCTATATAAGAAGCTATCGTATTATTATCCAATGTCACAATTACCTTTTTAATATTCGTTGGAGAAGAAATAGAATAGGTCACAGTATTTTTCTTAGCAAAAGCTCATTGTTTATTAGGTCTTACAATACTAATCTTAATCTCATCATTTGTCACAGGCTGTCTATCTGGACAATAGTTTTCAGGTTCAGACATAAAAAGATTTAAAGCTGAAGTAGCTCAGGTTTGTTGTACCTGTTCAGTCAAATACTTCTTAATATCCTCCAAATCCATATTATTTGGCATAAATGAAGTTGGCGTAATGAGATATCATTTTTTAATCTGATCAGCAGGAGTAAAAGGACTCACCTTTCCAAAACATGAAGTATCTATTTCTATCTCAGAAATCGGTCATTCCGTTTCCTTCGGCAATAATCAATTCCATCCTAATGTTTTTGTAACCAAACTTACTGGGGTAGCCTCAGAAGGCAATTTTCATGACACACTTGAAATACTAATACTTGAAGTATCCTTATTTGGCATCTCTTCATTAGTAATATATCCTTTAGCCAACATATCTGAGAGGAATTTTTTTACACTATCAGCATGGATACTTCCTCAATATGCCTTTGAGTTCATAGGTCTCGCATCAGCATTTCCAGCCCACATAAGGAGTACCTTACTTGGTGTATATGCTGCAAACCAACCATCTCTTGGCCTAGAACCTTTATCTGTTTTTACATTTGAGGTTCAAGTTTTTAAAGCATAAGTAAGTCATTTTACATTAAACTTTGTTGCCCAAGCTCCAATTCTATTTGAAGGCTCAGAGAGAATATGCCACATCAAAGTAATAATTCCAGGTTTAATAACATTTCCCTGAATCACTGGAGTTTTCTTGTAAATAATCGAACCATCATTTGCCTTAATCTCCAAGATTGGATTGATCTGAGCTGGAGTAGCAGTAGAAAGATGCTGATAAGCACCTGCAAGTTCAATCATACTTACCTCAGCTGCACCAAGCGCAAGTGGATATCAGTATTCTATTTCATTTTTCACACCAGAAAGACCAAGTTTTTGCAAAAATGGCTTTGCAACACTCTCTCCTCCAAGAGCAAAAAACATCTTCACGGCTGGAATATTTCTACTAAATCCAAGCGCCTTTTTGAGAGGCAAGGAACCATTAAATTTTCCATCTGCATTATTTGGATACTCCTTCCCAGCCTTAAACGGAATATCATAAATCGGACTATCAATCGTTAATGGTAATTTCTCAAATCCTAATGCATAAATCAAAGGTTTAATAGAAGATCCTGACTGTCTTGGATTTCTTGCCATATCATTTTGTCCCTGAATATCCTTATTAAAATAATCCAAAGATCCTAAATAAGCAAGTACATCTCCATTCGTAGAATCAGTATAAATCAAAGAGGAATTACTTGCCCCATATTCAAAAAGGGAAGCACTATATGCCTTAACCGCAGCCTCAGCCAATTGCTGAATATTATAGTCTAAGGTTGTCTTTACAACAAGCCCTCATTTTTTCGTGCTTCCAGAACCATATTCCTTTTCTAACAAATCCTTGATCCAAAAAACAAAATGTGGAGCTTTAATATCAAAGGCACTCTTCTCAAAAGTCTTCGTCAAAGATTCAATAAAAGCTGACTTAAGTTCCTCTTCTGTCACCTTTCAGTCTTCATACATTCTTCCAAGTGCAAATTCTGCTCTACCATTAGAGTACTGGATAGTATATACCTTTCCATCAATAGTTAAAGAACTTGGAGACAAACTATTCACAAACCTAACAAAAGATTCCGCAGTTTTCTTATTTGAAAAACTTGCTGATGTAATATTTTCTCTAAACTTAGACAAAATACTTGCTTTAATATTTCCTTCATACGGATACTCCTTCCCAGCAGCATCCTTGATCGTAAAAGATCACATTAAAGCTGAAGATTTATAGGGATCATACCTACTTGGAGCCTTTGGAATAGACGCCAAGATAGAAGATTCCATAACTGTTAAATCCTTAGCTGATTTACTAAAGTAAGTTTTACTTGCTGCTTCTACACCATAAGCATTATTACCAAGGAAAACATAATTCAGATAAAGTTCAATAATCTTCTCCTTCATCTTATGTTTTACTTCTGTACTTGAAAGATTACTATTCTCAGCTTTAATTTGTTGTTGAAGTACATTATTAAGCCTCTTTGCCAGAATAATCTGTGTTAATTTATAATCTACTTTATCCAGAAAACTTCCATGAAAAGGTCTCTCCAGCTTCATCAAATTAGTAATCAACTGCTGAGTAAGAGTAGAACCTCAACCTCAGTTTCTTCCAAGCATAGTCATAAATCCAGCTCTGAAAATTCCCATTGGATCAAGTCCTTCATGTTCCCAATATCTTTGATCCTCAACAGCCACAATAGCATCGATCATATGCTTACTAATATTCTCAAAAGTTACATATTCTCTATTTTCATCAAAGATTTTATAAAGTTCAACTCCATTCCTATCTGTAATAACAGTAGCTTGTGTCAATTGAATATCCTTGATCTGGCTAACATCAGGCAAATGCTTCAAAATTCTGATCTGAAGATACAAAAATCCTCCTCCCATCACAAGAATAAAAAGAGAACAAAGACTGATTATCAATATTTTTTTCCATCAAAAATTATGACTAGAAAGACTATAATTCTTTTGAGGTCTATAAGATTCCTCTCTCTTTTTCAAAAAAGATTTTGGACTATACGCTGATAATGGATTTCTCTGCATACTACTAGAATAAATAAATCGGTATAAAACTCATAGAGTATAACTATTTACAACACTAAAACAAGAAAAAAAGACCTCCTAAGAGATCTTTTTTTCGATATTTATCATATCTTTTCAAATATTAAGAAGATTAGTGATATACATATCCGATAATCTTTGGATTAGAAGTTGAATCTGACCTTTGTGTAACAATATACTTTCCTACATAGTTCATATCTTCAACAACCATCTCCCCAGTACTTGGATCATATGACTTTACAACAGCAACATGACCAGCATAGCTTCTCAACTGCTGATACACCACAATCGCTCCAACCTTTGGCATAGTACGACTTACCTTAATACCAGCTGCCTTAGCTCTTTCACTTTGAGCATTTGCATACCAATCCTTTGCATTTCCACCAAAAAGTCTCTGTCCATTCTCATCAAACATCCATGGAGAAATATGAGCCGCATACCACGTACAGTATCCAGCAGCAAAACCATTTGATATTTTCTTATTAAATACCCATTGACTCTTTGTCTTACTATTTGTAGGCACTACAACAACAGGATCTTTTTGCTGTCCTCCACTAACCTTCACTGACTGTGTAGGTGTAACTACTTTCTTCTTTTTAGGCTGAATTACTTCATCCTTAGGCAAGATAGGCTGAGGTTTCTCCAAAAGTCCAATATCATAAGCCCTCTGCTCTGTCACATTAATGAAGATTTCCTGTCCTGGATAGAGCATCTCACTCTCATCAGAGAAATGGTTGAGAGTAATCAAATCATCAAGATTGAGCCTATAATATTCAGCAAAAAGTTTAAGTGTTCTCGCTGTTTTAACAACATAAGGGATTCCCTCTTCCTGATCACTTACAATCAATCTCTGACCTTCCTTAATAGGAGTATCTCCAAGCCTATTAATCTTTTCAAGCTCAGCAACTGGGATTCAGAATTCTTTTGAAATTTTCTCCAAATTATCTCAATTCTGAACAACATAATAAATTATTGAATCCTGATTATCACTACTATCAATACTCACATTATCAGGATTAATTCAAACTCTATAATCTTCCTCTCCTAAAAAAGCCTCATTAACAGTAATAGGCTCCTCTGAAGAATTTCCAAATACATCAGCATAAAGCATCACTCCAACAAATACAAAGATTTGCAAGATTGTAAATAAAACCTTAGTTTTACTCGCTTTGTTTTTTCTGGTCATATACAATGATATCATAAATGGCGGAGGGAGTGGGATTTGAACCCACGAACCGATTGCTCGGTTAACAGTTTTCAAGACTGCCGCATTCAACCGCTCTGCCATCCCTCCACAAACAACACTTTAACACAACAACTATTTGTGGGTTGAATGAAATTGCAAGAAAGAGTATAGTTAATTACACTTGATTTTCAAGAAAAAAATAGTATATTAGTTTTATCAGGTCAATAGTGGCTTTTTAAATAAAAATAAAAGAAAAATTCTGAATTTATTTTTTTGCTGAGCTAAAAAATTATGAAAAATATTGATAAACTAAAAATATTTTACCCCCTCATATTAGGAAAAGATAATTCTATACTAAGAACTTCGTGTGAGCCAATCACAAAAATCACTCCAGAAATCAAAGAACTCTGAGAAATCCTACTAGAACTTATGCGGGCATACGATGGAGTAGGGCTAGCAGCTCCACAAATCTGAGAAACCATCCGTATGATTGCAACCACCCAACGAAAAAAAATGCCAACAGGGAAAAGTGCTGACAAAGACTTCCTATGAGAAACACTCCTCATCAACCCAGAGATCATAGCTACTTCAGAAGAAGTACAAAGATCAGAAGAAGCTTGCCTCTCTCTTCCTTGAGAAAAGTGATTTGTTCAAAGAGCGAAACGAGTAGAAGTTAAATACATGGATCTAAAAGGGAAAATCCATCAACAGAAATACTCAGGATTCAATGCCTGCATTATCCAACATGAGATCGATCATCTTAATGGAGTCCTCTTTATTGACAAACTAATCAAAGAAGAAAAAAAAGAAAAATCTGAATAAAATCAGATTTTTTTAATAATTTTTGATTTCTCTATCCATTTGTTGCTTAATAGCTCTTTCTTTGAGAACTTGTTTTTTTTCTATTTTTCTCTTAAGTTTACCTATCCCAAGTTTAATCTTTATAAATCCTCACTTATTTACTAAAACCTCAAGTGCCAACAAAACATTTCAAGGCTTATCTAAACTGGCAGCAATTTTCGAAATCTCTCTAGTATTCAGTAAAAGTTTTCTCCTTCATTTTGACTGATAGTTTGGAGCTAAAACTGGAGAAGTTTTTTCATAAAGTGGAATATCCATATTATAAAGCCACAGCTCCTGTTTATCTATTCACACAACCGCATCCTGAATATTACTATGAGAAGTTTTCAATGCTTTAACTTCAAATCCCTTGAGTACAATCCCGGCCAAATATTCCTTTTCTATTTGATAGTCAAAAAACGCTCTCTTATTCTTTACAAGTACTTGCATTTTCTATCTTAAATAAAACAAAATCACTCTTCTTTTTATAAATATTCAGCAAAAATACAAGTCAATCTCTCTTGTCATAAAAACTTTTGACAAAAGAAAAAAAATGCTTATATTCTATCGGATTTTTTAATTTTAAAGAAAAAATGAAATCTGACCGAACACTACTCACATATTGACTACTAATTTGATGACTTATAACCTATATTTTCTTAACAATCCGCTTTTACCGTAAAATCAAAAGAATCCAACAAGCAACAGTTCGCCAGTCTCGTAGCAGTATTCTCTGAGAGGTTAGTGAAAAACTTAGTCCTCTGCTGCCAAATTTTCCATATCATACGAAAGATCTTGTCTTCGTAGGAAAAGGAATTGATTATATTGTATTTGATTGACTTTCAAGTTGAAGACTTAGAGAAATCATTTTTCTAGAAATCAAAACCAATACTTCACAACTCAATAAAAACGAACTACAAATCAGATCCTACCTAGCAAACTTTCCAGTCAAATATGAAATCCTCAAAATTAAATATTAAAGAGAAGAAAAGAAAAAAGTCTGAATTACTCAGACTTTTCTTTATCTTCTGAAACCACCATCCAAGGATAGTGTTCCTGTACTGCTTTTTTAATATCTCTAGGCTTAATGATTCCAAACTCAGTGATAATTCCTCTAATAAACTTTGGAGGCATCTTATCAAATGCAAAGTTCAATACATTCAAACCACCTGGAGCATCCTCCCATACCTCTGAAGCCAATCTCTTCTCAATATGAATATTATCATGCACATCAACCTTAAGGAGATTTCCAGCAATATACACAGGTACATTAGCATATAAAGCAGAAAGTCAAACACTATAGCTTCAAACCTTATTAATTACTCCTCCATCAAGTTTGATCGCATCACATCCAACAACAACACAATCCATCATTAAATCTGTTCAGCTTTCCTCGTCCATCAAAAACGGAGCTACCCCATCAACAACCATAGTCGTATCAATCCCATTTTGAATCAAATCTTGAGCAGTTCTTCTTCCTTGGAAAAGAGGACGAGTTTCAGTATTATACACCTTAAATTTCAAACCTTTAGTCTTATGAAGTTTAAGTGTTTTTACTGCTGAAGAACTATGACAATGTGTCAAAACATTATCTCCATCATGAATAATTCCAAGTCCATTCAAAATCGCTCTTTCAGCCGTTTCATTAATAAGATTGAGATAATATTCAGCCGCCTCAATAACAGTCTTTTTTAAAGTTTCCAAATCAGAAGTCTGAACTTTAAGAATCTGAGCCTTAATATAATCCATACCATTAAAAAGCATTGGCTCAGTTGGTCTGGCATCAATCAAAAGTTGCATAGCCGTAGTTACAAATTCAGAATATTCTTCAAAAGAAATAAAATTCTGACTCTTTGATTCTGAAATAATAATTTCAAAGGCTGCCTTTGCAATATTTGTTGCCCCTTGAATCTTAATGTCCTTAATATCCTGAACAATTTGTTCTACATGAATAAGTTGTTGCATACTACAGTAAATAATAAATTAAAGATACCTCATTATAGTGAAAAGAGCAAAAAATTGCAAAATTTCGTTTTTTTTTTATACTTAGTACAAACAGATTTTATTCTCTGGAATCCTATGCGATCATCCTACTGAAAATCCACACTAATCTGACTTATAAGTTATGGAATTCTGCTCCTCGTGATCTATATTAGCTCTAGTACAGGATTCCCACTTTTAGATATAGGACAAAATAATCTGATTTTTTTTCTATTTTTCTCATTTTTCTGGTTTATACTCTCACTTTTACGAAATACCAAAGATCAAAATACAAACTATCTAAAAATCTGACTTATCATTGCCGAAATCTATATTATCCTTTATCTTATGATCAAACCCTATACTAATTTCACAATTAATGAGTTTATTATTCGATACAGTAGTTTACTAGTAGTTTTTTTCTGAGCTATCTCAAAACAAAAAACACTCAAAATACTTTGAGTAGTACTTTGAATCTGACTCAATCTCTTAATACGAAGCATTAATTTTTTAATGATTTATAGACAAGAAGCTCCAATAAATTCATTTATAGATAATCAAGACTATCAACTGATTCTCTTGGTTCATAATCCTGAGTTATTCCCAAGTAAACTTGAGCTCAAATCCAAAAAAAATTGAACTCAATCAATCCTCCTAAATTCTTCAAAAACACTTTCACTCAAAAGATGAGAAAACTATACTATATCCTACGAAAGTCAATCTATTAACTGAGAAGAACTTGCTATAATAATGTCTCCAATTGGAGAAATACTCCAAATTCCAGCACAATCACTACTCTCCCTATCAACTCATAACACAAATATCACCTTTAATTTCAAAATCAACTCGTGAACATTTTTTTCAGAAAAAGAAATAAGCAAAATTCCTGAACTACAAATCTTACAAGAAAATTATCATCAAGATCTAAAAGAGTACATTATAAAATCACTTCCTAATATCTTTCAAAACAACTCAAAATTACAACATATAAGCTACCAATATACAAAATGGTTAGCTAGATTTTTTTGAACCTACCAGAATAACTACGAATATGCAAAGAGCTACCTGCCCTATCTAAATCTACCAAAAGAACAAAAAAACTGACCAGATTTATGAGATTCAGGCCGATCAAGTCTCAAAAATAACCTCCTAAAATGATGGAATAAATCAGAGACAAAATATCAAATTAAAAACTCAAGCAAAACATAAAAAAAATAACTTTTTTTCTAACAGGTTTTTAACATTTAATAAAAATCAAAAAATCTGATTGTTAACAATTAACTCATTTTTCAACATTCTTTCAACACAGCAAAAAATTAAAAAAATATCAGTCCATTAAATGTAAATCTTAACATTTAACAAAAATATAAGTTTTATTCTTTATCACTATTACTAATTTTTTTTATTTATTTAAAATATTATTTATAAACAAAAAAAATCAAAAAATTATGTGAAAAACTTTTTTGAAAACAGAGTGCTAAAATTCTTTCTCTTGAAATTGATAACCATTTTCCTACACTCCAAAGTATTCTATCTTTTAACTTTTGATCAAATAAAATGAAAGATACTATAAAAAGATTATTAATTATTAGTTTTTTTTGACTTTTTACGGGATATCTCCTCTATACACTCATTCTTTGAAAACCAATAGTTACAACAGAATATGCAAACCTTAACTATCTTTTTTACGGAATTTTCATTCTGTTCACTCTCTACATTGCAGTGTATTATGGTATTTACCCAAAACATATTAAATTCAGTAGAGCAATCCTCTTTGTAATAGGACTTACAGCTATTATTCTGGGAAAAACTATGCTTGCAAATAATGGTCTAGAAGGAGTTTATTTTTGAGATATTGCTTGTGTATTTTGAGTAGTAACGCTTATTCTCTGACCAACTGGATTACTTTTTACAAAAAATATTAAAAAACAAAAGGAAGAAAAAGATTTGGAGATTATTGAGGTATAAATTATAAAAAAAATCATTGATTTTTTTCAGGACTTTCATATACTGTGAGAGTCATTTAAGCCTAGGTGATGGAATTGGTAGACATGCTAGACTCAAAATCTGGTGGCTTCACGGCCGTGCGGGTTCAAGTCCCGCTCTAGGTAGTCTTTGACATAAAATGATTGAAAGGATTTCCAGAAATGGAGATTTTTTTTATTAAAAAATTCTCTTGACACATTTTGACAATTTCCTATATATTCTAGATAATAATTACTTTTATTTCTTTTATAAAAAATATGAAGAGATTTTTAGCAGCCCTTCTTATTTTTTTAATTTCAATACAAAATATCCGAGTTACTTACGGAAATGATGAGTTGATAAGTGGACAGGAAACCTGATCTATATCAACTAGTGTAATTACTTCTGATGAAAATGATCAAGAATCAACAATACAAGAACTTTCTGATGATGGAAATCAAGAAAACCAGGAAGATAGGACTCCTATTTTATCAAATAATACTCGAGATATTGAAGTCAATACAGTTTCCTCATCATGAATACAGGAGGAAACTCTCAATACTTCTAGTATAACTTGATCCCTTTTAGATGATCTGTTTTTCTGATCATGAGATGCAGATTTACTCTCAGGAGTATCAATATTTTCATCCGGAATGCTCCATTTAGCTCAAAATGTATCAGGTATAAACACAGGAATTACTCAAACCTGACAGCAACCAGCAAAACTCTTTATTACTGAATATTTTTATCATACAAAGAATAGTTTTATTGAGATTACGAATCTCTGAGATCAGGAATATAGTTGAAGTATTTCTTTGAGTGGATTCGCTTGAGCAATTGCAAAAAAAGACCTGAAATACGAAGTAACTATTCCTGCCAAAAAGTCTCTTATTCTTGCAAGGAGTAATGAATTTCTGCCAGATTCTGTTCAAAAGATTATTACAAAACATAATTATACTATCAACAAGAAAAACTGACTCCAGATTTCTCTTTCTGATGAAAGTGGAATATTAGATACTTTTGAACTTCATAAAGAGCGAGTTGCTGAAATCAAAGGCGCAGAATCCTCTTTTGAAAAGGTATTGATTAATGGATATCGACTGACAACAATGACTAAACCTGATAGAAAACAGAATATCGCTGGAGATTTCTCTGCAAACCCAGGGACATACTCTACTTCAGCAGAAAATGCAAAAGATGCGACAAAACCTAAAAAGCAAGTATCAAATCCCTCTCAACCACAGCAACCGCAGAATCCTCAACAATCATCAAATAATCAGACTTGTTTTCCAGAAAATTCAGCAGGTTTGGAAATTCAGGAAGTTTTTGCTGGGAATACTTCACTTCCAGCTTATATTGAACTAAAGTATGATTTTGATATCCCCTACCAAAAGATTAGATTTACAGGGGACCTTTTAAATGAAACTCTAACCTTTGAATGAGATGAATTTTCTGATTTTGAAAAAAATACATTATTTCTGATTACCAAGACATCATTTTTTTGAGACAATGGAATAGACACAATAATTGTTTCAAATTTAGAGATAAAAAATAGTAGTTGAAAACTGATTTTAGAGTGATTTGATTGAACTAGTCGACAAGTTTTAGACACGATTTCCTTGACAAGTTTAGACAATAAAAAAGCTCACTATTATTCCGGAAGAAATCAGAATTGTATTAGAAATTTTGACGAGACAGAACCTACAACTCCAGCGTTAGAAAGGAGATTCTCATTTCTTTTTAATACAACAACTCCACAAATTCAGTACATTTATACAAGCTGAGGTTGAGGTTCATATAGTTGTCCAACAAAGGCAGATCTGTGTTGAGACACAAAAGACACTTCTTTAGAAAAGTCTGATGAAACAAAAACTCAATCCAAAAATAAAGAAAACACTAAAAGTTCAGATAAGAAGAATAAAAAATCTGATTTTGATCCTTTAAAATACGAGATTAAAATTGAAGATATCGTCTATGATCCTTCATGAGCAGACAAAAATAAGGAATCTATAACACTTCTCCTCACAAATTGATGAGAATTGGATTTAGAGAATATTATTCTAAATATTGGATGAAAAAATAAAAAGATGAGTGGACATCTTGTAGAATGAGTTCCTCAAACTTTTATAGGAAATTTCTGATTTCCCAATTGAAGTAAGGATCAAAAAACTATTCCAGTTCAGCTAAAGTTTTGAGATCATATTTTTGATACCTACTATTATAGTTTTGAAGAGTCCCCCCAGCAGACAAAAGAAAAGTCTAAGAAGGCTGAATGATATAAGGTATTTTCAGTATTAGATTGAGATACTTTTAGATATAGAGATGAATCTTGAAAACTCCAGTCAGTTCGTTTGCTAGGAGTAGATGCACCAGAGAGTAATACGACAAGATATAAAAAAACCGAATGCTACTGAAAAGAGGCTAAAGATTATCTCTCTCAACTTATTAAAGGAAAGCAAGTGGAAATAGTATTTGATCCAACCCAGCAAATAACGGATAGATATGGGAGGCAACTTGCTTATGTCTATTTAGATGAAATGTTAATCAATCAAGAGCTTTTAGAAAAAGGATATGCTAGAGAATATACTTACAAATCAGATTACTCAAAGCAGACAGAGTTTAGACAAGCAGCTACTCAAGCAAAACAACAAAAACTCTGAATGCGAAATTCAGCTATTTGTGAAAATACACATGAAGAATACGAAAAGCTTCAGCAAACTACACAAAATTTAGTAATAAAGATAACAAATATTCTCTTTGATCCTAAGGGGATCGATAAGTGAAATGAAGAAATAGAATTATCAGTCTATGATAAAAGCTGAGAAATACAATATATTGATTTCTCAAACCAATTCTGAATATATCTTTTCGAAGATACCACATGAGAAAATCAGATTTCTTTTGATGATTTCTCATTTTGAACAGGGAAATTTAAAGATATTTGATTTTTAGGAATACAGCCACTACAAAAAAAGCTAAGACTAAAATCAGATTTTTGACTACCAAATAAAAAATCAACATGTATAGCTCTTGTTCAGAGAGATCATGTTTTTGATATCAGTTGCTATAAAGTTTGAGCTAATGATTCAAAAGAAAACCAAAAAGAAAAATCTGATCAAAGTGTTTTTTCTTGAGAAATAAAGATTTTATCTCTCCTTCCAAATCCCAAAGGGAAAGATGCTTCTCATGAATTTATAGAGCTTCTCTATTCAGGAGATGATACTATTGATTTATCTCAGAATTTTTCTCTCCTTATCAACTGAAAAACAAAGAAAAAACTGACTTGATCTATTGCTCCATTTGAGCCTACTAAAATATTCTGATCTTTCGCTCTACCGAATACTCAAGGTTGTATTTCACTACTTCATTGATCAGAGACTTTAGATACATTCTGCTATTCTCAGCATAAAGAATGAAGTATTATAGCTCAAAATAATCAAATTCTTAAGTCATTAAACGAGAAATCTCCAGAACTATTAAAAAAAATTCAGCTCAAGAGAAAAAATAATCGTTACTGTATGGTATACGAGTGAGAAGAGATAAAATGTCTCAATGCACCAAAAACAAGAATTGATCCACTTCTTAAGGCCAAACAGCAAACTGTTGAAGGGGCGTTAAAGGTTTTTGAGGAAATGTTAAAAAAAGACTATACGGCATTGTATTATCAAACGGAGATATATCAGATTTTTGATCTATTGAAAAAGGCGAAAACTGATCTTAAAGACTGAAAAACACTGACTCGTATTTGATTTCAAAATTATGAGCGAAAAGATTTTTCTAAAATTTACCAAATTCTTCAAGAAAGAACAATTCTCAATACAGGAAAAGAGATGTTATTGCAAATAATAAGTCCAAAATTAGTTGATGCATATCAAACATCATACCAGAACTGGATAAAACTAGTTCAATAGTGAAAAAAGGAGATATGAAGAATAATAAATAAGCAGAAAAATTGCTAAAGGTTTCCTTTGAATTTTTGTATAAGATTCATATACTCATTTTTCGACTGCTTTATTTTTTAGGTCTTTAGCTATGCAAACAAGAAAAGTTTGAGAATCTTTTAAAGCTAGAAAAAAGCCAAGTCTATTATTACGAAAATGGGCTATAGCAATTTTGTGTATTCTAGGTGTTTTTCTATTGGTTCAGCTTTATGCAAAAAATATTAAAAGTTTTTTTAGTTCTGCTGGAAAAAATGTTGTAAAAGTTGTAAGTAGCACAGTAGGAACAGAAATGAAAAAAGATTCGTACTGAAATGTGAATGTTGCATTGATTGGATATGGAGGAGGTACTCATGGTGGTGGATATCTTTCAGACACAATGATTGTAGCTTCTCGAAATCCTGAAAAATGAGCTGTTTCAATGATTTCTATCCCTAGAGACTTATACGTTAAAAATCCACTCTGAGGAGCTTCAAGAATTAATGCTGTATTTACTCAGCTTTATTCTCATCACAAAAGAGACCTTCATCTAGCAGCACAAGATTTTTTAAAGATGCTAGAGAAAGTTACAGGTCTTGAGATTAATTATTATGCAACTATTGATTTCTCTGGATTTAAAAAGGTTATTGATACGCTTTGAGGTATTGAAGTGAATGTACCATCTGCGCTTCATGATTATCAATATCCTGATGAGCATTTGAGAGGATATGATCCACTACATGTAGAAGCCTGATGGCAGACAATGGATTGAGCCTTAGCACTTAAATACGCGAGATCAAGACATGCTGCTGGACATGCATCAGATTTTGATCGTTCTCTAAGACAGCAACTCGTGATTGATGCTCTTAAAAATAAACTTGTCGCTTCATGAGTATCTCTAGATAGAGCAACTCAGCTCTATAATAATTTAACAGAGATGGTAACAACAAATGTTAAGTTAGATGAAATGCTACGAACTGTCCAATTCCTTGATGGATTAAAAACCTTCTCATTTGGAATCAATAACTCGTATACTCCTACAAATTTTCAGACAATGCAGAAATGAGCGTTTGTTTATAATCCACCAAGAGATCTTGTCTGAGGAGCATCAGTGCTTGTTCCGTATTGAGGAAGTGTAGTTAATCTAGATCAATACTCAATGATTCATGAATATGCAGACTTTGTTTCTCATCTCCAAAAATTTCTAGTTGAGAAAACAACAATTGGAATTGTAAATGGAATTGATAAAGAACAACTTCGTACAAAAAAACTTCAAAATACTAAGATTGCAAGTATTTTAGCGGCAAAAATGAAGAGATATGGATTGGAGGTAAAACAAGTATCAAACACTGATCCACAAGAGTTGACCAAGATTGTTATTAATGTTTCAGGTGAAGAAGCTCAGGGATTTGAGGGAACAGTGAATGCTATTAAAAATTTTCTTCCTATTGACCAAGTAGTGTATAATACATGAGTGATAAAGAGTATTATTGATGATTATGGTAATGAAGTGATTGTTTTTACTTGAAATGATGTCGAAATTAGATTGGGAAATGATTATCTTTCAGGATTTAAATATCCTTTGTCAGAAACTTTGGATATAAAATATCGTGATTAGTTTTATTAAAATAGGAAAAGGGAAATGATTATACTACCTCCATGAGTAAAAGAAGAGCAAAAAAATCTGGTCAGTTTTCTTGAGTCTCTTGAAATTCCAGTAGAAAAAATAAAGGATCTTGATATGCTTTTGTGCGCTTTTGTTCATAAATCTTATGCTTCCGATTTTAAGGAGGAGTATAATCATAATGAAAGACTAGAATTTGTAGGGGATGCAGTGCTTGGCTCAGTGATAGCTAAAGCACTTTTTCTCAATTTCCCAACAATGCAAGAATCAAATATGACGCTTTATAAGATAGGACTTGTTAGAGAAGAAACGCTTGCTAAGGTTGCTCAAAATATCAAGTTAAATACTCATATATTTATCAGTAAGGGGGAGGAAAAAAATAATGGGCGTTTAAAAGCTTCAATTATTTCTGATGCTTTGGAAGCATTGATTTGATATGTTTTCTTAGATTTTTGATATGAAGTTGCTGAAAATTTTGTGCTTAAATACATTTATCCGGAAATCAAAGTTCTTTCAAAAGCACCTGTGAAATCTTATAAAACGATGGCTCAAGAGCAAGTCCAAAAACTTTATAAAGTGCTTCCGACTTATGAGAATATAGAAGAAAAAACTGATGAAAAGGGAAATGTTCTCCTTTATTCAGCTAAAATTATGGTAGAAGATAAGCTTCTTGCGACATGAACAGGGAAAAATAAGAAAAAGGCTCAAGAAGATGCCGCTAAAAATTATTATGAGGCTACAAATCCAGATAAAAATATATAGCTCTTGACTTTTCCTTGAAAAATGAGAGTAAAAACATAAAATGCGATCAGTATTTTATTTTTTCATATGATAATGAAAAGACCATTTAATATCGTTAAAAGAGCTTATATTTGGCTCTTTGTAGGAGTTGCTACTGCAGTATTCTCTTGGATTCTCTTTATTGGTAATGCACAGTTTTCTGAAGAGTTTACAGGAGGTGTAAATGTGACTTTTAAGGGAAATGTTCAGAAGACTGAATTTATTGATGGATTGACGACTACTCTTGGTCAAGAATGATTTACTAATTTAAAAGTAAATCTTGAAGATGGAAATGGAGAAGTAAAAGTAAAAATCAATGCGAAATTGGAAGATGATGCTAAAGTAGTTCAACTTTCAAAAGCTATTTCAGATTATCTTCAGACAGAAAATTATATTTCTTCTCAAAACGAAATAGTTGAGTCAGCAATTATTGGGCCAAGTGTCGGAAATTACATGCAAACAAGGGCATCTCAGGCTTTGATCTTTGGTATCATTGCAATGGCAATCTATATGATCTTCTCATTTGGTTCTGTAAGAAAATATATTAATCCATCTATTCTTGCAGTAGTAGTAGTGTTAAGTACTATTTTGAGTATTAGTATTCCTGCAGGAGCATATGGAATCCGAATGGCAACAAACTCAACAATTCAGATTGATACAGTATTTATTATTGCAATCTTGACTGTAATTGGATATGGAATTAATGATGTGATTATTATCTTTGATAGGGTAAGAGAAAATATTATTAAAGAGTGAGAAAGAAAAGATACTAATATGTTGATGATCTTTGAAGAAAGTATTTGGCAAACGATGAAAAGATCAATAGGAACCTCACTTTCAACCATCCTTGTATTGATTTGAATGTTTGTTTTTGCTACAGGAGTAGTCGCAAACTTCGCATTTACAGTTTGAGTTTGAGTTATTACCTCAGCTCTTTGTAGTATCTTTATCGCAGTACCAACCGCTTACCTACTTCTTAAAAAATCTAAAAAATAATTCTTACAAATAAAAAAACCTGAATTAATTTCAGGTTTTTTCTTGATTTTTTTCTTGGTAGTCCTATAGTTACTCTTGTTTATTTGAGATGATAACAATGAAATATATCCATTATGAGGATGAATATTGCTATTATATTCGAAAACCTGCTAATAAACCATCTACATTCTGAGCTTCTTATTCATTTCTAGAAGAGTTGAGAGACCAGAAAGATGATTCTTATGCTATTAAGATGATGGATAATCTAAAGAAGAATTTTACAGAAATGGAAGAATATTGACTTCTCAATAGATTGGATACACCAACAACAGGATTGCTCTATTTTGCAAAAACTCCTCAGATAAAACAAGAATATAAAAATTTGCAGAAGCAGGGAAGAGTTTATAAATATTACTTGTTAGAAGTGTGGTGAGATATAGGATATTGGATAAAAAAATATGGGAATAGTATTGATTTTCCAATAGCGCATCATAAATTTCAGGATGATCGTATGGTGGTATTATTAACTAATGATCTTAAAAATAAAATAAAATGAGCTTCTCATGAAGTAAAAACAAAGATAGAGGACTATAGCTATGATAAACAGAGTAATAGAGCTATAGTACTTGTAAGTATTCAGAAATGAATTCGTCATCAGATCAGGAGTCATTTTTCTTCTATAGGATATCCTATTCTTGGTGATGCAATATACGGTAAAAAGAAAGAAAAATATAATGGTGATTTACAGCTTTTCTCAATTGGTTTAAGAGTGGGTTCTTAAAAAAAAGAAAATGAAGTCTGATTAGAGATAATCAGATTTTTTTAAATAAATCTTATTTCTTTAGATAATTTACTGATTTAGTGAAATAGTGAAAAAAAATAATTCTCAGAAAATGTGAAAAAGTTCACTAAAATTGTGAAAAGAATTTTTGACAAAAAGAAAAAAATCTTTATAATTTACAAGGTAAAATTTACTGATTTAGTGAAATAGTGAAAAAAAATAATTCTCAGAAAATGTGAAAAAGTTCACTAAAATTGTGAAAAGAATGTTAAAAGATTCATAGAATTAGTGAATTTTTAGAGAATTGTTGAAAAAATTTAGTACTATTATACTTTTTATATGAATAGTCTCTGAAAAGAATTATTGGAAAAAATAGCGGAATTCTGACTAACTCAGAAGGCTTTTTCAGAGAAAATAGGGAAAAGAAGTAGTGAAATCAACGAGCTTATCAAATGAAAAAGAAAGATAACTATTGCATGGGATATTTTACTTTCAAAAGTATTTCATACTCCAGAAAAATATTGGATATATAAACAAATTGATCTTGATTATGAAGAAGCGAAAAAAATATGAGAAGATAAGTATAGTAAAAATATTTCATTAAACGAATGAGATTTTGTAAAATTAAGTGAAAATATCTCTCAACATATAGAGGGAGAGTGTTTTGATAGAGAAGAAGATATGGTAGTAGATTCTAATCATAAAGCAGGAATAGAAAATAATCTAGTAAAGAAGGTTGAGGCTTGTAAAGGATCTAAGTTGTCTATGGAGGAGAATCTCCTACACAATACTGAGTCTATAAATATTTGAAATCAATTAAGGGAAGAAGATATTTATGAGGAAGAAAGACAACTTCAAGAAAGAAAAATTATAGATTTTATTCAGTTTTAAGTCTTGTTTTATAGATTTTATTGAATTAGAGGAGGATTCCTCTTTTTTTATATAAAAAATGTCAAAAAAGAATTTTAAATTTCATAAAAATATATTGACTTTATTATGAAAAAGAGTATGATACTTTCGATGTACAAAATATTCATAGCAAAAATAATGCAAAGATCTAGTAAATAGATTAATTTTTTACTTTTCAGACTGAAAGATATAAAATGATGAAAAAAAGCGTATTATGTGCTATGTTGACTACTGTACTAAGTATGGGGCTAGTTTATGCGGAAATGCCTAGCTTTTCTCTTGAAGCCACAAACTTGCCAAACACTTTTTCTGGCCAAATGACACTAAATCTCCAAGCAATTTGACAAAACTTACCACTTTCTGGTATGATGACAAAACTGGAGTATGATTTGACATGACAAAATAGACCTTCTGACTTTCAACTATTCTACCAAGGACAAAAGAAAGAAAATCAGATTTCTCAAAATCTTTTTCATTCTAATGAAAAAGTGAATTTTCCAATTCAGCTGGTATATTCAGGAGTAGCATCTTCTTCAATGAATTTTAGACTTAAGGATCAGCAAGACAAGACTCTGACAAATACTACTGTAGCCTTATTGCCTCTTCAGTGTTGAACTTCTATTGACTTTGACGAGGATAAGATATTAAATGAGGTAGCTCAAAACAGTAAACCAGTTTCTGGAGAAACTCCAGCGAATATTCAATCTCCACTAGTATCTGAAAAAACAAACAAGAAAAGCTTTTACAAGCCCCTTTTGCCTATATATGTAAATTGGCAGCGGACTCCTGAATTTGAAAGATCTTATGAATGGGCATTACAAAAGGGATTTTTTGAGAATAATGAAATTAATCATCAGAGTTTTCTAAAGCCTATGACAAGAATTGAGCTTGCTCAGATGATTATTGCCTTAACTGAAGTTACTTGACAAGAGCCAAATATTGAAAAGAAATGTGAATTTGCTGATCTAAAGTGAGCTCCAGAATCTACAAGAGTAGCTGCGCAACTAGTTTGTCAATTTGATATTATGGGAATCAATCAAGATCTTACTCCTCTAAAGAATTTTAATCCAGATGAGATTGTTACTAGAGACCAGTTAACTACAGTAATTTCAAGAATTATTCGAAGATCAACATATAATCAGGGAGGAAAAACTTTTTATGAAAGACATATTGAAAAATTAGTAGAAGAAGGACTACTTGTAGGTACAGCTCCAAATGATGAAAAAATTACAGATACAACACCTAATCTTGTAGAAGTGAAAGGAATTTTTTATCTTCTTCTTCAGAGGGCAGAAAAAAAGAATTTGATAGCTATACCAAATCCTCTAGTAGAAGAGACAACTGTTGTTCCAACTCAAACTGAAGAAAAAAGTTGGCGAAAACTGTGGTAAAATTAATCTAAGTTGTATTTTAGTTTATTACTTGAGCTAAGTGGGATAAATTTTATTCAAAATATCTTATAGCAGTAGAGAAAGTGCAGTCTTGATCATATTCAAAGAGAGCTCTGTCTGATGAAGTCTAAACTTTCTTCTAAGCTATGTTCAGACCAATCGTACATCCCAATACTATCCTTAAAAGCGAATTTTTCTAACAGCTTGAGATCAAAATTGAGATCACAAGGGAAGAAAACTCGCTTTTTTGTTTTATCAATGATTTTAAAAAAATCTTCTTTATTAATGTTAACTGTTGGACTAAGGTTTAAAATACAGTATTCATCTTCTTTTTTCTTATTGTCGTTATTAAAAGATTTTAAAAATTCCAGTAATCAAGTACTAAAATCCTGAATTAATTCAGGTTTTTCTTTGATTTCTGAGTCGTTAAAAAATTCTTCAGCTACACTATAGGAAAAGATATCTCTAAGTAGGAGATTTTCTGCATTTTTAAGTAAAATACGACTTAGAAAATGGGTTCCTTTCATTATTTGACTTCAAATACCTCACCAAATCGCAAAATTCTTCTTAATAATTGTTTTTGCATATAGCAGTGGAATATTCCATCAATTATGTGGAAAAGATCTTGTTTCATCTATAACCTCACCACCACCAAAAATCTTAAAATACTTGCTATAAGGATGTAATCAGAGACTAATCGCTATATGAGAAAAAAATCTTCTAAATTTTTGGGGTAGCCAAGAAAACCAATCATCGAGAGAAAAAAAACTGATTTTATCCCGGTCTACAACTACTCATTCTTTCTTATATCGAGTAGTAATGAATTTTTTATTTCTTTCTATTCGTTTTTCGATCCAAAGACGATTTCCTACTTCAATAACAAGATGTTCAATAGGATAACGAGAAAAAATCTCCTTAATTACACCAAAAAGCAGGAGTTCATCCCCAAAATTTTTATATCCGTAATAACCTTTTAAATAAATTTTCATCGCAAGCAGTTGTCTAAATCTTTCAATAATTTTTTCGCAAGCTAATTACATTTTCAAAGAGAGATACAATTGTTAATGGTCAAACTCATCATGGAACTGGAGTTATATATTTGACTTTCCCTTTCACAGATTCAAAATCGATATCTCCTGCAGCTTTACCGTCCAAATGTCCATATCAAATATCAACCAAAATCTGATTCTTTTCTTTATTAACATAGTTTTTATTTACAAGATGAATAACTCCAGTTCCTGACAAAATATATTCAGCTTGTTGACATCATTCTTGAATTTCTTGCTTAGTATTTGATATGTCAAAGCATTGTACAATTGCTCATCTTTTGAGACATTCTAGAGCAAGTGGCTTTCAAACAACAATACTTTGTCCAATAATGGCAACTCTTTTACCCTTAAGATTTCAGAGCTCATAATAGTCAAGTAAGCTCATAACTGCTTTTGGAGTTGCAGGAGTAAAAGAGATAAAATCAGCGAAACTTTTCCCAACAAGTCCTCATCAGAGTCCATCGATATCTTTGGTTTCACTGACTGCAGATACTAGTCTATCTCTCTCATGTTTCAAAAAATCTGGCAATGGCATCTGAATCATAATTCCAATACACCTTTCATCAAGATTAAGTCTATCAATAAGATTTAAAACCTGATCTGTATTTTCGTATCTTCTCACGATATCTTCAGATAAATCCTCAAATATTCAAAGGTTCTGCTCTTTATATTCTTGTCAAAAAATGAAGGCTGGTAGTCAGATTTTTTGAGCAAAAGCTTGCTTATTTCTAACATACACAGCTGATGAACTATTTGTCCCAAAAAAGAGAATTGCAACATAATGTTTTCAATCAGAAAAGTATGTTCAAATATCAGATTTTAGTTTTTTGGTATGGAGCTCAGCTACCGGTTTTCAATAAAGCAACATTGCCTAAAGTGAGAAAATAAAACGCTATTTATTAGTTAAGACCTCTAACGCTTTTTCAAGTTGATTATCAATTTTCTTTTCAATATACCCTGTCATGTCAAATACTACTTCAATATCAGGAGTGATACCTATTTTATCAATGCTTGTTCACTGAGGTCAAAATCGTTTTCCGACAGTATATTTGAGTGAGGTCTGATCATCAAAATCTTTTAAAGTCTGAATAGTCCCTTTTCAAAACGAAGAAGTTCCCAGAATCTTAACATTTGATCCCTGTTCTCTCAAAGCTAACGCCAATATTTCACTAGCACTAGCACTCATTTTATCTATTAAAACTACAATCGGGAACTCTTTAAGCTCACCAAAACCCTTAGAATGATAATCAGTTTTTTGATAGGTATAAAAATCTGTTTTTACCACAAGAGTTCAAGGCTCTAAAAAATGTCCCGCTAAATCAACAGCTACCGGTAAAAGCCCTCCACCATTTCCTCTCAGATCAAGGACGATTCCAGAGACATTTTCATTGACAGAATCTGATATCGCTCTTGTTAGAAGTTTATTTGTCTGTTCTCAAAAGATAGATATTTCGATATATCAGATTTTTTGATTATCATGAGTTAGAATTTTCGATCTAACAGAGGGTACATCAATAGTATCTCTTTCTACTTCAATCACTAAATATTGATTTTCTCAGCTATTTTGAGGTCTTTCAATTCCAAATTTAACCTTTGTTCATTTTTTCCCTCTAATGAGGCTTACCGCTTCATAAGTGGTTAGGTTTTTTGTTTCACCAGTTCCTATCATTATAATTCTATCTAGAGGGAGCAGTCCTGCTTTAAATGCGGGAGATCTTTTTATGACCTCTTCAATTTGGATATAATATTCTTTTTTCCCAACGACCGCTCAAATACCCTCTATTTGTCCTTCTCATTCAAGTTGATGCTGAAGCCCTGAAAATTCTACAGCATCTAAGTAGGTTGTATAGGGATCTCCAAGTCCGTCAACATATGCTTTAACAGCGGAGTCTAGCATTGATTTTTCTCCGCTTAAAAGAAGTTTTTGATCAACATATTCCTGGTTTAATACTTGTTGGATTTCCTCAAAACGCTCATATTTTTTGATAAAATGTTCAATTTGATCATAAATCGTTTTATTTTGCGAAGAGATCCAAACAAGCATAATCCCACTTCCTAAAAATATTCCACCAATTGCAGCCAAAAGACAAGAAATCAGATTTTTTTTCTTTATTTGCATTAAAATCTTGTATCCAGATTAAAAAACAATAGACTAAGTGTAGCTATTTACTCCTCTTTTGCAATGAAGAAATTAGAAAAAAAAACAAGCAAAAATATCAGACCAAATCTCTATGATTATCTTAAAGTTTTTGCAATTATAGCGATGATTATTGATCACATAGGATATTACCTTTATCAAGAAGTTGAAGTCTTGAGGTGGATAGGGAGATTTGCATTCCCTATCTTCCTATTCCTTGTTGGATTTAACTGAAAATATACTTGGAGTCGAAAAGTTTTTTATTGTGCATTGATTGTTCAATGAGTTATGCGGGCAATGCTATTTTACATGGGAGCTGGAAGTTTTACACTTAATATTCTTTTCTCAATTCTCTTGGCAAGGGGAATATTAGCTCATCTTGTTGCAAAACTCCAGAAGAAAGATAGAGTCTTTCTTATCTTTTGTATTTTATTTTTTATTTGTGCTCATCCTTATTTGAGTCAAATATTAGATTATTGAAGTCTTGGTTTTTTCTTTGCTCTTGCATGAATGATTGCAAGATATTATTCATGCTACTTTCGAGTCGTTTGATTTGTGTTCATATGACTACTGGTAAATACTCAAGTAGTCTTTCGCTTCTGAGATGGAAGTTTCCTGAATCCTCAAGTGATACGACTTGCATTAGGATTTTGTGTTCTAATTGTACTTTTTTATCTCCTTTACAAAAATAATCTTTCACTAAAAACCTGAAGCTTTCTTGATAGAATTATCCTTTGGATTTCTCGCTATGCACTCTGGATTTATGTGGGACATATTTTGATTCTTTTAATATGAAAAATACTTTGAGAAATTTGATATCTATTGTTTATTTAAGAAGTTCTTGAGCCTAACTTCTCTAGATTGGCTAATAAAATTTTATTACAAAAATCGAAAAAAGAAATCTGAATTATTTACCTTGTATTTATTCAGATTTTTTCTATACTAAAACATCGTTTTAATCACTAAAAAATATTAAAAAATGCAAGAAACTGTATGTACAAGTATTAACTGATGTGCAAGAATTGAAGATACATTGCCAAATTTTGACCTTACACTTTATAATCCTCTTACAGATGATGTAGAGAAAAAAACAATCAATGACTTTAGAGGAAAATGGCTCGTACTCTGCTTTTATCCAGCAGATTTTACCTTTGTTTGTCCAACAGAGCTTAAGGATCTTAATCAGAAATTTGAAGAAATCCAGCAGATGGGAAATGTTGAAGCCATGGTAGTAAGTGTTGATTCAGTATTTTCACACAAATCACGAATTAACTCTGAAGAGCTCCTCAAAGGTTTTAAATTCCCAATGGTAAGCGATAGAACAACAACTTTATCAAGATATTTTGGAATTCTCAATCATGATTCAGGAAATTCAGAAAGAGGAACTTTCATTATTTCTCCAGATGGAGTCTTGAAAACTATTGAAATCCATACTGATGCAGTAGGAAGAAGCGCAAAAGAACTTGTTAGAAAGCTCTATGCACTTAAATTCGTGAGTGAAAATAAAGGGCATGCATGTCCAGCAAGCTGGGAACATGATATGAAGACAATGCAACCAACTATCAAAAAAGCTGGAAATGCTGGAGAAACACTCTCTTAATACGGATCTTTACTTATTTACCACATAAAAGAAAATGAAAAAAGGTTTTTACACAAATATTGAGCAAGAAACACTCGAAAATCACAATTTTAGAAAAGTTCTTTATACCGCAAAGGGATTACAGCTTGTGCTTATGGCGTTACAACCAAATGAAGATATCTGAGCTGAGATTCATCATGAGAATGACCAATTCTTCAGATTCGAATCTGGAATTGGAGAGGTACAAGTTAATGATACGGTTTATGAGGTTGAAGATGGAGATGTTATCATTGTGCCAGCTGGTGCAAAGCATAATGTAATAAATACTTCAGATAGTGAATTATTGCAGTTCTATACTATCTATTCCCCTGCTCACCACAAAGATGGAGTAATCCACGAAACAAAAGCAATAGCAGAGGAAGCAGAAGAAAATGGGACAGATGAATTTGAAGGAGAAACAACTGAATAATTCTTTTAAAAGATAAAAAAGAAACCTGAATATGATTTCAGGTTTTTTCACATTTTCTCTACAGAAA
Source organism: uncultured bacterium (assembly GCA_963535415.1). Classification (GTDB taxonomy): domain Bacteria; phylum Patescibacteriota; class Gracilibacteria; order Absconditabacterales; family Absconditicoccaceae; genus HOT-345. Next base: position 5,357 of record CAUSVV010000006.1, on the reverse strand, counting down.
TAATTTTACTCTTCAATTTCAACAACAATCTTTTCAGGAACAAGTGCTTTCGGAATAATAATCTGAAGAGTATTTTCAGGTGTAAGTTTACTATGAATTTTTTCAAAATAGATCTGGGCTGGCAGATCGATAATCTGATGAAGCTTCCCCCAGTAACATTCCTCTCTAATAGAAACAAGATTTTCTTTGACTTCAGGATTGCTTCTTTCTCCCTCAATCAATAACTTATAATCTTCAATTTTTAGTGATAAAGATTCCTTTTTTACTCCTCCAAGTGGCATAATGATTAATAATTCTTGAGAGGATTCATACATGTCATAGGGGATGTGTGGGATTTCTTGCATATTACTAGATTAAATGATAGTAAAATTAAAGAGGAAGTTTCATGATTCTTGTGATTTCTTTTTTAGCTCATTCTGGATTTTTGATATAATGAAGCACAATTTCTCATTGGTCTGCTTTATCTCCTTCAGAGAGAAAGATAAGGTCTCCATTATTAAAAATATTATACAAGAAAGAATGTTTTTCAATTGATATGGTTTTGATATTCATGACATTACTTGTTTTGATATCTCTTGCCATGATTCAGGACTGATTGTATCTTGTTAAGTATTCTGGAGTAATAATTGAAAAGTCCATAGTATAGTCAATATAATACTTCAATAGAGGGGAGATAACAATCAGATAGCTCAAACTAAAAGATCCTAAAAGCCACCGTCTCACTTGTCAAAATTCACTCAGTCCAAAAAAAATCGTCAGGTCTAATATTGCAAAAAGTAAAGTCCATCCTAGCACAGGAATCAAAAATTTTACAAGCAAAAAGAGGAAACTCTTGTTGAGAACAAAAATATTTTTTTCTCCAAATTTCTCAACAGCTTCACTATAAGCCTCTTTTTTTCGCTCAGTATTAAAGTTGGAAAAGATCTTCATAGCTAGGATATCCTTAGAGACTAAAAGGTCTTCCAATCAGGTAAAAGCCTGAGGAATACTTTACCTATCATATAGTTGTTTGGAACAAGATAATTTGCTCATTTGTAACATTTTGCATGAAAACAGTGAAGAGAATCTGTTGTATTACCTCTATTGTCTCCCATTACAAAGTATCCATTTTCTACTGGGAATTCATCTCGACCTTCTTGAGGAACTGTCTTAGCATCAGGAGCAATGTAGTCTTCCTTCAGTGTAAAACAATAGTGTCCATTGCGTGATTGAATATCTCCTGTTTGAGTTTCATCATTACAAATATAAGTTGCATTGTCTACAAATTTCACAGTTTCTCATGGAAGCCCAATAATTCTCTTAATAAAAGGAATATTCTTCCCAGGAGGGACAAATACTATTACATCTCCTCTTTTAAGAGTTCAAAATCTCTGAGAAATCTTTTCCACAACGATCCAGTCTCCTGGTTCAAAACTTGAAGCCATACTATACCCTACAACAGTATATGGAGTTCCTACAAAAAGTCTAACAAACAAAATAATCCCGAAAACAAAAATCAAGAATACAATAAGATCAAAAGATTCAAGTCAGATTTTTTTCACTTTAGTCAATAGGTTTGCCATATGAATAATACTATGATAATGTATAAAATTTTCTTAAAGCTACGAGGTTTCTAAAAGGGAGTCTCATCTTCACTCATTTCAAGGAGCGGGTCCCCAGCGATTTCATCGCTATTTGCGAGTTTTGTATCCAAAAAGATAAAATTATTCAGCAAAACTTCAGTAGAAAACCTATCATGTCCTTCAGAATCTTGCCATTTTTTAGTTCTTAGTCTTCCTTCTACATAAATTTTTTTACCTTTAGTCAGGTATTTCCCAAGGATGTCAGCTTGATTTCCATAAGCTACACATCTATGATATTCGCTGTCCTCTAGAATATTACCTTCAGTATTCTTGTATTTTCTATTGGTTGCGAGTGAAAAGTTAATTACTGGGGTATTTGTGCTTTCAATGAGTTTGAGCTGTCCGATACTAGTGGCTCTTCATATTAGCATTACTTTATTTAGATCCATAATCTCCTACCAGAGAAAAAAATAAAAATCACAAAATCTCGGCTATAACTTAGCTATTTTCAGATAAAAAGCAACAGTTTTTTGCTTTTTTGAGAAGATTTATGTATAATTAGCAGTGAGTTTTACTTACTCTCAAACAATAAAATGTCTGCTGCAGAAATACAGAAAAATGAACTTCTTAATGGACAAGATAAGTTGGAAAAAAAACTGAATCAAACCCCAGAACAATTTCAAAATGAGATTGAAGCCAATACTGCGCTTAGTGGAGTAGAGAGTCAGATTACGACTTCAAGTGCTAAAAAAGAAACTTCAAAAATGGCTTATGCTATGGAAAATCAAAAATTTGAACAGCTTCCTTTAACCAACTATAATGAAATTATCCAAAATACACCTCTTCATCAAAAAATCCTCACTGTAGTCGCTATGTCTGAATTTAATGATCATCCGGAATTTAAAGGCAAGACACCAGAGCAAAGAGCTGAATACTTATTTAGAAAGATTAATACCTGACTTCTTCATTTTTATACAAAAAAACTTGATATTTCTGCTGGAGAGCCAGTTCCAGAGTATCTTCATAAGGTAATTCTCCCAGCAAGTGAATGGACATTGATGACGATGTTGAAATACAATAAACATGAGAACAATGTTAATTTCCTCTGAGAATTAAGTAACTTTTCAATGAATAGTATTTCGACAATGTTTACAGGAGTAACTTCACTGGCTAAAAAGTTTACCTACCCTTATCAACAGGCAAAAAAACTGATGAATGTTTCAGATTTTATTTGTTTGCCAAAAAATAGATCTGCATTACAAAATCTCAAAAATCCTTATGATTTCTATGAAAAAGTAATGCAAAATCCTGTTTGGGAAAAGGATAAATTAGATATCAATAAGATTACTTGGTCACAATTTAATCTTCCAGATTTAAATGGACAGAAACTTTCTCAAACAGAATTAGAGCAGAAGCTTGCTTCTCAAAAAAATAAACTCCAAAAAGAAATCTGATCAATCCAAATGGTAGAATCTCCAGAAACAGTAAAAAAGTTACTCTGAGTGTTGAAAAAAACTGATACTTTTTTTGAGCAAACTAATGCATTATCTAATAGTCTACTTGACAGCTTAGACAAGTATAATTGAGTTGATACAACACTTAAAAATACTTTTTGATTTGATATGTTTGAAGCCGTTAAATCTTCTAAATTTTTGACTGGAATTTTAAATTTTGTGTTGAGTTTGTTAGGATTTTCAGGTGGAATTACTGGGCTGGAAAGATCATGGAAAAAAAGAAAAATTGACAAAGAGATGACTGCTCCAAGGAGAAAACTCATTTCTGAATCCTACGAAGAATATGTTAATAATAAAAAAACTGATGAAAATACGCCCAAAAACTTAGTCAAAAACTACTGAATTGAAAAGCTTCCAGAAGATCAGATTGCTAAATTTAATCTTGATCTCCCAAAAATTCAGGAGATTATGGATAAAAGGTTCCTGTCTTGAGATGGTTCAAGACAAATAAATCCTTATACTCTTCTCGCAATAAAAACTGATCGTTTCGATGGAAAAGATTTTTTAGTTGAAACAAAAACAGCAACTGGAGAAATAAATTACAAAATAAAACCAGAATTATTTTCTGATTCTACAAATAAAGAGCTATTTCTTGATGCTTATACGACAGTAATGTTGACAAGTTTTTGAAATAATCCAGCTTTCTTAAAGCAGGCTAGCGATGCTGATAGTTTAGCCTTTTGTCTTTTTTCAGGTCTCGTAATCCAAAAAGATAATATTATTGATGGGATGAAGGCTGAGGCTATTCTCCCAGAGACCTTTTATAAAAAACTAGAAACTCAGCAGGAAAATAATTGACGTTCAGAAAAAGAAGAAAACTCTGACTCTAATCAATGAAAAAATACCAACAAGATTTCTGAGTCGTGAGAATCTATAGACAAGACTCTTGCCGATACATTAGCAGATTTGATTATCCAATGAGAAGCTAGGGAAAATTACTGAGCTGTAAATAAAAATGACATTGATGGAGTGTCGATCGGACTTATGCAATGGCATAAAGTGAGAGCTGGAAATCTTCTTAAAAGACTTAAAGCAAGAAATCCAAAACTATTTGAAAGTATTATGACTGATCCTCTTTTTGATAATCTAGCGCATGCATGAGATGTTGCTTGGCAGGATAAACATGTAGATCAATTTAAAGAATTGATGAAATATCCTGAATTTCAAGACGAAATGAAACAGCAGGTAAGAGATGATGTTTTAGTATATGTACGTCAGATTAAGAGCCGAGGTATTACTGATCCAAGAGCTATTTTAGCGATGGGAAGAATTTATAACGCGGGAAATTGATTTGCTGAACGTATCAAAAATAGCATATTACAGAAAAAATGAAACATTAATGACTATCAAACTATTATCGCTGAATATAATGCAACAAAGCATGGTAGAAGTTATAGAATCTTTGATAAAAAAGACAAGACATGAGAAAGTTATGCTCAAGTAATAGCAAACTATACCGTAGATAGATCGACAGCAATAGTCTAAGAGAGAATTTAGCCGTATCAGAAGAGAAAACTAGTAAAAATAAAAAAAACTAATTCAGAATTTTGAGAATTAGTTTTTTTGATCAGAATATTATAATGAGATCGTTATATAATATTGACAACAATCTTGATTATTGCACTTGAGAGCATTGCAATACAGAGTCCAACAGCTACACCAATTAGCGTCCACTGGGCTTTTTTCATAGCTTTTTTATCCCCATCTCAAGTGATAACCTCATATCCAGCATAAATTGTAAGCCCCATAGCAATCGCTCAGAAAGACCACCATAGGTAGTCATTGATCAAATTTAGTGTAGAATAAAGGGTCTTTTCATTTCCAACTACGGCATTTGCACTACTTCCCTTTGCTGTAATATAAATGTCATCATTTTTTTCTCATAGATCAGTAGGAATTTGTACTGTTAGATTGGATGCCTCAGTAATAGTTCCAAAGAAAGGTAGTAAGCCAACTCCAAGGAGTAAAAAGCAAGAAAAGAGTTTTTTCATTATTCTTCAAGCTAAAATAAAAACTAAGAAATGCCGGTTAAGGTTGTCTGTCAAATAGAGCTAATAAGTCTGATAATGACTACGCTCGAAAGCCCTAAAAGGATTCCAAGCACAATATACAGAATATTTGAATAAATTTCTTTCGGATTCTCTCCCTTTGATGCCTTAATGATATACATTACTCCATTATAGATAATCATAGTGATAGAAAGAATGATTGTCAGTCTTAATAAAAACTTAGAAAACTGAACAAGAAGAGATTGTCTTCTTTTATTATTAATAAATTTACT
>CAUSVV010000005.1:0-102549 GCA_963535415.1 uncultured bacterium | reverse complement strand
CCAGAATAATAATACTAATACCCAGAATAATAATACTAATACCCAGAATAATAATACTAATACCCAGAATAATAATCGCAAAAGCAAGTAGCACTTATTAGCACTTCCTTTACTTTCTAACAGAAAGCTAAATGCAGAACTATACGAGTAATTGCTATTGATTTGTCTATGCTGGACTCCGTAATAGCGATGAAGAATTTTTCAAATGTGCTGAGGATCTCAAACTCAAGAGAACACAGTTTCAGGGGAAGATCGACAAAGAGAGTTTTCGTACAGCAGAAGCCATCATGGACGTATTCTCTCAGGAAGAGAAAGACTACCTTTGCTTAGAGCTTTTTGATAATGAAAAACAGAGTCAACATGTAGCTTTTTTGGATGCTAATGGAAATTTTTATGATCAAAACTGACCTGATGGGGATCTGCGTCTCAAAAAAAAGCTTGATAACCTCCTTTGGGAGTATAAAGAACTTTTTTGAACTGCGTATTATATGGTTCACCCCTTAAGTTTTGAAGAGGAAAAGAAGGTTTCCCAGTTTATAAATAATCTCTTAGAATAAGCGAAAAGAAGGAGAAATCAGGTTTCTCTTTTTTATTTTTCTCTTGATATTATCTAGCAAAATAGTATATTCTTTCGCGTTAAATAAAACAATAAAAAATTCATTAATAACATGAAAGAAAAATCAAAACAGGCTGAGAAGCCTCGACCTAAAGGTTTTGATCTAGGTGATGTCCTAGTTCATATTATTGAAAATGTAGATAATCTAGAAAAGGAGAGCTGCGAGAATCCTCGTGAGTATCTTCAGAAGTCAATTGTGTTTCTTATCAATCGTATTCAAAATAGAGAGGTAAGACAAACGCAAAATCCAGTGACAAAGGACAATATCATAAAGCTTGAAGAGCTGATGAAAAAATTCAAAGTCCCTAGCCGACTTCCAAAAGAGTTTTTTAGTTGTATAGATATGAGTAGTTTATATCCAACACAAAAAGCTCTTATAGCATGATGAGGGATTTTAGATAATCTCTCAATGATTACTACTTTTTTAACTTTAAAGTCCTCCATATAACGAGGACTTTTTTGCTAGACGAAAATTTTTAGACGAAAAGAAAAAACTGACTACTGCACTGAAATCAGCTTTTTCTTTTTTTAGTCATCTTGAGGCTTAATGACTGACTTTATATCAGCGAGACGATATCCTTTTCTCATCAGCTTTTGAATAATTTCAAAGCCGTCAACTCCCTTTTTTTTGTAAAGTTGGATTTCCTTTGAGATTCTTTGATGAATTCCCTCAGCAATATCTTCAGAGTGCTCTTTTGCAAGTTTTTGGAGAAGAGATTTCTCAATACCTTTGAGCTCAAGCTTTTGCATCACAAGAAGCAATGGCTTCCCTTTTTTAACAACTTCACTATGGAGATAACTTTCTGCAAAGAGTTCATCATTCAAGAAATTTTCAGTTTTCAGCTTTTGAAGCGTCTTTTGAACCATTTCTGAATCATAACCGTGTTGATACATTTTGATTCTGAGTTCTTTTTCAGTTTTTGGATATCTAGCAAGGATATCCATTGCATATTCATAACAGGATTTTGCCATAATACAGACCTGGGAAATTAAAATTTATCCTCAGCTTTGAGGAGAGAAAAGCAAAGGTTGATTATCTACTGAGAGTTAGAGTGATTGCTTCTTGATTATTAGAGAAAACAGCAGTAATACTTCAGGTTTCTTCTTTTTGTGAGATTGAGGCGAGAAGCGCTTCCCCTTGGAGAAAGTCAGAAAACTCAGAAATGATTGCACTGAGAGATTGACTCTCTGTTGTATACGTTAGATGTACCTTCTCCTCTACTGAGAAATCAGCATCCTTTCTCATTTGATTGAGAAATCTTGAGAGTTCTCTAGCAACTCCTTCTCTCTCAAGTTCTGGAGTAATCTCTAACTCAAGCTTTGCGATCATATTCCCATCAATTGCGATATCGTTACTATCAAGTCATTCATAGCTCACTTCATAAGAATCTGAATCTAGAATCCACTCACCACCAGCTGGAGAAAAGACAAGAATTTTTCAGTCCTCAAGCTCTTTAATATTTCACTGCTTTCCATTTGAGATGATTTGTCCAGTATCTTTTCCAAATTTAGCAGAAAGCTGTGATCCGATTGGTTTAAATATTTTCTTGATTGGAGAATCACTAAGAAATGGTCAGATTTCTTTTACATTTACTTCTTCTTTGATAATATCTCCATATTTTTGGAGGAGTTGAGCTTGATTGAGCATTTGGAAAAACGAAATATGATAAACTCTCTGTATAATAGTAAAGTTCCGCTAAAATGCAAGATTTGATTGATAAAAAATAAAAGAAAGACTGACTTCTTTTTTTTGATATTCAAAGAGATGTATTAAGTTATAGGTATAAATCTCTTCTGCTTTATATCCTGGATTGCTTCACTTCGTTCGCAATGACGAGTTTCACTGACACTGCTTCGCTATTACTTACAATACTTCTTTCTTCTCTTAATAAGAAAATTCTCGTAATACTAGTTCTAGACCCATTAAATAAAAAAACTTAAAAAAGTCATCAAAAATTTGCAAAATAGGAAAAATCGAATATACTTATACCGTCATCAATGAGGCAGTAAATATTTTACTCTGAAATGATGAAACTAAAAGAGATGTTCTTTACCACAAAACTCACTATCAGAAAAAATCATCTTTTACTTTTGGATTAGAGTTGTAGGAAAGATAAGGTATTTCCTTATTTGTCTTACGAGATTATCTTTTGAAAAGAACAAAAGATCAAAATCAGATTTTTTATCTTCTTTTTGAAGTAAGAAGTTTGGCTTTTATTCAGAAGAAATTGAGTATCATTGTAGTCACTATCAGGGAGATAGCCTACTACTTAGTTGAGGATAACTACTCTTCTAAGCAACTCAAGAGGATATTTTTGATTTGATGACCAAAAGTTTGGTTTTGCTTGCAGTTTTATATTCTGTTTAGAGTTTACCTTTGACCTTAGATAGAATATAAGATGAGAAATCAGATTTCATCTTATTTATAAGTATTTCTTGGAAAGTTCTTGATTTTTTCTTGGGATTAGTATCATTGTAAGCAATACTCCTCTACAGAAGGAAGGGATGCTATCTTATGATGATTGGATGCAATATTGTATATTGATTGGCTGATAAATAACCTGTTGATATATAACTATTCTCCTCTAAATATACTAAAACTATGGTATCTAATAAAAAATAAGTTCTAGGAATGCCTAGAGCATTAGATAGTTTCAGAGTTTTTCTGAAATCCTCGTAGGCTTTGAGGTCAGATAGAGAGTTTTCATTTCTTTTGGGAATGAGGACTTGGCATATTGTCAGGTTCTTTTTTTATTTGCATTTTTAGGCAAAAGTCCTATAGTCAGAGGCGAGTTTTATTGAGGAATATAGAGATATGGCAAACAAACGATATACGGTTTGGGAAGGAAAAGAAAGCTGAGTTTTTGCTGACTGGAAAACTGTTGAGACATTGGTAAAAGGATTCAAATGAGCGAAATATAAATGATTTTCTAGCAAAATAGAGGCTGAGCAAGCTCTCTGAGAAGGTCGAGAACGCTACTATCAGCCAGAAAAAAAGCGAAATGAAAAAGAGCTCCCTTTTCTCAAAGAAAGCATTGCTGTGGATGCGGCATGCTCGAGTGCAAGCTGAATAATGGAATATCAAGGAATTGATTTAGTCAGTTGAGCTCAGGTTTTCCATTTCTCTTGTCCACATGGGACAAATAATATCGGTGAATTTTTAGGGATTGTTCATGGGCTTTCCTATCTAAAAGAGAAAAAATCTGGGTATAACTTGTACTCCGACTCAAAAATTGCCATAAATTGGGTACACGAGGGAAAATGCAAGACAAATCTTCCACATACCGCAGAGACTGAGAAACTTTTTGAGCTTATAAAAAGAGCTGAGCAGTGGCTTTCAGAACATAGTTATGAGACTCAAATCCTCAAGCGAAAGACTGAAGAATGGTGAGAAATTCCTGCTGACTTTGGAAGAAAATAGTATTTATATTGTATAAAAAAGGAAATGAAAACTTTTGAACAAATGCAAAAAGAATATGCTGAGCTTATTGTATGATTTTGACTTAACCTCCAAAAGGGGCAAAATCTTTTGATTAAGGCGCCAATGGAGGCCGTTGAATTTGTAAAGTTCGTTGCCAAGTCAGCATATCAGGCTTGAGCAAAAGAGATTTTTTATAGGCGAGGGAATGAAGAACTAGACCTCATTAAATACCAGTATGCTCCTGAGGAGGTTTTTGATACTGTGCCTCAGTGGCTAGAAGATGGCTACGTCAACGAACTTAAAAATAACTGTGCGCAGCTTAGTCTCTATATGCAGGATCCCGAAATCTTGAAGGAGGTTGATCCAAAGAAGGTTTCTCGCCTCATGCAGGCACAAGCAAGATCAAAACAAGAATATCGTAAGCTTATCTCTGAAAACTGGACCAACTGGACGATTGCAGCGATTCCGACTGTTGGCCGAGCAAATCATATTTATCAGTCGGGAAATACTGAAGAAAATATAGAAAAACTCCGAAATCAGATTTTTCACCTTGTGAGAGTCGACCAAGAAGATCCACTCTGAGCCTGGGAAAATCACATCCAAAAGCTTAATCAATACGCTGAATATCTCAACTCACAGCAGTTTAGGACTCTCCATTATCAAGGAGAAAATACTGATTTAATGGTTGGGTTGCCAAAAGGACATCGCTGGATATGTGCTGGGAATACGACTACTCGTGATGGAATCAGCTTTTGTCCTAATTTACCAACTGAAGAGGTCTTTTCTGCACCCCATAAATATGAGGTAGATGGAATCATTTCATCTACACTTCCTCTCGAGCATAATGGAAAGATGATTGATAAATTTTGGCTCAAATTTGAGAAAGGGAAGGTTATTGACTTTTGAGCTGAAGAAGGATACGAAAGTTTGAAAGCCCTTTTAGAGACCGATGAGTGAGCTAAAAGACTTTGAGAAGTAGCAATTGTACCTATCAATTCTCCTATATATGAATCAAAATTGATCTATTCTAATACCCTCTTTGATGAAAATGCTAGTTGCCACTTTGCTTTGGGAAGTTCATATCCTGACACGATTGCAGATGGAGAAGCTATGAACACAGAGCAAAGAGATCACGCTGGGATGAACGAGAGTTTGATTCATGTAGATTTTATGATTGGGAATGAGAAACTGAGCATTACTGGAATCAGAGAGAATTGAGAAGAAGTCAGGTTTTTTGAACATGGGAAGTGGAATATTTAATAGCATTTAACTCCTCTTTTGAGGAGTTTTTTTTAATCCAAGTAAAGAAAAAAGTCTGATTTTTCTCTTTTTTTTATTATCATTTTATAGCATTATTTTTCTCCTCTGAAAGAAATAGTAGTTTTTAAGTCTGATTTTTGATGCAAAAAAATCTCTTGCTTTTGCTTATTTTTTTTATACACTACTATGTGATACATAGTACCATTTTTTATATACTTCTTTGTTATGTAATGGAAGATAAAATTACCACACAGATGAAAAAGGGGGTACTAGAGTATATTATTCTCGCTATCATTGCAAAGTGAGAAGTCTATGCGTCTGATATCATTACGACGCTCAAGGAGCATAATCTCCTCCTTGTTGAAGGCACCCTGTATCCCCTACTCTCCAGACTCAAGACTGAAGGACTTCTGAGTTATTCTCGAGTAGAGTCTCCTCAATGACCACCTAGAAAATATTATCGTCTAAGTCAGAAAGGAGAATGAGCACTTGAAATTATGAGGAATACTCGGAAAGGACTTGCAGACACAGTAAAAAGTGTAGATCATTAAGTATTTACTTTTATTTCTTGAAAAAAGACTGATGAAAACCTATAAATTACTTTGACATGTTTTCCAAATGGAAGATCGTGCTTATTCTTTTCTAGAAAGCTATGTGAATCGTATTGATACCTATGCAAAGGAACAAGAGATTAGCAAAGATATTCTTGAAGATATCAAATATAACATTATTGAGAAGCTCTACACTAGTCCAACACCAATCAAAGAAGCATTTGTAATGAATCTTGCGGAGAATATTTGAGAACCTGAGGCTATCTTTGACTGAAGAGATATGGGTGAAATGTGAGAAAACTCTGAGCCTTCCAACCTTTTTCAGAGATGGTTTGGTGTAAATAGACCTCAGATTTGGGGAGTTTGTTATTGGATTTCAAAATCATTAAATATCCCTGTGATGTGGGTTCGTCTATTCTTTCTTATTGCTATTCCTTTATGGGGACTCTCTGTCTGGGTATATCCAGTTTTAGCACTGTTTGTACCATTCAAAGATAAAGGACAAACAACATGAAAAAACTGAAATCTGTTTTTTGAGCTAGTTAGAATTGGACTTTGGTTGATGATTTTGTTTACTCTCGGAGGGCTTTTTCTTTGAGGAGTAATGGCTATAACTCTATTTTCGAGCTTCCCAACAATTAGCGGTCAGGTAGTACAGTGGGTTCTTCCTCGATTCTATCCAGTTGCTTGAGTCGGTATGGCAGCATTGAGTATTTTACTTATTGCTTCGCTAGGAGCACTCTTTAAACAGCAGCGGTTTAGGAAATGAATTATTTTAACGGCTCTTGTTACCCTTTTACTTAGCTGAGTAATTGGAGGAATTCTTGGGGCAAATCAATGATTTCAGATTTTGGGAACCAACCATATAGAACATAAAACCCAGCTTCTATCCAATGAAAAAATAGATTGAAAAAATCTGAAGATCACTGTTGATTCTGATGTAAAGAGATATCTTTCTCCACTCGGGACCTATGGAGGTTGGTTTTTTGGGATAGAAGGAAGGTTTTGACGAGCTGAGCATATTCAATTCATCGCATCAGAAAATGATACCATTAGTGCATGGGTAGAGACTGAGTTCCTCCCTATCAATGAAAATCCTGAAACAATAGTTTCAAAACTCTCTCCAGTTCAGTCTAAATTCGATAAAGAGAATTCAGAATTATCTATTCATTTTCCTGCACAGATGTTCTCATCTCTTGTTCCATTTGTTGGTGCTCAGAGACGTGTTGTAATCTCAGTTCCAAAAGATATGACAATCAACTATAAAAATTCGACACTTGGACTATCTGATAACATTTCCTCAAGACATTCCATTGATATGAAGGATTCTGTATGGTATGAATGTTTAAATAAGGATGTTCTCTTTTTTGAAACAAACACTAATAGACGAGTGTGTAAAAATGCAGTTTCTAGAATAGTTGAAACACAGTATCCTTCTTCAGAAGACCAAATTACAACTGATGACCAAGCTCAAAATGTTCAGGGTCTACCTTCATGAATCTCTGACCAGCAATCTACAGCTCAAGCAATTCAGACTTTTGCTCCAAACTATGATGAAGGATTCTATGACTATGATGATATAAAAGAAAGAGAAGCTGAAAGAGCTTATCTCGGGAAAACCCTTGCTGAGGCTCAAGCTCTTGCTAAACAAAGAGGTGAAACGATCCGTGTAACTGAACAAGATGATATCGATATGCCGCCTGCAACTGATTTTGTACTCGGAAGGGTAAAGGTAGAGCTCAAAAGAGGGATCATTACTGATGTGGATATTGAAGGCTATGATGATTAAACGTTATGATAAATAAAAAAGTTCTCAGACTGAGGACTTTTTTTATTTTTTTTGAAATAATGAGCACTCCTCTATATTTTCACAAAAAAAATCTGATTTTTTTGCTCTTTTTGAAATTATCAGTATACTTAAACTAGGACTTTATCTTTATACTCTTGATCATGATACCACAAACAGCAAGTATCCCAAAGGAGATACCGCTAACAGATGAAGAGATGACTCTGCTTCTAGATCATATTTCTCAAAGTAATCCTCATTTTTTAGCACTCGCACAGACGCGAAATGTTTGTGATTGAAGCGATAGAGTTCAACTAAAATCAGTTCTTTTTTGAATGATCAAAGACTACTATCAACTTGCGGTTGAGGAAAGTAACTGAAAAATATCAAAATATAAGCAGTATTTAGAGCAAATTCAAGCTATCGAAAAACAGGAAAAAGCTGATGCAGACAAGCTTTTGGAAGAACAACTTTTAGTAAAATAAAGATTGAGAAAATGCCGTTTCTAACTCCAGAAAATATCCTTCAGGATAAAGATAACACACTCAATAAAAAGGAGAAGTCACAGCTCCAAAGTTTTGCTAAACAGCTTAATCAGATATGAGACAAAGTTAAGATCTATCTTAACAAAAGTCTCAATTCACAAGAAAAAAAGAACTGAATGCCTGACTCAGAGAAAAAGATCTGACCTTTACCTCAGCTAAAATCCCAAGTAAGCCAATCCAACTGGGAATCTTATAAGCAAAGAACAATTGAAAGCATCAAAAGTCAATTTAATTTAGAGGAGATCGCAAAAAATCCAGCAAAAAGAACTCCTGAGAACGTGGCAATGCTTCAGCTTTTTCTCTTTTTGAAAGGAGCCTATGCTGAGTGAACGAAAGCGGATGTGGAAAGTTCCAGAAATATCGATGGGAAACGAGGTAAAAAAACCGAGGATGCCTGTTATAAAGCTGAGATCCTTAAGAGGTCTCCTTGAGAACAAAAGTTTATCAATGAAGTTAAAAAAAATAACCCTTATTCAACAGGATTTGCTCAGGCAGAACTTGGGGGAGAGTTCAGTATGAGAAGGCATCAAAAATGAGGTCCTCTTGATTATACCAATGTTAAGCCAGAAGATATCAGAGGGACTTTCGGTATCTATGGATGGGTAGTCAGAGGGGAGAAGGACTCTGGGACGCTGTATTGATTTTTTAAGCAGGAAAGACTAGGGAAAGAACTCCCTAAATGGACCGACGAGACTGGTACGGAATATAAGAAGGACTTTGCATCATTTCAACGCTTCGTCAAGAGGATTCTAACTGATTATGAATTTGCAACACATGTGACTACTGAGTATGAGCATTCACTGTTGAAATTTTGCAACAATGATATTTGAGAAGCAGCAGCATTTAATCTAGGAGGATATGCAGGTATTAAAGCCTACAAGAGGAAAGATTACGATTTCAAGATCGGTAAAAATGCGACAATCTGAACTTATATCAACAAAATCATTGCTAACTCAGCTCCTAATGCTCCAAAACCGAAACAGCTTGATGTCTTAAACTATAAAAAGCCGACTACTCAATCTCAAGACATCTCTGAATCAAAAGCAGCATAAAATCAGATTTTTACTTTTTATTTACCTAGAAGATGGTATTTACAAAGCCAGAAGATATTATAGAAGACAGAAATACCTCGCTAGAACAGAGAGAAAAAGCTGAACTTCAATCACTAGCTTACTCACTAAAAACTATGGAGGCCAAGCTGGAGAAGGATTTTTCTCCTGAGCATAAAAGTCAGCAAGGCACCACTGTTGATATCTTAAAAAACCAGCTCGCTCAGGAACCTCTCTATGCCCATACTGAACAGATGCTTACAAGGCTAAAATCTGAAATTGATTTTACAGGGATTGAGCAATCTTCTCAAAGAAGAACGCCTGAGAACGTTGCAATGCTTCAGCTTTTTCTCTTTTTGAAAGGAGCCTATCAACCTGATGTAAATGGGAAAGTAAGTGAAAAAAAGATTGATGGGAAATGGGGAAGAGAGACAGCGGAAGCCCTAAGAAACTTTAAAAATAATAATCCAGAGTTTGTCCAAGAGCTCGCTGTTATTCAAGAACAGAAAAATCAGATTGAAGCTCCTTATATTGCTGCGGTCCTTGATTCTGCAAAAGCCCAAATTGGAAAACCCTACAGGCGATGAGGAAGCAGTGAAAGATGAGGATTTGACTGTTCATGAGTCCGGGTGTATGCATTTAAAAAGCAAGGCATCGATTTTAATTATCGTCCTACTGCAAAAACCTTCTTTGACTCAAATAAAAAGATCAATAAAGAGGAGGTTAAGGCTGGAGATTTTATGTTTTGGAAGAGTAAACCATGAGCAAATAAACATAGCGATATCTACCATGTTGAGATGACAGTCTGAGAGCCGTATCAAGAGAATGGGAAATGGTATGTTAAGACGATTGGTTCAGCGAAGAATAGAGACGCGATGGATGAATATGGGAATAGAACATGAAAAGCTGGAGTATGATATAGGACCAGGGAGATTACTCCCTACCGTAAGTTTTGAAGGCCAAGTTACTATTATCAGCTCGCAGAAAATGCGAAAAAATCTGAGAATACTATCGCAAAGATAAATAGCGAGAGAAATAAAAATGAGACAGTTAGTTAACTGTCTTTTTTGATTGCTTTCTTATCGAGAAAAGCTAAGATAGCGGATATCTTTATTTCTTTTCTCAAGAAGATTATGAAAAAAAGCTGAATAAAACGTCTGACTTTTCTTTCTTTTTGCCTCTTGGCGATAGTGTTTTTGAGTGCCTGCTCAAAATTACCTTCATCTGATGCTGATAGACAAACAATCTGATCAGAGACTGGGAACTTGAATTCATCAGGATTTTTTGGAGAACCAAAAGATGCTAATCAAGTTTGAGAAGGTCTAGATAGGAAGCTTATTTCTCGACCATTGAATTTCAAGGAATGTGTTGAAAAAAACAATAATCGTCCGAAATCTCCAGATGGAAAACGAGGAGTTCAACCACCGACTTCTGGATCTGAGATTTCTTGGACATATTGTTATCGAGATGGGATAACTTATCATAGTACTGATAAAGAAACTATCCCAGAAGATCCTCAATATCATCCTGACCCTAATACGAATTCATTGGTCAATACTCTCTTGAAGGATCTTCCCCTAGAGAAGAAGCAGCAAAATACAATTATCGAAATGTTTGCCTTAGGGACTGGAAATCTTAAAAAAATCTGAACTCAAACTTCTCTAGCAAATAAGGCAAAACCACCACAATTCACTATAGAACGAGTTAAAGGGAAGAAAGAATGAACTCTAGTGCGAGATCATGGTCTTGTGCTCAAAGATTTTAATTTCGATGGATCGAGGTATTATCGCTTTGAGAATGAAGAAACAAACGAACACTATGATATTTGGTCTACAGAGGCACAAGGCGCAGCATATGATATGACAAAAAGACAGCAGTTTTTTATGAGAGGAATGGGTAAAAATCCGAAATTCAAACTATTAAAGTCTATAATCAATGAAGAAAGTTGAGATGAGAAACTCATTCCTATTGCAACAATAAGTTTTGATGAGCTCCAGTATGAACATTTTGGTTATACAGAGGAGCAATGCATTGGTAGTGTTTGTTTAGATCCAAGATATCCTGCATATGAATACAAGTGATGGATTCTCCAAAAGTTTGAAAATCCAGAAGAAGAATCAGATTTCACCATTCTTCAACATCAAGACTCTGGGACCGCTATTACTATCAATAATGGCTTGATGGCGACGGATATTGATATCATTATTCACTCATCAATAGGGACAATTCAGCAGTCACTTAATAATGGGTGTTTGACCAATACCGTTTATCAACACATTGAGTGAGCGACATGACTTCAGCTTTCTAAAGCTCTAACTATCTTCTGAGAAACCTACACGCTGATGCCTCTGAATCACTATACAACATTTGGATACGGAACATCAAATGAGTACTGAGCTATTGTGCATATACCAGCCCCCTTTAAAAGTGAAAATGAAATGATTGAATATATTACAAAGGAGATCAGGGAATCATGAGTTATCTATGCTACTTATTTGGTTCATTTCAAGGATATTCCGCAGCTCTATATCCAATATACAAATCAAAACTGGAGAAAAAATAAACAAGAAAATCCAGAAAACATCTTCGCTTTTTCATGAAATCTCAAGCTAGATAAAGCTGGGAATCTGATAGATCTTGAACAGACAAGAGAAATTATCTGTACTCAACTCGGACAAATCTATCTAGGGATAGAACTCGAAGATATCTGTTGAGAAAAACCAGATTGGTGGAGCCCAAGGAGAACCCTTCATGATATGGTCTTCTTTGATGAGAATAAAGAGAAAAGGCTAGATACGATTATCAAAGAATGACGCTATAGTACAGACTTTAAGTTCAATAAAAAAATTCTTCCACTGTTTAGTATTAAGCAAGCTCCTATGAAGGGCTATTACTATCTCTATCCAGCAAAGGGGCAGACCTTTTCTAACGGTGGAGCTGGCTGCAAACCTGTAGTATATACCTATGATAAACTAAAAAGGGAGAACTCGCTCACAGTAACACTCCCAGAGAAGAGCCGTTTTACTAAAGTGATTCCTGACTTTGAGGATCAGAGCAAGACTTGGAAGTTTACAACTGATGAACAAAGCAGTATCTCTGTACATGGTCAGATTTTTCCTTATTTGTACTACTCTACTTTGCGACCTAACTATCAAAATAATACACGCTGATGGTCTGTAGCTGCAGAAGATATTGAATTCTTCCTTAATAATAAACTTGGTAAGATGAACTTTAATACAAAAGAAAAAGCTGACTTTTTGGAGTACTGGCTACCACAGTTTGAAAAAGGATATGTGTATGGTATAAGTTTTAAGTTTGATGAAGAATTTGAGCCTTATGCAAGACTTCACTTTACTCACCAGCCAGAGAGAAGTTTTAGAGTCTTTATGGAAGCACACCAATACACTCCTACTCATCATGTAAGTTTCAATAAAAACTATCCAGATGCTAATGATAATCTTCTTTTGAGGAGGTTTGAGAGAGGAAGTGATTTTGATATGCTGGAGCGAGGAGGTAAGCTAGAAAAACTTGAGAAAAGAGAGTCTTATATTTTACAAAGATAAAAATCTGATTTCTTGACTGATTCTGACCTATTCAAGATTTCAAGTAAGAAAAAATCCCCAATCTTGGGGATTTTTAGCTATTGAAAGTTAATTTTTTATTCAGCCTTTCTAGAAGCATATACTCTATATCCAACATAGAGCAAGAGTGTTACTCCAAGGATAAGCATCATATCTTCTACAGGACCAACTTTGATTTCTTTTACAGGCTTTAGATCTGGAACTACATCTGTTTCATGTCTAACATTAACTGGATATCTGATTTCTCTTCCTTTACTATCTCTTGGGATAAAGGCAAAGATATATGGATCTGTGGCATTAGGGTCTTCCATGATATACTCAAACTTTTGCTGAGTCATAGGAACAGTTCCTAGAGATCTGAAATCATTAAGTTCCTTATTAAAGAGTTTAATTTCTACATTTGATGACTGAGGAAGTGCTGTCCAAGAAAGATAGATCTTATTACCTTCAATGGTATGAGAGATATCTGCAAGCTTCATATCAGCTCCAGCTGCGGAATGTTCTTCATCGGCTTCACTTGTAGTATCTACAGCATCAACAGGTTCTGCTACAGCTTGAGTAGCTGACACTCCAAAAGTTTCACAAGCAAGCCCTTCAGCGAAAGCTTCTTTTTCAATATTGAAACAGAATTCCTTTGATGGTCTACCTTCTTGAACATTATCATCTACTGGAACAACAATTCCATGATAATAAGCATTCTTTTCAAGATCTTTAGTTTCAAGCTTCATTGTAAGCTGTCCTAGCGCTTTATCTTCATCCTTTGGAGTGAAGTTAACTTCTGAGAGGTCTGATCTATCTCCAGTGAGATACGCCTTCATCATATTCTTTCCAAGGAGGACAGTATATGTCTCAGCGTCAGAATCTACTGCATCCTTTAGAAAAGGAGAGGTGATTAGGAAGTTTTTATTAGTATTTTCTGTTCCTTCTTGTGCTGATTTGAATCCCTGAACTGTGATATTTTGATTTTCAGTATATCCGAAATCAAAATCCTTATCAGGATTAGCTGAGAATACCTTATCAAGATTGAGCAATGGTGTAGCAGCATAGGTGAATGTAGTCAATCCGACGACTGCAAGTGCTGCTAAAGAAATCTGTTTTTTCATTGTCTAACAACATATACATATAAAACTGTATACTCAATTATACTACAAAAATAAAAAAAATGCAAAAAAATCGTCAGTTTTTTTATTGTTTTATTATAGAAAAGGGAAACAAGAACGAGGAAGCCAGTTTTATACTTGCTTTTTTAAGTTAAATCGATACATATTTATTGCTTCATAAATAGTATACAAATTGAAATAGTAGGCTATCTTTTAAAATTGATAGAGATTAGCTTTATTGCATATTTTAAAATATTTATAGAAAAATAAAATGAGAAAAAAATCTGGTTTCACTCTTGTAGAAATGCTTATTGTCGTAATTATTATTGGAATTTTAGCTGCTGCTATAGTACCAAGGCTTACTGGAGTAATGGCGAGAAGTAGAGATACAAAAAGAATTGCCGATCTCAGAACTATTTGAACTGCAATTCAGATGTATAAAGATATGCACTGAGAATTTCCTAAGAGGGAATGAGTCGTTGGATGAGTATACGGAGTACCTTGGCAATATGTGTGACCAGCTAGCTGACTGAAAACTCTACTCTCCCGTTTCGTATCAGATTGGCCTACAGAATCTAACAAAAATATGAGTGTAAAAGTTCTACATGAATCTTGCGCTAAGAATAATAGGCGTAATTTTAGGGATTGTAGTGCATTTTGAAGACCCGTTGCTGATGTTTTTGAAAACTGAGAATATTATTACCAGGTGATTAGGAGTTATAAAACTAAAACTCTATTTAAATGAGTAGTTATTGCTCAAATGGAAACTCCAGATCTTGCAAATTTTGTGGCAGATGCTGGAATTACAACTGAAAATACTATTTGGGTTTGATGTTCCTGACCAGACTCAGCATCATGATGTGACAATAAAGTTGTAAATACACTTTGTACAGAAATCGAAAAATGAACGACACTAAAAATCGCGACACCAGAAGATACTAAATGTGTATATACCTCAGAAGATCAGCTTTTTTATGTGTATAAGATTCAGTAGGTTCTATAGTGATCTTATTCTGGTAAAATTATACTTTCTCATACTTACTTTTGAGGAATGCGAAAAAATAACTTGCTCATTAAGCAAAATCTGAACTCATCACTGAGATCAGATTTCTTTTTTATTAAAAGATTATTGTACCGCTTCTGATGGATTCACATAAAGGATCTCTCCTCAGACTAAAGGATAATCTGTCGTAATGTATACATTTGGCGTATTACAGTCAGCTTTTTCTAATTCTCTACCTTTTTCATTCAAGATACCAGTAATTGTAAGCTTTCCATAACTATCTGGTGTTAGATAACGGAGCTGAATTCCTGGTCTGATTGTCTCTTTTGGAGAGGTCTTGAAGTATTTTTTTCCATTATATTCAAGAGTTTCCTCTGATACAAATCCATAATAGTTTCTCGCAAATAACGGTCAAGGCGTAGCTTGTGTAGTTGTTCCATCTTGAACGAGCTGAGGAAGATCAGTATTTTCTGTTGTTGCTGTCGGTTCATTATTTCATCGCTCAGATACAGGTTTCATCTCTACTGGAATATCCGTTGTAAGTTCCTCCTCTCTATCTGGATAATCCTTAAGCTTATTGAAAAGGAAACCATCCCAATACTCTCTATGAGGAATTACATTTACAAGATTCTGGATCTCTGGATCAATTGGAGTTCCATCAATGATTGCATCTCTCACGTGTTTATAGGCTTTTACCATTCATCAAACATAAAATTCTGATTTACTTCTTCATTCAATTTTGAGTGCATCAACATAAGGAAGCACCTCAGCGAGTCTATTGATCACTGAGAGATCTTTTGAAGACATAATAAAGCTTCCTCAATTCTCTCCCTGCTCAAGTTGGAAAAATTTTCCAGGTCTTCTCGGTTCTTCTAGATAAACATTGTAGTTAAATCTACAAGCATGGTTGCATTCCCCCTTATTTCCTGGTCTTCCTCCCATATAGTCTCCGAGCAAGCATCTTCCTGAATATGTCATACACATCGCTCCTTGAACAAAAACCTCAAGTTCAACACCTGGGACTTTTTCTTTGATTTCTCTAATCTCATCAATATGAAGTTCACGAGCAAGGACTACTCTCTTAACACCCATATCATACCAAAACTGAACAGCAGAATAGTTCATTGTTGTTGTCTGAGTACTGAGATGGAGATGAGTATTTGGCATATATTTTTTGAGAACATGGAAGGTTCCTGGATCTGAGAATATAATCGCATCAGCTCCCATATCAGAGACCTTTTCTACTACCGCCTCAAAGATCTTGATATCTACATTTCTTGGGAAAATATTCATCGTCAAAAAGACTTTACTTCCGAGTTCATGAACTGCATCTACGGTTTTTTTGAGTTTTGAGAAATCTCAGAGCTTGTTTGATCTCATTCTGAGTGAGGTAAAGGGTACCCCCATATATACCTCCTCTGCTCCGAATCTTGCAGCAGTAATTGCTTTGTTGTGGGATCCTCCAGGAGCCACGATCATTGGTCTATGCATGTAGTTATTACTCTATTTAACTAAAGAGAAAAGAAAACTGACCTTTTAGACATGAGTTTGGTCAGATTTCTGATATTTTTTTATTGAGCTGAATTCATTTGCTGATTGAGCAACATCGTCTGATTTTCAAGCACCATCTTCCCGATAATATCATCAATATTTCCAAGCATAATATTTGGGAGATTTGACCAAGATTCGTGAATTCTATGGTCAGTCACTCTATCCTGAGGGAAGTTATAGGTTCTGATCTTTTCTGATCTATCCCCAGTTCCAATCTGGTTTCCTCTAAGAGACTTTTCCTCAGCTTGTTTCTTTTCTAGTTCAATTTGATAAAGTCTGGACTTAAGTACGGCAAAAGCTTTTTCCTTGTTTTGCATTTGTGATTTACTATCTCAGATATTTACAATGAGTCCAGTTGGGAGATGATGAAGTCTCACTCCAGTCTGGTTTTTATTTGCATTTTGTCCACCAGAAGAAGAAGCTGCATACGTATCCATACTAATATCTTTTGGATCGATCTGAATATCTACATCCTCAGCCTCTGGCATAATCGCAACGGTAACAGTCGAAGTATGCACTCTCCCATTAGACTCAGTATCAGGAATTCTCTGAACTCTGTGCACTCCAGACTCAAATTTCATCAGTGAATACACATTATTTCCAGCAATCTTAACCATCACAAACTTTACTCCTCCAATATCTGAAAGTTGCTCTTCCACGATTTCAGGTTTTCGACCTTTTCTCTGAGCATAGCTGAGATACATTTTTAGCAATTCTGATGCGAAAAGTCCAGCTTCATCTCCTCAGGCTGCAGGCCTGATTTCTAGGAAAATATTTTTCTCGTCGTTTGGATCTTTGGGAAGAAGTGCTATCTTGAGATCATGATCGAGAGTTTCGATCTGCTCTTTGGCTGTATCTAGCTCTTCTTGAGCCATTTCTACCATATCAGGATCAGTTTCTGAAGCAAGCATTTCCTGAGCATTTGTCTGAGTTTCGAGAGCTTTTTTGTAAGCGCAGGCGAGATTATATGTCTCTTCCATAGCTGAAAGTTCCTTATTAACCTTCTTGGCTTTTTCCATATCTTCAAAAATCTCAGGTTGGAGAGATTGTTCTCTGAGATGTTCATATTTTAAGATGATCGTATTGAGTTTTTCAAGCATCAGAAAAGGGATTTGAAAGGAATAAAAAATCTGATTTTTCCTTGTTTTGAATTAAGATAATTTATATAGAAAAGCCTTTTTGTTTCAAGGGATTTTGCTGATTCTACGATTTTGAGCGGACTTAGTCGGATTTTTTTTGTTTTTGTTTTCGCTTTCTTAGAAGATATCTTGCTCAGATAATGATTCCAGTTATGAGGAAAATAAATCATATCCCCACTAAAGACACAAGATATATTTCATCATCAAGACTACTTACTGACCGACAAAATATATTCTCTGTAAGGAAAATAAAAATAAAGCCAAATGCCATAAGTACTGCTAGAATATTTATGGGGAATCCGCTAAAATATCAAAATATATTTGTAGCAATTACCTTTCGAGTTGCACAGAGATAAAGAAAAAAACCTGAACCAATACAACCGTGACCTCATTCTTCGATTGTAAACATGGTTAAAAATACAACTATTAGCACAAAATTAAGTAGTAAATATCGAAAAATTCAAAGAAGGATTTTTTTCAGCTTTTTATAATTTTTGAAAAATTTGAACATTATATTGAGTAAAAGAGAGATAAAAATGAGATTGTATTTTTACTGTGTTTACGTAGATTTATGCTCAGATTTTATTTTTTATTAGAGAAAATATGACTCAGCTTTTTCTTTGTTCTTCATTTGCAGACGTAGCAAAATTTCTCCCAGACTGTGTAAAAAATCTGCAAGGTATGAAGGTTGCCTTTATCCCGACAGCGGCAGAGGTAGAGAAAGTAACATTTTATGTAAAAAAGTGATGGGAAGCTCTAGAAAATCTAGGAATGCAAATAACCGAGCTGAATATCAGCACAACAGAAGCTTCAAAAATAAAGAACACTATCGAAAATACAGATTGTATTTATGTCTCAGGAGGGAATACCTTTTATCTTCTTCAAGAGCTCAAAAAAACTGGCACAGATGAACTAATTAAACAACATATTCTTGCTGGGAAACTTTATATTGGTGAGTCTGCCGGTGCAATGATTACCGCTCCCAATATTGAGTATGCTTGTTTGATGGACGATTCAAATGAAGTAAAGGGACTAGCAAGTTTTGCCGCTCTGAATGTTGTAGATTTTTCAACGGTTCCTCACCTCTGATGTTTCCCCTTTGAGAAAGCAACCAAAGAAATTATCTCGCGTTATGGAGAATCTTTGACTCTTAAGGCGATCTCTAATACGCAAGCGTTACGAGTTGATGAAGAAGGGGTAAAGACTCTTGAATAAAAAAATCTGATTTTCAGCAACGGAAATCAGACTTTTCTTTTATTTGAAATAATTAGAGTTCTTGCATATCAAGGACAAAGCGATAGTGAATATCTCACTTCTCTAGCCTCTCAAAAGCCTCATTCACCTGAGTAATTGGCAAGACCTCCCCTTCTGCTAAAATATTGTGCTGGTAGCAGAAATCCAGCATCTCCTGTGTCTCTCTAATGCCTCCAATATTTGAACCAGCAAAGTTTCTGCGACCATGCACGAGGTTAAAAACTGAAACTTTCATATGCTCAACTGGTAATCCAACCATCACGAGCGAGCCATCTGGAGTCAGTAATGAAAGGTATTGATTAATATTATGAGTTGCTGATATGGTATCGAGGATAAAGTCTTGCTTGGGTGCGGATCTGAGAGCCATATGATCAGTCGTTAAGACTGCAGCATCTGCTCAGAGTCTTTGGGCATCAGCAAGCTTTTCTGGAGAGGTCGTAAAGACGGTCACGGTTGCGCCCATAGCTTTTGCGATTTTGATAGCGAGATGGCCTAGTCCACCAATTCAAAGGATTCAGACTTTTTTTCCTGGTCCTATTTGCCAGTGCTTGAGTGGAGAATAGACGGTAATCCCTGCACATAGGAGTGGAGCTGCCATTGCGAGATTCTGAAAAGGTGGCATATGGAGGACGTATTTGTCTTCGCAGACATAGGTTTTGGAGAAGCCTCCGTAGGTCATCCCTCCAGAGACTTTGTCTGGACTATTGAAGGAGAAGGTTACACCTTTTTCGCAAAACTGCTCCTCCCCTTCTGCGCAATATTGGCAGTGCTGACAGGATTCTACAATGCATCAAACTCCAACCAAGTCCCCAACCTTAAAATCAGAAACCTGATCTCAAACAGCAGTCACTCTCCCAACAATTTCATGTCCTGGGACAAGTGGGAATACTGCGTTTCATCGATCATTTTTGATAGTGTGAAGGTCAGAGTGACAGATTGCACAGTAGAGCACTTCAAATGCGAGATCCTGAGGTCTGAGTGCTCTACGAGTAATTTCCAAGGGTTTCATGGGGTGATTAAGAGCTGGAGCTCAAAAGGCTTTTACTTGCATCGTTTATAGATATGAGGTAAAGTTCTTGTTTTTATACTAGGATTTCATCAGTAGAAAGCAAGAAGAAATCAGATTTTTATCTTTTTGTAATACGAGCAATAATAAGTAGAGAACTGACTTGTTGGTCTTTTAAGCTAAATTTAAGGTGGATGTGTATACTGCCGACACTCAGCTTTCCGTCAGCGTAAGGGGAAAGCTCTGGAAAGCTGGGATTGTCTTTACTTTTTAACCATGAAGTATGATGAAAACAATAACACATAAAATGCTCCTAATGTGAGCGATAGGTTTAGTAATCACCCTAGGGGGATGTGGAGCTACAGGTTCAACAGTAGCTTCAACAAGCTCAAGCACCACTACGAGTGCAATTGCACAAGCAACAAGCTCCAATATAACGCTGAATGATCAAAGTATTAGTATTACGCAAGCTGGTACCTATACTTTGAACTGAGCGATCAGCAATGGGCAGGTAATCGTTGATGTTTGAGAAGGGAATGAAGTCAGACTTCAGCTTGCTGGAGTAGATATTACTTCAAAAGAATCCTCTCCACTCCTCATCAAGAGTGGAAAGGCTACGATTGAACTCGTCTCAGGGACGAGCAACACCCTTACTGATGGTACTTATGATGAAAATGCAGATGAGAATGCAACTATCTATGCCGAAGAAGATCTCGTAATTGAGTGAGAGGGAAGCCTAAAAATCAATGCGAACGGAAATGATGGAATTACTTCAAAAGATGATTTGACAATTAAGAGCTGAAATATTGAAGTTCAAGCCGCTGATGATGGTATCAGAGGGAAAGATACCTTAACAATTGATGGAGGAAAGATTAATGTGGTAGCTGAGGGAGATGGATTAAAATCTGATCATGAAACGAAAGGTGCTATCGTAATAAATAGTGGAGAAGTCAGCATTTCAGCTGGTAGCGATGGAGCTGAAGCCTATAAGACTATTACAATCAACGGTGGAACGCTCAATATCCTCAAATCCTACGAAGGATTAGAATCTGAGGTCATTACGATCAATGATGGAGAAATCAGTATTGTCTCTAGTGATGATGGGATCAATATCTCTGATAGTTCTTCAACCGCCTCTGAAGGCATGATGCATCGAGATGGGACAGCCTCAGGGAGAATCCTGACAATCAATGGTGGGAAGATTACGATCGACGCAAGTACTGATGGACTTGATGCTAATGGGGCTATTGAGATGAATGGAGGAACGGTACAGATCTTTGGCCCAACAAATGATGGGAATGCAGCACTTGACTATGATGAAACCTTTACGATAAATGGGGGAACTTTACTCGCCTTTGGAAGTAATGGAATGGCGATGAATGTCAGCAACGGAAATCAGAATTCTGTTCTTATTGGACTTTCGAGTCAGCAAAATGCTGGAGCTAAATTCTCATTAATTGATAGTAATGGGAATACGATCTTTGAAGCAACACCAACTAAAGCATGGAGCTCTGTAGTGATTTCTACTGCCGGTTTGAAACTCAATAGCGAGTATCGCTATCTAGTTGATGGTGTAGAAGTTGGCAGCTTTACTCTCACAAGCTCGGTAATGTCTGCTGGGACAAGTTGAGGTATGATGTGAGGACATGGCAGTATGTGAGGTGGAAGTCCTAGTGGAACTCCTCCTCAGAGACCAAGCTGGTAATAAAAAATATTTGAGATGAAAAAAACTCCCTTTAGAGGGAGTTTTTTTGTTATAGTAGAAATCTTATATAAGTTCTAAACGACTGAAGGATCAATCGCAATCTCTGAGATCTACAAAAGTAGAAATCTTATATAACTTCTAAGCTCTATGATGTGGAGATCACAGACGAGATCTACAAAAGTAGAAATCTTATATAACTTCTAAGCACAGGGATTTTACAAATTAAAGAAGAAATCTACAAAAGTAGAAATCTTATATAACTTCTAAGCATAAAAGTATTTTTTACTATATTATTATCTACAAAAGTAGAAATCTTATATAACTTCTAAGCTCCACTTTTGGCTTAGATAAGCCATTTTAGAGCTATTGAGTTTTTTACCCAACAGCTCCAAATCCGCTTGAGACCATCTTCCAATTTTATGAAGACGGTAGGTTTACATGTTTTAGAATCTATATCATGATTTTTACTTATAGAATGTTTCTACTATAACTTTTAATGAACACATCTGAAGTTTATATCAGCATATTTCTATCTGTGAAAAACATATATATCTCACATGCTATGTGTATAAGGATACTTTTTCATTTTTCAACCTTTTTTCTGGGATGAAAACTATTCTTCTATCTCTTGTGTTTCCTCATCTATAATAGTTTCCATACTACTCAAAGCTTCATCATCAAGTACCTTTTTTCCCATTCTCATATCCTTAATTTTATTTTGGATTTCAGTTTCTAGCTGTTGCCTCACTTTTTCTTGAGACTCAAGATATTTTGAAAGCTTTTCCTTTCACTGGAGTTTTTCAGATCCAACAGTATAGAATGCTCCCGCTTTTGAAATCAATTTCAAAATCAAAGAAGCCTCAATAATATCAGTAATCTTATCATATCCAACCTGCCACTTGATAGGGAGTTCAGCAGTCTTAAAGGGAGCGAAGATCTTATTTTTTGCGATTTTGATCTTTGCAAAATATCAAACCTGTTCTTTATCTTCCATGATTTTATCTCCTTTTCTGATTTCAATTCTCTGAGAAGCAAAGAACTTAAGAGCATTTCCTCCAGTTGTTGTCTCAGGATTTCCAAACATAATTCAGATTTTCATTCTAATCTGATTGATAAAGATACACATAGTACCTGTTTTTGCTAGAACTGAAGTAAGCTTTCTAAGCCCTTGAGACATCATACGAGCTTGAAGCCCCATATAAGAATCCCCCATATCTCCCTCAACCTCTGCTCTTGGCACAAGTGCAGCTACTGAGTCAATAACGATAAGCTTTACCGCTCCTGTTTTTGCAAGTTCTTCAGCGATCTGTAGTGCTTGCTCTCCGTAATCTGGCTGAGATAGGATCAATTCATCAGTGTTTACACCTAGCGTTCTTGCATAATGAGGATCTAGTGCATGTTCCGCATCAATAAAGGCTGCAGTTTCACCTCTTTTTTGCATTTCTGCAATTGCATGAAGCGCAATCGTAGTTTTTCCAGATGATTCTGGTCCATAAATTTCAATCACTCTTCCCTCTGGATATCCACCTCCAAGGATCAGATCCAAAACATAAGATCCACTGTGCGAAGTGTTAACCAATCCAACGTTAGCATTGTCTCACATTTTCATAATTGCTCCTTTTCAGAACTGTTTTTCAATGTTCATAAATGCTTCCTTGAGTGCTTGATTGTTTGTGTTTGCCATAATACTATGTGATATAGAGTATAAAACATTATGAGAAATTCAGATTTTTCTGAATTTTTTAATTGTCTGCTCCAGCAGAAATTTTTTCTGCCAGAGCGACGATTGTGATATGTAATGAAAAAAAATAAAAAATCAAGAGAATTTTTACAATTTTTATCTGATATTATTCTTTTGTCAAAAAAAACATTGATTTTGTCAAAAAAGATTTGACATTGTCAAAGAAATCTATATATTGCAATCAGAATTTTGTTTTTTACCAAAGAATTTATTCATTTGATCCACAGATATCATGGCAAAACTTGATGAATTACAAAAAAGATTGATCGCATTTTTTAAACAAAATACCGAACAGGAAGGGCTTACCCTCAGAGAAATCGCAAATGAGGTCGGAGCTTCTCATCCTCAAACCGTTTTAAACAAGCTCAATCAGCTTGTTTTTAAGGGATATTTTATCAAAGATGAGCATGGATATAGACTCTTAAGAGAAGAAGTCTGAAATAAGTTCGATGATATTGTTCAGCTTCCGATCTATGGTTTTGCACAGTGTGGAAATAAGGGGAAGCAAATCATCGATGAATATTCTCAGGAAAAAATGCCGGTTACGGTTGCCTTTGTTGGGACTAGTGATTTGGAGAATTGTTTTTTTGTAAGAGCGAAGGGGAATAGCATGGAACCAAAGATTCAAGACGGGGATCTTGTTTTGATTCGCCAGCAGCCTAGTTATGATGAGTCAGATTTTGTTTTCGTCGTTCACAACCAACTTCCTAAGCTCAAAAAAATCATTAAACAGGAAAATAAATTTATGCTTGAGTCTATCAATCGTTTCTTTAATAAAGTTGAGATCAGTCCTTATGATGAAACAAAGGTTATTTGAGTAGTCAAAAAAATCATCAAAAGTATGTAGTTTCTGCTTAGGATATTTCATTATTGTTATGGAGTATTACGGAGAGAAGAGGAAAAAAGTCAGACTTTTTTGACTTTTTCTTTATTTTATTTATACTTGGAATAAGGAATTTTATCTCCTCTGCTATAAAAAATGCCAGAAACAGATGTAAATAAGCAACCTGAAGCTCAAACTCCCAAAATTGAGGAAGTGAACAAATCTGAGCAAGCAATGTCTGAGACAAAAAATGATGTAAACGCATTGCAACAGAAGGTAGAAACTACAGGTCAAATCACAGGGCAAACTGATGCATTGAAATTCTCAGTATTTTTAAATCTTGATTTAAGTAAACAGGAACATTTTGCTAATGTAACTGATATGCTTTTGAAATACTTTAAGCAAATCAAAAAAGATAGTAATTTTTGGCAAAGAAATTTCTGAAAAGTCAGATATACTCCTGATGCAAAAGACGCTCTTATCAACCTAAGAAAAGGCGCTAAAGATCGTATCAGACTTCTTGAGAATTATAGAGCCACAATCGAGAAAAAACAGGGACTTGTAGATGAGGTAATCCCACAAACCTATGTTATTGAGGTAACAAAAATGCTCAAGGATGTTCAGGCTTTTCATGAGGTTTCCTGAAAGGCTGCGAGCTGAATGAATGCTTCAGAGATGATCAGAAATGCGGATCACTCCTATGCTGGGGTTGTTTCTAATATTTCTCGTCAAAAAAAACATCAAGAATATCAAAACAAAATCAATAAAAAGCTATTTGAAGATGTCGTTCGCACCTTAGATTCTAGAGATCAAGCCGATATGATGAACTATTTGATCGCTGTGGAAGAAGGACAGATCAATAATCCAAGTATGGTTCAGTATTATCAACAACATAAAGCTGACATTTTGTACCTTTGCTGTCTAAATTCTCAGATTTCATCTAAGGTTTGTAAACACTACAATATTCAATGCGTGAGTCGCCAGGAGCTTGGCAGACATTGGAATAAGCTTCCAGCTGGTATTCAGCAACAATTTGCTCCTGATGGAATGTACTATTTTGTTAATCCAGAAGTAGTAAATAGTATTCGTGCTCAGCAACTTTGAGGAGCCAGAAAGCTGCTCAGAGATGGTATTGAAGCAATCACTCCAAAGATGACGCCTCGCCAGAGAGAAATGTGGGCTCAAGGGGCTGAACTTGCAATTGCTGGAGTCGCTATTTGGCAGCTAGGAAAGTGGCTTTTCGGAAAAAAAGATGGGAAATCTGGTTTTTGGTGAAAGGCTGCAACTTTAGCGCTTGTTGGAGTTGGAGGAAGTTTTGCTTCACAGGCATTTTTAGGTAAAGATCTGAAGTCAGTTTTTTGATGACTCTTGAATGGAGGTAAAGACTGGGAAGATATCAAGCAGACACTTGGTTTTGGGAATAAAGAATTTATTGAGCAAGCGGTACAAAAACCACTTGATGGACTGTATCTCTTTGGTGGGATGACCATTGCTGAGGTTCAAAATCTCTTGAAATTAAATCCAAAATCTGAAATATATTTTGCACTTGAGAGAAAATTCTCTGGAGATAACTCTCCAAACGGAGTAGAAGCAATGAGAATTTTGAAACAGTTAGATAAAAATGATCCAAGTCCTCAGCTCCAAGCATATTTTAATGCGATTGCTGGAAATCCGTATACCGGAGATCCAAATGCAAAAATGGAGTCACTTGCTGATATCAATGCTGTGAATTTGAATAAAATAAAGATCTTACTAGAGAAATACCCAGCTCTTGAGCAAGATGAGAGCAAGCAAAATGAGCTTATGAATAGGTTAAAAACTGATAAAGAGTTTTTGTCTGGAAATATTGAAAGTATTTTAGCATCAGGTTTCTTTAAACTGAAAGAAGAATATCAAACAAAATTCTGACCTCAGATTGATGGGCTTCCAATCAGCTTTGAGGAAAAACTTGCCCTTCGTCAAGAGCTTCATAGGATTGAAAATACAGTTAATGTAAATATCCAAGGATTTGAGCTAGAAACTCATGGAGAAGAAATTGTACTAAAGGCAGGAGGCAATAGAGAGGTGAAACTCAATATTAAAAATAAAACCTTAGAGGGACTAGTTAATACTGTTGGTAGCGAGATTCCTTTTGAGACTGCTGAAGAAGCACTCAGAGTCGGATTTCTTACTCTAACTTTGAAATGAAAAATTATTACGAAAGAACTCTCTGCCGATCAGTTAAGGGTGAAAGATTTTAATTGGCCATTTGATCTTTCCGATGGGATAAGCCAGATTTGGAATGGGATTTGAAGCATTGTCTTTAAAAAGTCCGGAGGTACTCAAAGGGTTGTAATGGGAGACTTGATTCCTTTTTGGTCAACTATGGATAGAAAATATCCAACGATTGAGAAGGATGATAATAGAAAGTTTCTTATTGCTTACTTCAATAAGATCTGGCAATTAGAGGCACCAAATAACTAAAAAAATCTGATTTTATATTTTTATAAACTATAAAAATGGCAATTACAAAAATTGATTGGAAAGAAACTGGAAAAAAATTTAGTGAAGCGATGAATAAGATCAAAACTACAACAAAAACGACAGCCGCTGTTCTTGCACTTGCACTCTGAACAGCTAGTTGTGACTGGCATCCAACGACCGTTTCTGTTTTTAGTGGTGCTCAGTGAGATTATGAATCAGGCGAGACAGAGAGAGCCATTCAAAAACAAGAAGAGGAGCTCAGAACGTTGAACCTTGCCTATAGTGAATATAAAAAAGAGTATGAATATCTTCAGAATCAATTATTAGATGCCCACTCTAGAGGAGATACGCAGACTGCGAAGCAAAGCCAAAAGAGCATGTCAAAACTTAGTGAAGTTCTTAATGATTTAGGGCAAAAAATTAACGAAAAGAATGAAAAGCACTCTGAACTAAGATTATATTATATCAGAGGACAAGAAAAGTTCAACAAAGAATATCCTCTAAAAAATCCTCCACAGAATTAAAAAGACAGCCCTCCCCTACTAACTCGCATACCATCTCCGAAACTATAAAAGTAGTATCATTTTTCTATAGCTTCTTGATACGTATTCAAGAGGTTTTTTCTTCCCATAAACGCTGAAATCAGCATCATCAGCGATGATTTTGGTAGATGAAAATTAGTAATTAGCTCATCTGTGAGATAAAAAGGGATTCCTGGCCTGATAAATAATCTTGTTTGGATTATCATTTGTGATACTCAGTGGATATTTTCTGAGGGAAGAGGCTCTTGGTCTGGGATAAACTCCTCAACAAGTTTTGTATCAATATCTTTCGTCAGATGGTCTCGCCACTTTTCTGTTTCAGGATCCAGTGATGGAGTCAGATTTTTTGATTTCAAAAATCTCCAGATATATGGTAAAGACTCCAAAAACCTAATCATTGTTGTTCCAATGGGTAGAAAGATTTTTCCTTGCTGTTTTGCCTCAGCGAGGTTTTTTCGGATATATGTTGGTAGAATTAGAGGCTCACAATGGAGTTTTTGATTGGAGATAACTTCCTCAGAAACAGGCTTGAATGTTCAAAGACCAACATGTAAGCAGAGGAACTGCATTCAGACTTTTTTTTCTTTTAATTTCTCGATAAGCTCTGGTGTAAAATGAAGTGAGGCGGTTGGAGCCGCTGCAGAGCCGATTTCCTGTGCAAAAAAAGTCTGATACCACTGCTCTTTTTCCTTTTCGTATTTGATATAAGGGGGCAAGGGCATCTGGGCGTATTTCTCTAGAAAAGATAAAAGATTGTCTCAATGAATCTGAAATTTAATCCCATTTTCAGTAAATTCCTGACTTTCTAAGAAAATAGTATCAGAAATCTGAACTTTGCTGCCAGGTTTGAAATTTTTACTATCTGAAACAAGACACTCAAAAGTATTCTCTGAGAGCAGCTGGTAGACAAAAACCTCTCCTTGCTCCAAAATAAGCTCTTTGCCTGAGGCTCTGATAATTTTTACATTTTGAAGCGGAGTTCTTGCTTTAAAGACCTTTGTTTCATTGAAAAAAAGGAGATATTCCTGACTAAGATAATTTGGAAGATCAAAAAAAGTTGTATGGTGAAAATTGTAGCTATCATGTGAAGCGTCTGGCGTTGCTATGAGAAGTTTTGCAGTATGAGCTGGAGAAGCCGGAAGCTGAGCAATGTGTGAGGACGGAAGATCATAGTCGTAGCTAGAGAGGAGGAGATCTGAACTGATCATTTTTGAGAGAAAGGTAAAAAAGATTTTATAAGAAAAAGACGTCTATTTTAAAGTAGAAATCTTATATAAGTTCTAAACTCTACTTTTAGCTTATTTAAGCTATTTTGAAGCTATTGAGTTTTTTGCCCAATAGCTCCAAATCCGCTTGAGACCATCTTCCAATTTTATGAAGACGCTAGGTTTACATCTTTTAGAATCTATATCATGATTTTTACTTTCTGAATAATCAGATTTCTAGCTTTTTTACTTGTTAATGATCAAGCTGCTACATAAAGACGAGTTCTTCCTCTTCATGCACCGCATATCAGTACCTGTGAATTTTCTTTCTACATCATTCACACACCTCAAATATAAGGATACTGTCAGTATTTTCAAATCTTTTTGCAAATTTTTTCTCAATTTCTAGCAAAACGATTGCTAAGATACGATCTGAATTTTTGAGCTCTCGGACAGAATATTGGAGTCTACGACCGTATTTTTCTAAAAATTTAGAAAATCTGAATCTGAGTTTGTTTGAGGAAATATCGTAGGATACAATCAGCATTTTTTAATTTTATGTATAAAATTGAATAACGAAAAGCGATATTTTTTATTGTTCTGTAAAGGTAAAAAGCGGGAATTCTCTATTCAGATCCATACAATATCTATAATATTCTTTAACATAAGAGAAGACTTGCATTTTCTGCTCTAATAAAGCAGACAAAAAATACTGAATATATTTCTTCTGTTTTTCCCATTCAATCGTGTATTCTCCGTTTTTGAACTTAAAATCCTGCTCATTGATTTGCCCTAAATTGTGTATTTTTCTGATCTTTTTATCAATAATACATCTAAAAGGCTCCACTAGATCACAAGCGAGCGACTTTCTCTCATAAAAAAGCTTGTGATAAACACCCTTATAGACATCAAAACCATATAAATACAAGTTTGCCTCAATGAAGTTATAGAGAAAAGAATAGCCGATATCCATCAGAAAATTGATGATATCATTTCTCGTCCTTGGCATTCTTTTATACCGCTTCATCTCTTCAAAATACGAAGCAAAAAAGAGCTTTGAAGCATTTCATTCAAGCCCTCTGAGCGAATCATCGCTTTCAACCTCCTCTATCTTGGAGAGAAGTTCCTTGATACGGAGGATATTTTCCTTGAAACTGTCAGATTTTTCTCTTATTTCTTGAAGTAGAGAAAGCTGGTTTTGGACCTTATTTTTGACAATTTTCTTCGCGATTTCTAACTCTGGAAGCTGAGTATATTGTTTCTCTCTGAGGAGGTAATTTCCCTGCAGAGCATCACCGATCATGCATTTGGGCTTGAGATTATAGCCAAGACAAAAAAGGCAAATCTGATACTTCGCCAAGCGATCAATCAGTTTTGAACTAATGGTATACTCCCCGATGATAAAAATACAGAAAATCTTGAAACACGAAATCTGATTTACGATTTTGTCATTTTCTTTGATCAAAAGATTATCGTTTCTCAGCACTAGGTCTTTGACTTGTTCCGAGGTAATAACTACGATTTGCTTTTCTAAAAAATCAGGAGCCGAAAGCATCTTTCTCATTTTAGAAATTAAAGACACTTAAGTATAGTCCTGATTTTTGATTTTGCAAGTTTTACGCTAAAGAATGAGTACAAAGCTCAGCATAAATGCAGTTTTGACACTTATCCAATTGAGGCTTGAAGTCTGAGTTCCTTGGATCAAAACGCTTATATTCCTCTAAAAAAGCTTCAAAAGTCTGAATTTCTTCCTTGTTTGGAAGCGGGATTTCATAAACTTTATTGTCATCTAAGGAATAAAGCTTGAGTTTCTCCACTTCATAGCCCATTTCTGTGAGGCAAAAGTATTGGGCATAGAGCTGGTATTTCATACCAAGATATACTTCCGAAATGTGCGACTTCCTCTCAATAAGCGATTTCTTGCCAACATGAAAACAATCTATCTTTCCAATCAAGCCATACTTTTCTGAGAACACCGCAGTTCACTGAAGAATATCTTTGGAAGTTGAATAATTCCCACTGTCAATAAGGCTATGATTGAGCGTTCCGTTAATTTGCGGAGCATCTTGATAGAGTTGCTTTTCATAGTTCTCGTAGAGATTATGGAAGTAGATAGAGTATGGACAGAAGATGAAGTCATTGAGGGAGGAGATGCGGATGTATTGGTCCATGGGGATTAGTGAGAGGATAAAATAAGCTAATATCTAAATTTTTAAACCTGTAATCCAATCTTTTTTTAATTTCCCATTTGCATATAACAAAATTTCTTCCTCAGTTTTTGGATAAAAATTTTTAAAATAGTGATCTTTTCTTATTTCTTTTTTAAATTTCACCTTAACTCTTTTATAATATTGTTGTTCTGCTTTTATTTTTTCAATTTTATCCCTAATAAACGCAACATCATTAGCTGTATCTTGGGCATTTGCATAGATTTCATTTAATTTAAAATAATCAAAATGACTTTTAACCTTTTTATCTTTG
This sequence comes from uncultured bacterium, assembly GCA_963535415.1. GTDB lineage: Bacteria > Patescibacteriota > Gracilibacteria > Absconditabacterales > Absconditicoccaceae > HOT-345. Next base: position 71,727 of record CAUSVV010000005.1, on the reverse strand, counting down.
AAAAAGTTCACTTTATCTCCAAATAAAAGACAATTCGAAACTTTTAAAAAGTTATTTTTGTATTTTTTAATCCATCAAAAATAAGGGTGGAATAAGAATTCTCAGTTCTTTAATGTCAAAAGTGGATTTTGATTTGATTTTAAAAAATTACATCCAGAACAAACTGGAATTAGATTATACAGATTCATTGCTAGATTGGGATATTGATCTTTTGGGAAAAAATGGTCTAATTCAAAAGTTCTCCTCAAATTCTTGTTTTTAGAATATTTATCCTCAAAAGAAATTAAAGGAACTTTTCAGCAGTATGGGCAAAATTTTACCTTTGCTATAAATGAATTAATAAATGCAGCCTTTATCGTACTAACAAATTGGTTCTGCTGAGAATATGCATCCAGAAAATTGATATTATTTTGGATTTCACCTAAGCTAAAATTTCAATCATCGTCAACAACTTGATTTTTAAAAATCATTGGTTCTATATCTTCCGCATAATTGCCTTGCAGGATTTTCTGTTGCCTAAATTTATTCTCCAAATCTCAGATATTATCTAAAAAATTTGATGTTTCTTGAACAATTTCATCAATATGAATCCTTTGCATGTCGAGTTAATTGAAATATAAAAGAGAACTCCTTAAAAAATCGTCTCAAATCATATCTTCCAGAGTAACTATTTCGCTCTGAAAGTCTTTTTTTCATTTTGAGATTAACCTCCTCTTTTCCTTTGCAATTTTTCTAATAATCTTTTCTGCAAAGCTTCACATCAACATTTGATCTTTGAAGAAAAAACCGTTTCTAATTAAATCAACAAAGTTCGCTCAAAAAGTTGAGTTTTTCTTTAGTTTTAAGACTTCTGTGCTTCATTTATCATCTTTCTTTAATGCAATGATACACTCTGTTGGCAAATCTGAGATCAAAAAAGGGCTGTGTGTAGCTATAATAAAATGGAGTTTAATATCGCTAGGCAAAGTAGCAAAAACATCAATTAATTTTTGAATATACTGCCTTTGCCAATCAAGATGTAAGTGTAAATCTGGCTCATCAATTAGGATGAGAAAATCTTTCTTCTTTTCGCTCTGTAATCTAATAATTTCTCTGTATATATTTCACAATCTTAAAGCAATAATTTTTTCTCCTGAAGAAAGAGCCGAAAATTTTATTGATTCATCATATTGTAAATCAACATTCCAAAATATTTTTTCAAAAAACAACTTAATTAATAAATTTTGTTCAGAAAAAGATAAGGCTGCATCTTTCGTTGAAGAGGGTCTTAGATTTCTAAAATAACTTAATACAGCTTTTAAAACCTCATTCCAAGATCAATCACGACCGACACCACAGTTATTTTGCTTAGGGATAGTTCTGATTTTTTTCCAGAGCATATCTATTGTCTCTTGATCGATCTGCTTATTAAATGGTGATTTATCTTTTAATTCCCTTTTTAAGTCCTCATAGTGATTTAATAACAAATCTCCTTTGATCTTTTTTATACAAATAAACGATATAATATCCTTCATTCGCTCTAAAATATATGAAATCTGATTATCTTTATTTTTTATATCTTTATTAAGTTGTTCGTATAGTTTCGGCAAAAGATCAAGCATTTCTTTAGCATCTTCCCATTTTCAGAAGGTATCTGATACAGTAGGATAATTTTTATCTTTATCATCATTTTTACTACCTTTATCATCATTTTTGCTATCTTTATCTATTTTCCCCTTAAATTTTACCCTAAAAGGGAAAAAATCTCCTTTTGTAGTGTCCATAAACAATAAATCGCACTTTTTTTTATTATTAAATGCTCAAAAAAAGATTTCATCATTTAAATAATCAAAAACAAATAATCATGACAATAAACCATTAAAACCATAAGCCTGCCCTGACGGCAAATTTTCTCAAAAAATCTGCTTATTAATATTAGAAAAACTTCATCACTCTCAGCTTATATAATCCTTTAAGAAACATTGTGACAATATAAAAAAATCATCTAATAATACTTCATGCTCTCCATGTTTTTGCTCAATTATTTGTTTTAATAACCTACTTTTTCCAACACCATTCTCCCCTATAATACAATTAATTTTGAACCTTTTAGCATTTACCACTGGATCTATATCGTTCCCCTTTGAATCTACTATTTTTTTATTCTCAAGGTAAAACTTTATTAATGATTGAATTTCATTCTCTCCTTTAAATAGGATCCTCCCATCTTTAAAAGGAGGATAATTCGTTAAGTCTATTTCTGAAATAAATCCTGTTCCTGATTGTTTACTCATCTTCTCTATTTATTACAAAATAAAAATTACTTCACCCAACTATCCCAATCAGCATCCCTAATCAACAAGTCAGGCTTTTCTGGATTTTCTTTAATTCTTTCAAGCATCATCACTCCTTTTCTGGCAATATTATAGGCACCATTCGCATCTCCAGAAGTCGGATATTCAAATACACTCTCCTCAATAACCATCCCCTTTTTATCACGAGGAAGCTGGTTATATTGCTTGCGAGAATCAAATCTCTCTTTAACATTCCCAATTGGAGAAAGGATGATATCCCTGCCTGCATCATCAGTATTTCTGATCTGCATAATCAAATCAAGGATTCGGAAAAATGAAGTCCAAAAAGTCTGAGGAAATTCGCGATTTTTGAGCTGATCAAAGAGGGAATCAGATTTTTCTATTTGGTATTTAGAGAAAAGAGTATCAAGTTCCAAACTTGGATCATATTTGATTTGCGTTCGCTCTCGGTGATCGCCTCTTTTTCCTCTTCGCCTCTCTACATTTGAATAAAGTTGCCAAGTTCCATCATCAAAGATATAGGCTTTTTGACCAGCATCTCGAGTCAGATTTTTAAAGCTTTTGAAAAACTGTGCTTTCATCTCTTCAGAAGAGCCTTTTTTGAAATAATGCTGCTTCCTCCAGCCAGTAAGCGGATCAGTCACAGAAGTATAATTAGCACGCGTATAAACCATGATTCCTCGCTGTTTTCACTTAATATCTCAGAACGTATTGATCTGAGGGGCAAGCTGATACGCAGAAGTCACGCTTCATGGCTCACCAACCGCTTTCTCCTTTTTTACGATAAAATTCAGCTTTTTGGCAAGGGCAAGCTCTAATTTTTGATAGACAGATTGTTCGATCTTTTGACGACCTCTTTTGAAACCGGCGTTTAAGTCTTCAAAAACGATCACTGCATTATGCTCCAAAACCAGCTCTACGAGCTTATTTACGACCTGTGAAATGTAGCCATTTTTGAGATCCGCGATTTTCTCAATCGTATCTCGGTTTTGACGAGCATGGAGTCTGTTTTCAGCTTTTTGAGACAGTTTTGCTTCATAGTCGGTGCCATTGAGGAGATTGAGCGTCCCTTGTTTGACAATTTTCCCAGTTTTCACCGAAACAACAGAATAAAAAGCCAGATGTTTTTCTCAGCGATCCACCCCAATCACATGGAGATCATCAAAATGAGGGATAATCAGCTCTTGATTGAGTTTCTGATTAAACTTTGAAGGAGCAGAAGGGCTGACCTCATTATTTCAGAATCACAAGGTAATCGGCACATGAAAAAGGATTTTATCTTCCGTATATCTTTTGTGATTGAAAACATCGTAATTATCTACAGTCAGCGTTTTCTTCTCCTTTTTCATACTTCATGGTCTGAAGAAAATTTCTGCTTCTCCATTAAGTTTTACATTGGTTTGATTTTTAAAAAGCTGTTGCCAATAAAGTGTTTGCAAGTCGGGAGTCTTTGACTTTCCTTCAAAATCTTTCGAAGAAATCTGAAAGAGGAAGATTGATCAGTCTTTTATTCCTTGTTTAATCAGTTCTTCATTGACTTTTCTCCGATTGAGCAGATAGCCTTGTTGCTCAACTTCTCTATAAAACTGAGAAATATCTTGATAGTTTTCTGTGGCTTGAAACTGGAAATTGAAGACTTTCCAATCCTCATATTTTGGCAATGCTGACTTGTAAAAATCGATCAAAGTATGGAGATCTGGGAGATTGAAGCTTTTTTCAGACTTTTTGAAACTTCCTTTGGTATACAGCTCTAAAACATGATCCGAAGCTCCGTATTTTTTCTTGTCAGAACCTGGTATCAAGCACTTTGGAAGCATTTTATTAGCTCAGGGAAGGAGCTTATAGTCCATCTTTTCCATCGTTCCGAGATTCCCCTCGTAAAGAGCCGATTTTTCAAAAAATTTATTCTGATCCTTTTTCATAATTGCGAGATAAAATTTCCCATCTTTTCTTAAAATCACCGATAAGTTCTGTGTTTCTTTATTTTTATCTCGTCCGTTCAGCAAAGTAGAACAGTCAAAATTCAGCTTTAATTTTGATTCTGAATACGGTTTTCTCGTGAGATAATTTCTGATCATATCATACCACTTCGGCAAAGGATAATCCTGTAAAAGCTGATCAAGACTCGGATAAAACTCTCCTTCTGGAACAAATCCAAGTTTACTCGTATCTACTTTGAACCACTTGAGCATCCTATACGCATACAAAGCGTTGTCCAAAAGCATTTTAATTAGATTTTTGTGTTCTTGATTAGTGGATTCTAGGGTTGAAAGGGATTGAAGGGCTTTTTTTGCTGAAGTATAGGATCAAAACTCGCCCTCTCAAGTCCAAAAAGATTCAAAGTCAGATTTCATACTTTTAAGCAAAAGGTCCCAGTTAGAATGCGAGTTTTCTAAATGAAGATTTTCTCGATGAAGTTTGAGGAGAGAGACTTGATGATGAGTTTCTTCGTCGGTATCAGATTTTTCTGGTGTTTGAAAAGGAACTGCTTCCAAAAGCTCTTTAAGTTCAGCAAGCGAGAGATAGGCAGGGAGCTTAAAGCTCTCTTCATCATTTTTTTTGAACTTAAAAAGCTTGAGCTCAACTCCCTTTTCTAGCAAGGTATACCAAGATGAGAAATAGCGGTTAGAAATAATATTGAGAGATGTTTTTGACAAAAAAATCTGTGAAAGATCCGCCTTCTCCTCAAAAATTTGTTCTAAAAGCTTGTTGAATTCTGGGATTCTTTGATCTGTTTCTGCAATCATCGTGTGAAGCGTCTCTTGAAACTCCCCTTCAGAAGTGATTAAATCAAAGGGAACGGTATTCCCTCTTGGAGATCAGATTTGTTTATAAAGGAGTTTTGGCTGAGGTAGTTTGGTCTTGTGTTCTTGGGTATAAAGATTTGCTTTTGATCTGATATTTGCAAGCATCTCATTGTAAAAATCAATTCATTCTTGGGTAAGGTATTCGCTGTAGCTATCAGGATTGAAGATTTTTTTCTCCAAATCGGAAAGTGAAAGCACGGAAAGCTTCTCAAAAAGCTCACAATTATTGGCAAAAGTAAGGAGATTTTCGTTGATCGCACGATAGGCAACCGCTGTGGACTTCTCATCGGTAGCATAGTAATTCTCGCGGTTTTGATTGAAACCTGTGAAATAGGTAAAGAAATTTCCAAAACGGCGAATCAGTGCAAGTTTCTCAGGATCAGAGGCGTGTTTCTTTTCCAAAAGTCAGAGCACTCCAGATTCAGTCAGGATTTTATAACTTTTTTGAGTCAAGAATGGCTTTCCCTTTTCATTGACATAGTCGGGATTGCTTTTTCGGAGCTCTGCGGTAACAGAGAAACTGGTTCCAATCGCATTTCTCAAGGCTTTTGTGCGACTTTCAAATTCTTCATCAAGCGTTTTTAGGTCTTTTTCAGAGAGATCAACTTTGTTTTTTTTCTTTTTTTGGTAAGTTTGATAAAAAAGGACAAAATCTGATCGATCCTGGGGTTCTAGCGATTGGAGACTTTCGGTGATAAATTGATTGTGAAGCTCATCCAAGAGCGGTTTGATTGCCTGATAGTCTTTTTCTCTCTGTTGGTCCCTCTGTGGAATTTCTGAGTTTCGGAGTGCGCTAAGAGCTAGATCGTGTTGAAAATTTTCGTTGATCGGTTTTAGCTCTCGACGAAGGGTTTTTTGGATGGGATAGAGATTGGTGAAGGGAGAAAAAAGGTCTGATTTCATCTTTTTAGAAAAAAGGAGATAAAAGATCTCCTTAGACTTATCCTTTTATGAGTGAAAATCAAGAGTAAGATTATTTCTTGGCTTTTGTCACAGTTTTTTTTGCGGTAGATTTTTTAGCTGCTGGTTTTTTAGTAGCTGGTTTTGATCCTCACTCCTCTCAGATTCCAATAATTTTCAGACAATCCTCTAAAGTTAGATCGGTTGCGTCTTTTCATCCTTTAGGGATTTTATAATTTTTCTTGGCATATTTAATATAAGGACCATAAGGTCAATTCAGAATTTGGATCTCTTCTCCCGCGTATGCAAATGCATTAATATTTTTATTGGCTTCAAGGGCAATTTTTGCCTCAATCATCGGTATTGCCTCATCCAAGCTAATAGAAAAAGGATCTAAACCTGAATCTTTTTTAATAGAAACATAGAGGTTTTTATATTTTACATACGGTCAAAATCTTCCAGTTGAGGCAAGAACTTCTTCTCCATTGTAGGTTCAAAGCGATCTTGGCAGAGCAAAAGCTTGCAACGCCTCATCAAGCGTAATTGTTTCGATTGTTTTTCCAGCTGGGAGCGATGCAAATTTTTTGTCTTCATCATCTTGTTTTCCGATCTGGATCATGGGACCATATCTTCCCATTCTTGCAATCACAGTTTTTCAGCTCACGGGGTGAATTCAGAGTTCTTTTTCTGTATTTACCCTTTCCTTACCTGTAGTTTCAACCACCTGTTCATGAAATGGACCATAAAACTCGGCAATCATTTGATTTCGTTTTTGATGCCCAGTAGCGATCTGATCAAACGCTGTCTCAACATTGGCTGTAAACCCATAGTCCATAATATCTGAAAAATTCTGATTCAGAAAATCAGTCACAATCATTCCAATATCACTTGGAAACATTTTTTGCTTCTCTGCTCAAGTCGTCTGCTCTCTTTCTTCTTTTATGATTTCATTATTTTTGAGCAGAAATTCAAAATATTTTCTCTTTTCTCATGGTCTATCTTCTTTGAGTACATATCCTCTTTTAAGAATAGTAGAAATTGTGGGTGCATAGGTTGATGGTCTACCAATCCCCTGTTCTTCAAGCTTTTTTACAAGGCTTGCCTCTGTATATCTTGGGGGATGCTGCTTAAACTTTTGGCTCGCGAGAATTTCCTGCTCAGAGAGACTATCTCATTGATTTAAAGCTGGCAGCATTCCTGCAGTTTCTTCATCATCTTCATTATCGGTTCCCTCCATATAGAGTTTTAGGAAACCATCGAACTTGATCACTTCTCCAGTAGCCTCAAAATGATACTTATCAGTAGAAGAAATCTGAATTTTTGCCTTGGTTTTTTCTAAAACAGCAGGTGCCATCTGAGAAGCGATTGTCCTCTTCCAAATCAATTGATAAAGTTTTTTTTCGCTCGCATCAGCCCCAGCAATAGTATTCTCCATATGAGTAGGCCTAATACATTCATGCGCTTCCTGAGCTCCTTTTGATTTTGTAGCATAATGCGTAGGTTTTGAGTATTTTTCCCCATATTGGCTGATGATTTGGTCTTTTGCAACTTGTATGGCAAACTCTGAGAGATTTACCGCATCAGTTCTCATGTAAGTAATATGTCCTGCCTCGTAAAGCTTTTGTGCGACTTGCATGGTTCTAGATACTGAAAATCAGAGTTTTCTACTAGCTTCTTGTTGAAGTGTTGAGGTGGTAAAAGGTGCTGAGGGAGCCTTTTTTCAAGGTTTCACTTCTACACTATCTACTTGATAACTTGCACCTTTGAGAGTTTCAAGGAGCTTGAGCGTTTCAGCTTCTGATTTAAGCTGCTTATTGAGCGTCGCAGAAAATCCCTTGTTTGCTGCTGTCAGAAAAGATCAAACCACTTTATAAAAACTTTCACTATCAAAAGCCTGAATTTCTCTCTCTCTTTCAACAATGAGTTTTACCGCAACAGACTGGACTCTTCAAGCTGAAAGTCAGGTTTTAATCTTTTTCCAAAGTACTGGCGAAAGCTCAAATCAGACCAACCTATCTAAAACTCTTCTCGCCTGCTGTGCATCTACGAGATTAAGATCAATTGTCCTTGGATTTTTAACGGCATGTTCAATAGCATTTTTTGTAATTTCATGAAAAACAATTCTTGGTGTAGTCTTGATATCAAGACCAAGCTGATTTGCGATATGCCATCAAATCGCCTCTCCTTCACGGTCCTCATCGGTTGCGATCCAGGTTTGATCTACCTTTTTTGAGATTGCTTTAAGTTCAGAAAGCACTCTCTTTTTGTCTGGAGAAACCACGTATTCTGGGCGAAAATCATTTTGAACATCAATTCACAAGCCTTTTGTTGGGAGATCAACAGTATGACCATAAGAAGCCTTGACTTCAAAATCAGCTCCGAGAAATTTTTTGATAGTCTGTGACTTTGCTGGAGACTCCACAATGACAAGGTGTTTTGGCATAATGATAGATTTTGGGTAAAAGATCGTTTCTTGGTATACGGAAATTATTGGGGACTTCAAGCGGAAATAAAAAAAGCAGAGAGAAGATTCATCATAAAACAAGTAAAAATCTGATTTTTTTCTCTTTTCGTAGTATTTTTTTAATAAAAAAATCCTCTGGAAAATCCAAAGGATCTTTCCCACCAAGAATACCTGGTGAAAATTAGTAATTAAATATGAAATTTTAGTTTCAAGAATGCGAGTTTTTGTCTCACACGAATCATCTGTTCCTGATAGGACTGTGAATTTTCTCCACTGAAGCGCAATACATCGACATCAATGCCGAAGCTAGTAAGTGTCTTTTCATCTTTAGATGAAAGATCGAACTCCCCCTTTAACACACGTTCCAAGATTTTTACATGCCTTTTGTTGAATGATTCAAGAGGTACCTTTTTTACCTGGATTCCTGAATCAAGAGAACGATCTAAAGAGTTTTTTTCATTCTCTTTTAGCAATTCCTGCATTTTTTCTGGATAGAGCTGCTTGAGTCTAGGTATAAAGTAGAGCTGAATGTCCTGAATCAGGTGCCTCACCATAAAATGTCCTCTTTCAGTTTTTGAACTCGTAAGCATCGGAATTTTATTGATCTTTGCAAACTCTACCACATCCTGAAAGAAAATACCTGAGTCTATCCAACCATGACGATCCTGAGCAATGGCTAGGATAAACTCTAGAAATTTGTCTACATCGACATTTCTCCCTTTAATACAGATCGAAGGAGAAAGATGAACAGAAGTATCGTTTCCAGCACTTGCGCTAGATGCGACCTCCTGAGCTAAAGGTGTTTGAAATGACTGATACATAAATAATTTTTTTTAAGATTACTACTATTTTTGTTAATTTTTCAACGAGACAAAAGAAGAACTGATTTCAGGTTTTAAATCTTTTAAAATCTAGTCTTACACTATCATCATCCTCATTGAATCAAGCAATACTATACCAATCCCAACAACAAAGTCAACAACATTACAGAATATTTTCCTTTTTTAGGATTTCTTCGGTTTTTCTCTTGCAAAGAGTCATACTTTTCCCTATACTGAAGGAGATTTATTTGCAGAAAAAATAGCATGAGAATAGGACTCATCTGAGCAACAAATGCTGGGAAATCTACGCTTTTTAACCGCCTTATTGGGCAATTTAGAGCGATCGTAACGGATATCCATGGAACAACCATTGATATTATTTCTCATACTTTGGAAGTTGACAATCTCTGAAAGATGACTTTTTTTGATAGTCCAGGACTAGGAGATTTTAGTGATGAGGTTCCTTTTATAGAAAAAATCATCAAAAATTCAGACCTTCTCTTATTCGTAATTGATGATAGTGTGTGAGTTTCTGCAAAAGATCAGCATATTTTGCAAATGATTAGAGAAAATAATATGCAGGATCAGACTTTTCTCATTATCAATAAGCTTGATGTAAAATGGAAAGTCAATGAGATTGATCTAGCAATTGCAGATTATTACGATCTATGAGTTGGGAAAGTGATCTGAATTAGTGCAAAAAAAGAAAGAAATCTCGCTGAACTGGAAGATGAACTCAGAACTTTTTATAAAGAGTGGAGAAAATCGCATTCAGATGAAGAACATAGCACAAATGAGCCAACCCATAAAGGGATCTGACTTGCTATTGTAGGGAAACCTAACTCAGGGAAATCTACGCTTTTGAATACTCTGGTTGGAAAAGAGCTCGCAAAAGTTGAGGATAAACTAGGTACAACAAGAGACTACGTTGTGGGAGAATTTAAGTCTATGGGGAATTGGTATACGGTCTATGATACTGCGGGAATCAGAAAAAAATGAAAAACACATGGAATTGAGAAAATTGCTTACGATAAGACCTATGCAATGCTTGAGTATGTCAGACCTGTTGTACTCTTTATGATTGACTGTACTCAGGGGATTACGCATAGAGATATGACACTTTTACAGGAGATTGCTGGACTCGGATTACCAATGATCTTTTGTCTGAATAAATCTGATCTTGTAAAAAAAGAAGCTATTGATTCAATGATTAAGTGAGCTCAGACCTATCTTGATTTTGCAAAGCATATTCCAATTGTACCGATTTCCGCTCTTCATGGAGAAGGACTCAAAAACCTCTTTAAGATGGTATCTATTCTTCAGAGCGAAAATCAAAAGAGAATCTGAACTAACGAACTCAACAAAGTTCTTAACCAAGAACAAATTCAAAGACCAGCTCGCTTTCCTAAAAACAAAGTTTGTAAAATCATGTATGCAACTCAAATCGCTGTTGATGCACCAACCTTTATGGTCTTTGTAAATCACAAAGCAAGAGCCAATTTTGCATTTAAAAAGTGGATTGAGAATGCTTTGAGAAGGAATTTTGGATTCGTTGGAGTGCCTCTAGTTATCAAATTCCGTGAGAGGTGAGAAAATCAGGAAGATCGTCCAATGCCATGAATCTCTCTCAAGTCACTTAGAAAAGAACAAGATGCCCGCCAAGCAAAGATTGATAGAAATCAAGCAAAAATCCTTGAAAAAAGGCAAAAGAAAAAATAAAGAAAAAGCTGATTTTCTCTATGAGAGTCAGCTTTTTTTGTTGTATAGTATATTAAGAGCATATCTAGAACCCAACAAAACTCTATTTCTGAAGTCTAACTGGCTTGTTTTTTACTATTCAATAGTTGAGTACTTGATTTTAATTCTGACACAACCTCTTTGATAGTATCCATGAGCTGACTATTTTTTTCTATTCGCTCAAAGATTGCTAGATTCGTTGATGCAACAGTATTTTCTTTGAGGAGAGATTGATTTTCTAGTGCAGAGCTTATCTCATCAGCATCTCTAAATTTACTAGCAGACTGAACAACTGGTGTACTCGCTACCTCAGGAGCTGTAATACTAGCACTTTTCTTTTCCGCCTCATAATTATCTAGCAAGACAAAACTATTTCTATCAATTCCGTAAATAGATCACTGAAGATGAGACTTTAGGAGTTCTATTTCAGTTTTTTTCTCTGTGTCTGAAGGCTCTTGAGGAGGAGTTTTTGTTGCAACTGTCGTTGTGAATGCTACGGATTTACTAATATCTGATTTTGGAATACTGCTACTCAAAAGCTCTTTTTTCTGCTGTTTTACATTGAGTTTTCCCCCATTATAAAGGGTCGAAACACTCATAGCAATCTCATCAAATAGCTCTGCAATACTGAGAATATTTTTTGCAGAAGTATTTGGGACCGTCATACTCGAAGCAACAGAACAAAATCTGACTATCAATGCTCATTCCTTAAGCACTGGCTGTTTAGAATCTTTTGCCAATGCTGGAGAAATATAATCAGAACATGCACACTGCATGATACAGATATATTTTTCATCATGAGGAAGACCATCACATTTTGTAGTACACTCCTTTATTTTATTCATCATTTCTTCAAGCTGCTTTTCCTCATCTGGGATATTATTAGATCCTGTTGATGAAGCAGCCTGATTATCCCCCGTTCCTTCCCTGCCTTTCTTTGGAAGTCAAGCACTTGCTCTATATGCTTCCAAGGCTTTTTGAACGGCTTGTTGTTCCTGATTCGCCCTTTGTTGCTCTTCTGGAGTTCAAGTTCCTCTCGCGGTTTGAGGTCAGTTTTTTTGAACTTCCTTTGGCACAACAATACACTGATTTTGGAAAAGGACCTTATCATAATTCCCAACTGTACTATGTGCAGAACGCTTGTAGACAAAATCATTTAACTCCTCATCCTCTGTAATAGGAGTAGGAGCATGAGCATTTTGCGCTAGTTGATTTCCTGCTGATCAAGAGCTTTCAGATCTATTAGCATGTGAGGAGGCTGCTTCATTTTTTCAATCAGCTGAAGCCTGAGTTCATTGTCCTGTTCCTGTTCAGTTTTTCTGAGTTATTCCTACATTCCCAAGACTTTCTGAATTTGAGGCTTTATCTGAGAAGCTTGGAAGTTTATAGAAAATGATTTGAGGCTGTGGCTTATAGCTTTTGTAAAGGATAGTCCCCACTTGAGACATATCATACATAAGATCATAATCAGAATCAGCCATATCTCCATTGATATATTTATTTGCTCCAAAATTTGCCATCTGAATATCCTCACTTTGCCTTCTACTTGTCTCGCTTTTTTGATAAAATTCGTTGATGATATCTCAACATTCTTGAGCTGTAAATCTGTTTTTTAGTTTTTTTTGATCAATCATACATGATGAAAGCTTATCACATGCACTTACAAACTTTTTAGTTACTGTTCTTCCATCTTTCCTATCACGCTGGCTTTTATCATAATTTGGGAGCTCTTTTTCAATCTTTGCTTTAAAAATAGGATTCGCTTCAAACAGTATAGCAGAAATATCTGCTGTTGAAAGATCACATTTTTGATACGTCGTATTAAAGTACTCTTTAGTTTGTTCTAGAGCAGAACTAATAATTGCATCCTCCTGTTCCTGAAGCTTCTTTAAATTATCAGAGAAAAGTCAAATTGTAACCTTTTTTTCCTGCAGGTATTTATTTTCTATATAGTTTTTTTCACGGGCTTCAATCCTCTCCACCCATTCATTCACTCATGCCACTGGGCTCAATCACATACCAAAAACAGCTCCTCCCATAAAAAGAGAAGATAAAGAAGAGAAAAAATCTGATTTATGATTTAATTTGAACATTCTGCAGTTTATAAAAAACTGAATAAAAAGGCGCAACAAGTTTACTCAAATATTTATCTCTTAACCTTAAAAGCTCTTCTTGATAAGCAAGCATTCCGATATGAAGAGGATAGGTATTTTGAAGCTCAGCAAGCTGTTTTAAAGTAGTATTAATAGTTGGCAATAATTTCTTTGAAAACGCTTGCATACGGACAAATTCATAACGACTTGCATCAACCATATCTGCAGTATTTGTACTCCACAAGTGTGAAGTATAGTAAGTAGAAAAAAGCTGATATCGCAAGAGTTCGGTATAAACTCTGGTGACAAAAGGATCAAGCCCTTCATGAGTTCTACCTATAATCTCACAAAACATATGATCATAATCTTCTGCACTAGTATTTTTAGTACATATTGCTTGCTTTTCTTTGAATGAATCTATATCTTTTGCAAGCAAGCTCTCAACATTCAAAAGTCTGAACCTACTAAAAGCTTTTTGAAATGCTCTCATTGATTGTTGTATAATTTTACAAGTTTTGGGGTACCCTTGCGTCTTACTCTTACAAAAATTTTGCTGACTTGCATAATGGATGAGCAACTTTTCCTTCGTAAGTATATTGATATTTTCCTCAAGGTTTTTAGGACTTGAGAGATTATTCATTGTCACACCATAAAGGTTTCATTGTTTTAATATTGTCAACTCCTCAAGAATTAAAGTTATAATCTCTTCTGAAAGCCTTGCGATATCACAACCGACTTGGAATTCGTTAGCATAACATGCTACATTTTGTGGCGCAAGAAGTTTAATCGAGTGTGTTTTAAGATAGCGATTCTCCTCTCCCTTTGTTCCAACGGACATAAAAGAACTAAAGTTATTCTTTACATCACTCTTTGAACATATAAGAGTTAAAAAAATTGACTGACGAGGATCTGATCAAGGATAAAGACTTCAAAAAGCAGATATTACTTCAGGTTTTAATGCTGTTGTACAAAAATTTGATATAATAGAGTCTTTCATTGGTCAATCTGCGAGGGTTATATCTTTTGGGAAGAAGTCTAATGCCTTCAAAATCGAGTTTGAAAGATCTTTTTCGGTGTTTTCAAAATTTGCAGAAACAGAAAAACTACTCCAAACAAGGAGCACTCAGAAGGTACTGATTATCCAGTAATTTCGTTTCTGTCTCATAGGTTATATGGGCTAAATCTAAAGTTATGGCACATAACACTTCACCGCTGGACTATTGCTACATTGATAATTACAAAGAGAACTTACCTCTTTTCTTAGTCCTTCATTTTGATTTCAAATTTCCTGTATAATTCTTTGCACCTTATAGGTTAATGGTCAAAACTGCTGAGAGAGGAGAAGTGTATCATTGATACTTGTATCTTTTCTAATCTCATATTCATACTCTTTCAAAAGAGCTAAATCCTGAATGAACGCCTCCTGAATTGATATATTTGGGAAAACATTGTTTTCATTGATGGTCTGCTTTCCTTTCTTTTTGAAAATATTTTTGAGTTTCTCAAATACTTTTTTTCCGATTTCTGCGAGTAGTTTTGGGGTTTGTTTTACTCCTTTATAAGAGGTTTCCGCAGCTGCATAGATAGCAGTTGAGGTTTCCTTAACTCCATCCCATAGGCTTAAGGACTGATTTCTCACTTGATTCTTAACTTCGTTCCAATTATTTTTCGCTGTTTGAGTAATTCAAAGCAAAGGGATTGTATTTTCTACATAGAGGTCTGTCGTATTTATTCAGTAAACACTTCTAAGTAGCATAAGTTCTCCCTCACTAAGATGAGATGCTATTGGACCTTTTTTGAACTGTGGGAACAGCGGACTATTAACGGCCGTCCAAAACCTTTTTCATGCATCTTTAAGTACATTTCGTGCAGATCCCAGTGTTTTTTTAGTATTTTGATTAAGAGTCTTTATATTAAACTTAAACTTTCTTGCGTTTTTATTGCACGTATATCCAAAACTCCATCTCACACATTGATAGTCAGACTTCAATTGTTCTATCCACTCTTGATTAAAAGTGAGTTGAAAATCCCCTTGTTGAATACCGTTCCTAAGTTGACTCGTATCTCAAACATAAAGAAACATCCTCTGCGCCATATTCAGACTGTAGAGTGTGAAAAAAACATCCATATAGGTAACAGATTCTGGCACTTGACTCCCCTCCTTCAAAAGCCCTTTCGCCTCATAACGATCAATAAGCTCATTGAGAAGCTTTGAACTTTTAATAGTCTTTGCGATATCTCAAGCTTGGCCAATCGTATATGCAGTTTGAATAAGTTGTCGCTCTATATCTAAAATTTTCACCCAATCTCTCACAATAGGCCTATCGGAAGCCAGAATCGAAAATCAGATTGAATTATCCATCAAAGTAGATAGTGCAGATAACTGGAAAAGATAGAGTGAAGTTAAGGTGCTTGAGGCAACATTACCAAGTGCCTGATCAGTAATCTTGAGCGTTCTTCCTAAAAAACTATCATCAAATGTCTCAAGGTTATTAAGCTTAAGCAGTTTATTGGTAAAAAGTCAACCTTCTGGATTTGCAACGAGTTCTGTCTGAATTTCAAAGGGATTTTTTGCGAGCAAAAAAAGCATTTCCCTCTGAAAATCTAGGTAGAGATTAAAACTTCATGGCGTCATCAAACAAACAGGTGGATGATCATCACATTTTGTCTGCTGAGAAGATGATGACACATTTTGAGCTGAGGCATACGAAAATAATCCCCCTAAAAGGAAGAGACCAAGGAGAAAAAATCTGATTTTTTTTCTGTTTTTGTTCATCTCAAGGAGAAATCAGCACCAAATAAAGGATTTTTTTTATCTTGCAAAATACTGACTTTTCTTTATATACTAATATGATTGTTTTTATCAAGTAATTAGATATAAAAAATGGAACTTTCTCATTATGAGCAGCAGATGAAAAAAGCGATTGCCTATTTGGAAGGGGAATTTGCAGGACTTCAGGTAGGAAGAGCAACTACTGGATTGCTAGAAAATATCAATGTAGAAACTGACTATGGAACTGTAAAACTCAACACTCTTGGTCACATCAGTGTGATGGATACGACAACACTTAAGGTTGAACCTTGGGATAAAAGCACCTCAAAAGCTATTGGAAACGCTATCTATGAGGAAAATCTTGGAGTAGGAGTAGATAATCAGGGTTCTCATATTTTGATTAAGATCCCAGCTCTAACTCAGGAAAGAAGAGATCATATTGCAAAACAAGTAAAGGCAATGGGAGAAGATACTAAGACTCAGCTTAGACAAATCAGACAAGATGCGATGTCTGATACTAAAAAATCATTTACTGCTAAGGAGATCTCAGAAGATACTCATAAAGCAAATGAAAAAAATATTGATGAGCTCACAAAAAAGCGATCAACTCAAATTGATACTGTGGTAAAGGTAAAAATTGATGAAGTAATGAAGATCTAATTTTATTTGATAGAGAAATAAAAAGTGATGAATGTATTTGGTATGCTTTGGGTAGAGCTCCTTTCTCGTCCAATTTTTAACCTCTTGATCGTATTTCTAGCGATCTTCTGAGGGAATATGGGTATTGCGATTGTGCTTTTGACAATCTTAGTAAGACTTTTACTCCTGAGAAATAGTATCGCTGGGGCAAATATGTCAAAAGGAATGAGTAATATTCAACCGAAGATGGAGGCTCTTCAGGAAAAGTACAAAGATGATCCTAAAAAACTTTCTGAAGAAACCATGAAACTTCTCAAGAAAGAAGGAGCTGGTCCTCTCAAAGGATGTCTATCGCTTTTGGTGCAATTGCCAGTATTTATCGGACTCTATGGAGTGATTGTTAAGTTTGCAGCTGGAGAAGTTCCACATGAATGGCTTTATAGTTTCTTCCGAAGTTTTGGGAATAGCTATCTGAATGTAAAAGACAATATTGATCCGATTTTTCTTGGAATGAATCTCTTTGAAAATCATAATATTATCCTAGCAATTATTGTTGCAGGGTTAAACTTCCTTCAATTTCAGCTTACCTCACTTACTCAGGCACAAAATAGACAACAAACTATGCCAAATGGTGTAAAAATGCCGAACATGAGTAATATGATGGGAATCATGAATGTAATGATGACCTTGATGATGGGAACAATCGTTTGGAATTTTGCATCAGGAGTTGGATTATATCTGCTTGTTACTTCGCTCTTTAGCGTAGTACAGTATGTAATCCAGTATAGAGTACTGCTCAAGGCTAAGCGAGATATGTGGTTTCACAAGGATAAACCGGTAGTACTTAGTTCAAAATAAGAAAAATCTGATTTTTCATCTCTTTTTTAAACTTATTTAACGAGAAAACACTATGGCGAGTAGGACAAATAAACAGGGAATCGCGAAGAAAAAAGCTCAACAGGCGAAACAAGCAAGTAGAATCAGAGGAGCAAAGAGATTTGACTATCCTAAGAGAAAGCTTGAACTTGAAGAAGCAAAAGAGCTTGGGATTGTTGGAATCTACACTAATGGGAAGGGTTCCACATATCACTGGTTTTTGAGAGGAAGGAAAGTCTGCTGGGAAACTAGACTCAGAACCGATCCTGATGGATATAGATATATTAGAACACCATCTGGTGGTTCAGAAATGGTTATTGCTCCATCTTCAGGATGGACGAGAACAAAGATGAAGAAGATGGTTAGAAAAAGATAAAAAAAGAAAGACTGATTTTCATTATTGAAAGTCAGTTTTTTTGATTTATTGCTCTTTATTGGTTTTAATTCCTAAATTTTTTTTATCGAAAAAAGCCCTCTGATACAGAGGACTTTGATCTCCCGCTAACATGGTAGGATAAAAGAGAGAACTCTTGTCAAAGTCCCCTGAAACAGAAGTATAAAACATCTGAATCAGAGGACTGGACTCTTTGTTTAAAACTAAAGAAACGATAAATCCTCTATAAGGAAGCCTACCGAAATCTTACTCAAAATTTCTCAGATCTTCATCTCCACCATAAATTTGGATGACAACCTGACAACAAAGCTCTTGATCTATCTTGCCACTTTCGAGTACCCTATAAAGGTCTTTAGCAATAGGACTCGAAAAATTTTTAGCAGATACTCGGCGACATTTAATATCTTCCACGAGCCATTTAAGTACCATTTCGATATAGCACACAATACCGGACTTCCCATTGATCGAATACTCTTCCCATAGGATTTCATCGTCTGGATTCCCAATCGCTGCTACAAGATTAGGCAGAAAGGGAAAGTTCTCTTCAATTGTTCTAATTCTTATCATTTATAATAGTTTTTTGTTATACGTTTAATGACTTTACATTTTTTTAACTAAAAGTCAAGAGAAAATAAAAAATCATATTTTTTTATTTATTACCAATAAAAAAGAGCTGATCTTGAAACGCAGGTCAGCTTTTTTGATTTTTTTTGGAAAAGTCCTCTGAATACAGAGGACATTGGTTTAAAGTCCTCCAAAATAGAGGACTTTTGTTTACAAATAGTAAGAGCACTAGGATTCATCAAAATACTGACGTCTCTCATCTGCTCCTACAAAGCAATCAAAAAATTCATCTTGAAGTTCTTCACTGATTGAAAGTTCTCTCAAACCGTTTCTAAGTTCTGTAAGAACATCAATTGTAGGATTCTCGGTGTCTCGATTTGAAACTTCTTTATTTTTGATTTGCTTCGTATATGCAGCTAGAATACTAGGGATCTCCTCCTTAATAAGAGCTCTCTGGTGTTTATTTTCACTGCATCTAAACTGCTTAACTTTATCAAGTAGGCAGCTTACCATTGTCAATAGGCCATATTCCCTTGCCATAATTCATTGGGACATCCATTAGCAGATGTCGACTAATATCGTATACATTTTCTATCAAATGTCAATATAAAAATAAAAAATCAGATTTTTTTATTTCTTAGCAATAAAAAAGAGTTGATCTTGAAAGAAAGATCAGTTTTCGTATGCTGTATGTATTCATATTTTTCAAATATCCTTCCTATGCTAGATCTGATTGCTGTGAGTTATTGGAATATTGGTCCATTTAGAGATAAGAAAATATCGCTTTTTTTTGAGAAAGGAAAATATTTGATCAAAGCTCCGATCGGGAGTGGGAAAAGTTTTCTTTTTTTTGATGGTATTACCTATGGTCTCTATAAATCAAATAGTAGAAATCTTTTAAATATTCCATCAAAAATTGGGACGATAAAGCTGATTTTCGAGGTTGATGGTCAGGTTTTTTTGGTTATAAGAACACTTAAACATGGAAAATCAAAAGATAGCTGTGCATCTCAGCTCTTTCAAATCGCACTTACAAGTGAAGAAGTGACTGAAAAACTCTATGTCTGAGAGATACTTCAGGAGGACACTGATATTCAGGATCTTTTGCTCTCAAAAAATATTCCCTTAGAAGAGATTCCTTTTAAGAATGAGGCTGATCTTCAATCTCAATTGAACACGCTTTTACCACCAATTGAGGTATTTTCAAGTACAACAATCCTCCTACAAGACGCAGAGAATATTTTTGAAATGCAGCCTGCAAAGAGACTTGAGGTTCTCAAAAATGTATTTGGTCTGATGGGAATTGAAGAAACCAAAGAAATTGTAAAAGATAAAAGGAATGAAGTAAAATATCAGATTAAAGCCTATCAAGATACTTCTCATACAGAGGGGAAGCTGAGTTCATGACTTCAGGAAATGCTTGCTCTGTTTAGAAAACTACAAGAATTTAGTGAGATTGCTGAATACTTAAGTGCAAGTCTAGAAACTATTGAAGAATTGGAGGGATTTTCTCAGCAGCTCGGAATCCAAAATTTTGAGCTTGATGAAAAATTAACGCAATTTTTGCCATCTATTGCAGAATTTTTGAAAACAAAACGCGAGATGCTCTCTGCAGAAAAGACTGAACTCTGACTTCAAAACCAACAATTAACTGAGATCAAAAATCAGATTTCTCATTTTTTCAATACGATTCAATCAAATGAGAATAAAATCAAGCAAATAAACTGACTTTTGGCGAATGCAAATCCGGAACTCCTTTGAGAACTGAGAAGACAAAAGGCCGAAATCGCAAGCCAGCAGGAGAAGCTCGAGCAACTATCTTTCAGTAGAGAGTTGCAGACTTTTTACACTCAGTATCATAGCATACTTGGGCTTGGACATAGGGAAAATTTTAGTCTCCTATATAACGAGCAATTTGTCCAAGAATTGATCACATTAGGAACAAATCTCAAAAAAGCTAATGAACTTGTAGCTTCTCAGGTTTCAAATCTCACTACAAAGCAGCAAGTTGAGAAACAAAAAGTAGAAAATCAGCTCCTTAACCTTGAAAATCAGTATCGTTTTTATCAAGAACAACTCCAGCAAATTGAGCAGAAGCTTCAACAATTTGAGGAAAGAGTACAGCAGGAGCAGATTTTTGCTTGTGAAAAGATTTGAGCGAATTGCCCGTTTATTACAGTGATCAATAAGCAGCATTTTGAACAAAGGGAGCAGGAAAAACAGCAGCTTCTCGCTCAAAAACAACAGATTGAACAGCAGATTTCTAGTTCTCAGATTCTGACTCAGATCGAAGAATGCAAACTTACACTTGCTAACTGGGAGCACAATGAAACTTTCTTAAAAGAGCGTGAGAAACTTTCCTTGGAGGAACAAGAAAACACAAAAAAAATCTGATTTTTGAAAACTTTTTTGCAAAGTATCAATTATAAGCAGATTACGGAGGCATCTGAGAAATATGCAGAACTAGCAAAGAATATTCAAGCACTAGATCAGCAGATTCTCAAGCAGGAAGAATTACTCGCTCAGACTGAGCAGAATCAACAAGAGAAACTGCGTCTACAATCGGAGAATATTGCACTTCAACAGCAATATTCACAGGCTGAAACTAAGAAATCTGAGCTAGAAGGTAAGATTTGACAACTAGAGCAAAATATTCAGAAATATCCAGTTCAAGAGTGGGATTTGATTGAAAAAACAGCAAATAGTTATCAGGCTAAAATTCAAGAGCTCAGAAATCTTATTGAAGACTACAAAACCCTACAACTCAAGGTCAAAAAACTCACAGAAGAAGAGAAGATTCTTAGCAATTTGTATACAATATTAAATAAGGAACTGCTTTTGTTTGTTTTGAGTGAATATTTGCCAGTTCTGAGTGAAATCATCAATACATATCTCGTGAATGTTGTGGACTATCAGATCAGTATAAAGCTCAAAGAAACCAGTGAACAACTAGAGCTGGAAACTAAGATTATTGATAGCAAATGAGAAAGGGAGGTTAAGAGTTTAAGCTGAGGGCAGAGAACAATTTTGAAGCTTGTTTGGATGCTTGCGATCTCTTCTCATCTTAAGACAAGGCTCCTTTTCCTAGATGAGACAATCAATAACCTAGATAATGAAACAGTAGCTAAGGTTGCTGAGCTTTTGACTGACTTTGTTAAACAAAGGACACTCAAATTTTATACGATTACCCACAATAGTGATATTCAGTCAATGAATATCCGAGATTCAACGATAGAATTAGCTAAAAAAGCTGATCAGTAGCCAGATTTTATTCTTTATTTACCTTGTTTAAGCAGATATGATTTTATGACTAGATCCCTGAGTGAGAAAGCTTGGGTATGCACTAATAACTCAGGATTTGCAAATCATAGACTCAGGAATTCTTCTTCAAAAGCAAGTTTCTCCTAGTAGAGAAGATCAGTTTCAAAGAATGGTACAAATTATGGACTTCTTTGAGCAGATGTTCAAGACACAAAAAATCAGAATTATTTGTATGGAAAAGCTTTTTTTCACGAAATTTAATCAGAATAATGCAGAGTTTGTCTATGGGATCAGAGGAATCCTCCTAGCAATGGCTCTTAAATACTGAATCAAGATCAAAGAATTTACCCCTATTGAACTTAAAAAATACATCACAGGAAACGGGAAAGCTGAAAAAATCCTCGTACAAAAAACGATAATGAAGCTCTACAAACTTCAAGAGCTCCCTGAGTATAATGATGCAGCAGATGCTTTAGGTCTAGCATATCTCGCTACGAGAATCAAATAACAGAAAGTTTACTTAGTAATAAGAAAAGAGAGAATCGCGATTCTCTCTTTTTATGGTTTGATTATTAGATATTTTGTAGTTTTTTTAGAAGTTCTTTTAGCACTTGGATACTATTTTCCATTGCAAAGTCTAGGTTATCCATATGAGCAAGCTGAGATTCATTATTTGCTCCATCTGAGATCGCCTTGATACTATAGCTCTGTTCAAGCAATCAAAATTCACGAGCAGCACTAGCAAACGCAAAAGCCTCCATTTCCACCACATCAGCATTCGTTTCAGCCCTGAGTTTCTGAGTAAGAGACTGATCATCTAGAAATTGATCTCCTGTAAGACACAAAGCTCCTGTTCTAAACTGAAAAGAGTAATCTGATTTTTCGATTTCTATGGTAGAGAGTTCAATTTCTCATTTTGCATAATTGAGATGTTCGCCATCAAACGGCAAATACATATCATGTTGTCTAATCCTCTGCACAAGAAATACATCTCAGATTTGAGCCTCATTTCAGAGGAGACTTCCAGCGATTCCAATATTGATGAGCGCCTTAAGATCATAACGAGAGCAGAGCGCTGTTGTTGCAATACTTGCTTGAATCTTCCCAACTCCAGAGAGCGCAAGCATATATTCTTCGTTTTCAAAGAAACTAATATTTTTGAGGGTTGAGCTAGGTATCAGACCTAGAAGATTGATAATATGCTGAGCTTCCTCTTGCATTGCGGTTAAAATTCAGATTTTTTTCATAATGAGATAGAGAAATAAGAATTAAAGATGGATTTTATTTTGATTGTGCTCCTCAACAGTAGCTCCATAGTAGATTTGTCCATCACTACCATGAAGATAGAAGAGATAGTCAGATTTTTTATATCTTAGCAATGCTCAAAGTGTTGCCTGCGTAGGAGAGGAAATTGGGGTTGGAGTCAATCCAGTATTTGCTCTTGTATTGTAGAGATTGTCACGATTATTGAGATTTGGGACAATGGCAGCTCTACATTTATCGTAGGTGATCTTGAGGCCATAGCAGAGACTCACATCCGCATCTAGCCTCATACCTTTCTGAAGTCTATTGATAAATATTCCTGCGATCGTAGGTTTATTTTCAGTATTTTTCTCCTCATTTTCAATAATTGAGGCGAGAATGAGTGCATTATAGTTTTGAAGATTTATACCAGCTGGGGTGAAATTTTTGAGTTCCTCTTGATTTGGAAGCCAGTTTTTTTCATTAAAATTTTTGAGCTGTGCTTTGATGAGCTGATCGAGAGGATCAGAATTCTGATCTATAAAATAGGTATCTGGATAGAGAAATCCCTCAAGTGATTTTCCTGCTGGGATCATCGCAAAAAAAGAAAACTGATTTTTAAGTTCGTTTATATAGCTTTGATCACTTGCCTTCGCAATAAAGTCTCCAGGTGAGCAAACACCTTTATTAGCGAGATACTGATCAATATCATAGATTGATCGTCCCTCTAGCAAGGTAAGACGCTGATAGGTTTTTTCTGGTCACTTGTTTATCAGGTTCAAGAGCTCTGCTTTTTGATAGCTTCCTGAAAGAAGATAGGTCCCCTCTTCAAGTTTTGGAAGGAGAGAGGGATTATTTCTCAGCCAGAGTTTAGTAAAAAACCTCTCCAGTCCTGACTGATGTGCATAAAAACTCGCAATAGTATCTCACTTTTCGATAGTGATTTTTGTCTCAGAAGGATAGGTGATTGGCTGATTGTAGGCACTCTTAGTCCAAAAGTAGCCCGCCATTACTAAAACTAGCAAGAGAATAACTACCTTAAGAAAAGGAGATGAGGATTTCTTTTGACGCATGAGGGAAAAGGGAAAGGGAGATAAAAGAACAAAATCTGATTTTTAGAGCCATTTTTTCTTTTTAAAGACTCGGATAATCACTCCTGCCAGTCCAAGCATGATTCCAATCAAAATCAGGAAAGCGTAAGGATTTGATGAGAGAGGAAGTTGAACATTCATACCGAAGATTCCACTTACCATCGTCATTACTCAGATTACAACTGTCAAAACCGTCAAAATTCCAATATTTGTATTGGTCATCATATTGGTCAATGTGTGGAAAACTTCTCAGATTGACTCGATATTTTCGTGAATAATCGAGATATGTCCTAGGATTTTACTTGTTTTATACTCTAGATCCTCAAAATAGACATCCAAATCTCACTCGTAGAAGTGAGCTGTCGCCTTTTGGAGCTCAACGAGGATTTCCTCCTGAGGAGTGATGATTGTCTTGAGCAAAACGGCATTTCTCTTTTTGATAAGCACTTTTCTGAGGAGATTAGCATCAACGAAACTCTTGTCAAAAACCTGTTTTTCCATCTCCATGAGATCTAGATTGAATCTATTCAAGCTGAGCAAAATCTTGTCATACATCACATCAAATATCTTATAGAGAATATAGTAAGGTGAAACCTTATATTCCTCTGCATCAGCTCCTTCTTCTCTGATTTCTTCCTCATATTGCTGTCTAATCTTTTCAATATTATTGGTTGGATACTTGGTGATTGTGATAATAAAATCCTTTCCTAGGATAATATTCATCTCATTAGAAATATGTTTTCCTAACTTCTCGTTGTATTTTGGGAAATGAATAATCAAAAAAATACAATCATCGTAAATATCGATCTTGTCATGTGCATTTGGCTCCAAGATATCCTGCTCAATCATCTCGTGAAGATCTAGACCTTTGATAGTCTCTTGGATCTCCTGTTGGTTTGGCTTTGTTAGGTAGATTCGTTTGATCTTTCAGATCTTGAGGACATTATGGATCATAATAACACATAAGCAAGAGTAAATGGACTGAGTATACTTTTTTCTCTCATTTTTGCAAAAGAAAAAAAAGCTGAAGATCAGCCTTTTCTTTTTTTTGCAGTGTATTGAAAATAATATTACAAACTCGTATTTTCTTCAAAAAGTTTTCAGATATTGAGAAGTTTTTGATCAGACCATTTATTTCCCATCAGCTGTATCCCAACTGGCAATTTCTCTCCCTGATCCTCAAGCCATCCCATTGGAACTGAGAGTGCAGGCAGTCCTGCCAAGTTTGCAGGAACTGTATAGAGGTCTGCTAGGTACATTTTGAGAGGATCGTTGGTTCTAGATCCCAGCTTCCAAGCTGGTTCAGGAGTTGTTGGAGTTAGAATCACATCATACTTTTCAAAAAGCTGAGAAAAATCAGATTTGAGTTTTTTTTGTGCATTGAGAGCTTTGAGATAATAACCTTGGTAGTTTGCTGAGCTGAGGACGAAAGTTCAGAGAAGAATTCTTCTCTTGGCTTCTGGTCCGAATCACTCTCCTCTTACCTTTGCATAATATTCATCTAGGCTTGAGCATTCAAGCGTACTTTGCTGATGTCAAAATCTGATCCCATCAAAACGAGAAAGATTAGTACTCACCTCTGCCGGCATCAAGGTATAGTAAATCGCGAGAGATTCCTTGAGGATTGGAAGGGACTGAATATCTACGCTATGACCTGCATTTTTTAGGGACTCAATTTTTTCAAGGAAGAGTGCCTTGATTTGTGGATCGAGCCCATCGTTAAGCGCCTCCTCTGGTACAACAAAACGAACTGTTTCTGGAGCAGATTTTTCAATAGTTTTTAAATCCTCTGCATGAGCAGAAGAAGTTGAATCATGGGTATCTTTTGATGCAAGGATGCTCAAAAGAAGCTGAGCATCTTCAACTGTTTTTGAAAAAATTCAAACCTGATCGAGGGAAGAAGCCATCGGAACGACTCCATAGCGAGAAATTGCTCAATAACTTGGCTTAAACCCAACGATTCCACAGAGAGCAGCTGGTTGCCTAACGCTTCATCCTGTATCTGTTCCTAAGGTAGCGATCGCCATATCAGCAGCTACAGCAACAGCAGAACCTCAGCTACTTCCTCAAGGGATGCGATTTTCTCAGTAAGGATTGTAACTGGGACCATAGACTGAAGATTCAGTCGAACTTCCCATCGCAAATTCATCCATATTGGTTTGTCCGATCATCAGTGCTCAGGCTTTTTCTAAGTTTTGCATACAAGTTGCGGTATAGGGTGCAAGATAATTTTCCATCATCTTTGAGCAGCAGGTTGCGAGTTCTCATTCGATCAAAATATTATCCTTGACCATAATTGGTAGTGCTGCAAGGGATTTTTGAGAAAATGATTCCAAGTGCTGGTCAATATAGTTTTGATTGAAACGAACACAAGCATTGAGTTTTGGATTGAGAAGTTTAGCCTTTTGAAGATAATGATTTACTACCTCTTTTGCGCTAAATTGATGTGCTTGGATACCCTCAAGGTAGCTTTTGATCGTAAGATTCATCACTGAGAGAAAAAATAAAAAAAGCTGAGTATTTTCACTCAAAAGATAGGGATTTTGAGTTTTATTTCAACTTGAAGCGATGCGAAATTTGTTTTCAGATTTTTTGTTTTTTTTGAAAAATTAGCTATACTTGAGGAGTAAAGATTTTAGTTTTGCTATTTCAGATGGGGAAGGCTCAGAATAACTATCCAGCAAAGAATGTTGATGCATTTGAGGATCAGAAACCTTGTACACCGCATTTCTCAACAACCATTGCCCAAAGACTTGAAAAATCATTGAGGAATACAATCGATCCATTTGAGTCTCTTGAGGAAATTGATACAACAGTCGAGAAAACCCTCAATGTACTGAGCTGATTTATCAAAAAATATCCACATCGTCATCAGCAAATTTTTGATGAAATATGCAATTTTTTTAATAACCTTTTTTCTAGCTGTCATCTGAGGAATTTCTACAACTCAGCACCCAATATCACTCTAAGTGCCTATAATGAAAGCGGACTCTCTGATCAGCTGGTGAACAACGTCTATGTTCGCTCTAATGATGAAACCCTGTTTCGTAATGAGATGATGAATGGAGCCTCATGCCACTATTGGTCAATCTTTATGAAAAATGTATTTGATCGCCTGCAAGAAATTGGATTGCCAGTTGAAAGCTACATTTATATGTTTAATGAGAAAACCAATAGACATTCAGGAGTCATTCTCAAGCATAAGAAACCAGATGGAGAGATTCAGAATTTTATTATCGATGCATGAGGGATAAACAAAGTGTTTAAAAAACTGATTTTGCCGATTGATGCTGATGCTATTAACTATAGTCCAGCAGTACGATCAAGTCTTCAAGAGTTGGCTGCGAAGAAGGATACAACAGGTGATTGTCTATATTTTGACCACTCTGAAGATTTTATTGCAGAGGTGAGCAAAAAGCAGAGTCTTGCAATTTCACTAGAGTTTCATTCACCATTTGAGGGAGAGCATCATGAGCTCATCACCCTAAAAATCACTCCATGAAAAATTTATCTAACAAAGTGACCGTTGGCTTGGGATATTGGATTTGACCAGAAATTATTCATACAAAAAGTGAAACAACTAGAAAATATCACTGATAACGAAGTAGAAGATCCTATTTTGGAAGCTCTTTTTGAATCGCTCGGATTTGCAAGTGATGAAACAAGGATGCTTTGGGATAAATATTTTCAACTTCTTAGAGGTAAGATCAATGCAAGAAGGTTAGTATTCGTAGCTGGATATGATAAGTCGTATTAAAAAATCCTACACAAGAAATAGCATTCAAACTAAATATTTTCAAGAGAACTTTATCAATAACAAAAAAATCTGACCTCATCTCTGAAATCAGATTTTTTCTCTTGTGAAAATTACATCTTCTGATGGAAAGTTCTCTCAATCACTTCAAGCTGGTGCGCCTTTGAAAGTCTCACAAAATTCACTGCATATCCTGACACTCTAATAGTAAGCTGAGGATAATTTTCTGGATGTTCATAGGCATCCATAAGAGTCTCTCTATTGAGAACATTCACATTAAGATGATGAGCCATCTTTCCAAAGTATCCATCCATCACAGTAACCAAATTCTGAACTTGTTCAGGTTTGGTCGCTCATAGAGAACTTGGGATCATTGAGAAGGTATTTGAAATACCATCTTGAGATGACCAATAATCAAGCTTTGCAACTGAATTAAGAGATGCAATTGCCCCAGTATGATCTCTTCCATGCATAGGATTTGCTCCTGGTGCATAAGGCTCTCCCGCCTTTCTTCCATCTGGAGTTTCTCCAGTATTTCTACCATACATCACATTTGAAGTAATAGTAAGCAATGAAAGTGTTGGAGTAGCATCTTTATATGCTCTATATTTATTAAGCTCCTGCATGAAGAACTGCTGTACTTCCTTTGCAATCAAATCTACTCTATCATCATCATTTCCATATGTTGGATATTCTCCCTCTGTAGTAAATGACTTCGCAACACCATTTTCATCTCTAACAGCCTTTACTTTTGCATATTTAATGGCCGAAAGCGAATCAGCTACGATTGAGATTCCAGCAATACCATAGGCAATATCTACCCCATAGTTTGAATCTACAAAGGCCATCTGCGCCTTTTCATAATAATACTTATCGTGCATATAGTGGATAATGTACATAGTCTTAGCATATACTCTTGCTACATTTTCCATAGCTTTTTTGAAGTTTTCATACACTTTATCATAATTGAGAGTTCAGTCAGCATTTTCACAATTTACAAACAATTCTGGATTCATCACCTGAACATCTTCAATTTCTTCCTTCCCACCATTGATCGCAAGAAGTAAGGTCTTTCCAAGATTACATCTAGCACCAAAATGCTGGATTCTCTTACCGATCTCCTGATAAGATACACAACAAGCAATTCCATAATCATCTCCTCCTCTGCACTTTCTCATCAAATCATCATTTTCATACTGAATTGATGAAGTATCAATAGAAACCTGAGCACAGAATCTCTTAAATCCCTCAGGCAAATCCTTTGACCAAAGAACTGTTAGATTTGGCTCTGGAGAAGGTCCAAGATTATACAAAGTCTGAAGAAATCTGAATGAAGTCTTAGTTACTTTTGTCTTTCCATCATGAAACATTCCTCCGATAGATTCAGTAACCCAAGTTGGATCACCACCAAAAATCTCATCATAAGCAGCAGGTCTCAAGTGTCTTACAAGTCTAAGCTTCATCACGAAATGATCAACCATTTCCTGAGCATCAGATTCAGTAATTTTCCCTGCCTGAAGATCCTTTTCAATATAAATATCTAAGAATGAAGAAACATTTCCAAGCGACATCGCTGCACCATCCTGCTCCTTTACACCAGCAAGATACGCAAAATATGTCCATTGAATAGCTTCTTGAGCTGTTTCTGCAGGTCTTGTAACATCAAAACCATATCCTTCAGCCATCTTTACGATATCCTTCAAAGCTCAGATCTGTAGTGAAATTTCCTCTCTAAGCCTTACCTTAGCATCAGTCATATCTCCAGAGATAGCCTCAAAGTCAGCTTTTTTCTCTTTTATCAAAGTATCAGCTCCATACAATGCCAATCTTCTATAATCTCCAATAATTCTTCCTCTTGCATAATTATCTGGCAATCCAGTTACGATATGCTTTGATCTATAAAGCCTAGACTCAGCATCATAAGCAGAAAATACTGCATCATTATGATTTTTCGCATAGTGAAAGATGTCTTTTACTCTTGGAGAAAGTTCAAGCCCTCTCTCTTGTAAAGCACCTTCTACTACTCTCACTCCTCCAAACGGCTTAATTGCTCTTCTCAAAGGAGCATCTGTCTGCAAACCAACGATAGTCTCAAGTTCCTGCTTGATATATCCTGGTTTATGAGACGTAATAGTAGAAATCGTCTCAGGATCAGCAGATCTAAGTCCATTTCCATCTCTTTCCTCCTTTAGACATTTCAAGACCTCGTTCCAAAGCTCTTTCGTCTTTTCCGTTGGTCCTGCAAGAAATGAAGCATCTCCTTCATAAGGAGTAATGTTTTCGTACACAAATTTCCTTACATCAATAGTCATAATTGTGATATTTTTAGACAAAATAAAAGGACTGAACAATAAAGTCTTATCCAATCTACTTGAATAAAGCACAGTTTCAAGTCTACTACAAGTATAATCAGATTTCATTTTTTTGCAAAACTTCCCCTAGTTTCTGAAAAAAAGAAAAAATCTGATTTCTGTTTTTTTCAAGATTCCAATTGAAGAATCAAACGAGAGATGAATGAGAAGTTTGCTTCAATTCCCACTCTATTTTTTTACCTAAAAAAAGCAAGGAAAAATTCACCTCAAAGATTGACAAAAAACTGTCATTATAACCTCCAGCAAAACAATTTAGGAATTTACAATTTTCTAAGCACAGCTTTATCTTTCAGAATAACTAATCACAGCTATAACTCAACATCTAAAAACCACAATCAAAAAAAGAAGAATTCTGAATTCTTCTCTTTTATTCATCCAATAAATCATGCACCTCTCTCAAAAAACGATCATCCACATGCGTATAAATCTGCGTCGTCTGAATAGATGAATGCCCAAGCAAAGTCTGCACCGACCTAATATCAGCCCCCTTTTTTATCAACATTGTCGCAAACGAATGTCTCAAGGTATGAGGCGTCACTTTTTTATCAATACCAGCTAATTTCGCATATTTTCTGACCAGCTCCTCGATTGAATTTCTCGAAATTTTCTGTCCGTAGCTATTCCTTGAGAGGCTAATAAAGACCGGATCATACGTATCAGTCCTCATCATCAAATACTCTTCCAAATACTGCAATGCCATACTAGTAAAAAAAACTGACCTCACCTTTGATCATTTTCCACGAATAGAAAACTGTTTTTCTCCAAGGATAAGATTTTCCCTCATCAGTGAAGTCAATTCCGAAACTCTGAGCCCAGTCCCATACAAAACTTGCAGAATAAGTTGATCACGAGCCTGTTTGAGTGGATTCTTCTCGTAAAATAGTGGAGCATTGAGTATCGCCTCAATTTCGTTTTCCTGGAGATAACTTACCTCTCTTTGTGGGATCTTGGCGAGTTCAAGTTTCTCAGGGCTGATACAGTCAATCTCATTTTTGAGTAGAAACTTCAAAAACGATCTCATCGCGATAATATGATAGTTAATCGTCTTTTTATCAAGTCCTGTCTTCGCAAGCTCCATTCTAAAATTTTGAATATTCATAGGTCTGAGTTCACTAATCAATGGATCACCCAAATAATCTACGAGCCTCTGAATCCAGAGTTTATAATTACTTACCGTTCTAGGACTACTATTTTTAGTATGCTGAAGATAATCAACAAAAGCTCAAAGCAAGACCGACATTTTGAGTGAATTCTGATTTTTTTGTGGTAAAGAAAAAGAAGAAAGCTGGTTCTTCTTCCTCTGTTCTAATCAATTCCAAGATTTAGCTCAAGAAAAGTAATTATTCATTCGTTGCCTTTGCTAAAGAAATATCAAGTTCAGCTTTTTTCTGATTCCATTCAGATATAGTCATATTTCCTCCATTTGCAAGTTCTTGTTGAATCTTTTCTACTTGTTTAGCAACTGCAGTTCCCCACTTAACCATCATTCTCACATTTTGAGCTCTTCCTGTATCTGCAATCTGCTGTGCCTTTTGCCTATAAAGTTCGATCTCCTGCCCTAAAACATCATTTGAATTCACAGGCCCCACCAAATCTTCTACCGAGTTAAGCGCATCAGGAGCTTGCGTATTTCCATTTGAAGATTCTTGAGTATTTTCTGAAGGCGTAGCTATATTTTGCCCCTCAGACTCACCAGTTGTATTCTGAGAATTTTGAGTATCATCACCAAGCACTACATCTTCTACTTCCTCCTCCTGAATAGGTGATGTCACCTCTACCTCAGAAGCTGCGCCATCCAAAGACTGATTATCACCAGTATTAAGAGTAGTTACAGTATCTTGATCTGTATTTTCTCCCTCTTGTCCTGCAGCAAAATGATCTGTTTGATCTCCAGAGGTATTAAGTGCAAGTTGTGGTTGTAAAGTTCCTGACTGAGTAGTAGGTTGCTGAGGAGTATCTCCACCACTTCCAAACATAAGTGGATACTTGATATATACCATTACACCAGCCAAAGCTACAAGGACAACTCCTCCAACTCCAGCCAAAACTTTTTTCATCAGACCATCATTTCCAGCAGTTTGAACAGTTGGATAAGCAGTCGGATTTGTCAATGGATTAGTAGTATTTTGTGCCCCCAGAGTCAAACTTGTTAAATCCATCACAGGAGCTACCTGTTGAGGAACCTGTGCTACTGGCTGAGCCAACATCTCATCTAAAGATAGCATTTGAGGAGCAACATGTCCTTCAGAAACCGCCTGCACTTGAGGTACTTCTTGTACAGGAGTCTGAGCAGCTAATGTATCTAAACTAACTCCCTGCTGAAAAGCTGAAGGCTGAGCTTGTTCTACTTGTGTTTGCATTGGTATATCCAATGATTGACTCGGAACATCTGCATTTTGAACAAATGGAGCAACTGAAGTTTGAGTATCATAAGATTCATTCTTAACAGTTGGCATTTCCTCATGCAAAGCATTCTCCACTATTGGAGTAGTATTCTCTGAAGACATTTGAATACTAGACTGAGCTTGTTCTGTATTTTCTGGTTCGAGAGATACTTTCATCGCCTCAAATGGATCTATAGTGTTTTCCACCTGAACTTCTTCAGCAGGTTGAAATGACTGCACTTCTGCCTGAGCCGCCTCTCCTTCATATGGAGAAGAAAAAGTTGAAGATTCAGTTTGATTTTCTAAAGTGAAATCAGAATTTTCTTGCATTTCTGCAGCAGTCTCCTCAACAGGAGCATCTTCTGAAGAAAACATAGAACCAGACGCTTCTGGAGTGATCTCATTTTCAAAAACTGGTGTTGTCTCATCATCATCCTGAGAGAAACTCTCTTCTTCTGCCATAGGTAAAGTATCGTCTTCGAAATCCTCAGGACTAAACTCTAAATCACTTTCTCCATCACTTAGTCCTTCACTAGCTTCCTCATCAACTTCAGCAATAGGTTCAGCTACTACTTCAGAAGTAAGTTCATTAGAAGTATCTTCTGATTCAAGAGCTTCTTCATCAACACCAACAGGTTGCTCTTCTGATTGAAAAGTTGTTGCTTCCTCAACAGGCTCTAGATCATTTTCAAGCGCTGATTCAACAGGAGCTTCAACTGGTTCAGATGATACAGGATCTGGAGATTGTTCCTCATTAAGCAAAGAACCAAAATCAGGTTCTGAAACAACTGGTTGAGACTCTACTACAGACTCTTCTACGGGACTAACCTGATCAACAACCTGAGAATCTTCAACATTCTCAACTGAAGAAACATTTTCAGATGCATCTCCAGTATAACTATCAGGCAAGTCCAAAGAAAAATCCAAATCTGAATGTGCATCAGGAGCAGCAGTCTCGTCAGAAGTTTGAACACCTACAGGTTCTGCAGATGGGAGATCCTGATCTACGCTAGGAACATCTAAAACTGGATTCTGTGTAGTATCTGAAAAATCCAAATCAAAGTCAAAATCCATAGATTGAGGATTCTGCTGAGAAGTAGAAGCTTGCCCAGCACCTGTAGTTACACTAGAAGTAACTGGATTTGAAGCATCAGTAGTTGGCATCATTTTTCAATAAGAGTATAAAATTGTTTCCTCTCAAGTATATTCACAAATCAAAAAAAATGCAAATTTTTACATACTTTTATACAAAAGAGACAAAAAACCTGATTAAATAGCTATTTTCAATAAAATACTATCTAATAACTTTTTCTACAATAGTAGATATTTTTTAAATGAGGCTACAATCCGATCAAAATACTTTCTACAGATAATGCCAATATAAAATATTTCAAATCACAAAAGAAATCTAATAAAAAGGACTATCTTTTCATTCCAATAAAATAATCTATTGACTTTTAATAGAAAATAAACATATATAGTATACAACACAAAAAACAGAATCACAATATCTTGTAGTAACTGGGGAGAATATCTAAACAATAGAACTTACTCCTTCAGGGAGAAAAGATCTGTTGTTGTACCAGACCTAATATAATAAAGCTATAATAGTAGAATTCAATCCTACTACCCCAGATACAAAGCTCCTCAGAGCGGAAACCTTTTCACTCCTCAGGATGAAAAGAGTGGTTATCAGCCTTTATGAAGATGTAAATTCGCGATTACATCGCTAGGTGAGCACTGGTTTTCACACCAGGTAGATATTCAACTCCTCAGCCTGAAAACAAGCTGAGGAGTTTTTGGTTATAAAAAAACACAAAATATATTGCCTAAGATAAAAAGAAAAAAACACTGATCACCTCCAATTTTCAAAATAGTAAAAAAAAGTATCAGATTTTTTGCATTTTTAAAATTTTCAAATATAATCATCTACAGCAAAAACTTTACTACGATGAAAAGAAATGGAGACTCAAGATTTTAGAAATCAGCTTCAACAAGCAATATTGAGGTCAGATATTGTCAAGATATTTGACAATCTTTTGACGATTGCTGTAGAAGAATGAGCTTCCGATATTCACATCGAACCAATGGAAAATTACTCAAGAATCAGGTTAAGAATTGATGGAGTGCTCGTTGAGTTGATCCAGTATCCTCGTTCTCTTCATGAAAGTATTATCTCAAAATTCAAGATCGAATCTGGACAAATGAGACCAGATGAAAAAAGACTTCCTCAAGATGCGAGAGTTTCCAGTATTACACAAACCAATAAAGAAATTGACCTGCGTGCCAATACGCTTCCAACAGTTTGGTGAGAAAAACTCGTAATGCGTATTGTGGATAAATCAAAATCTGTTCCTCTTCTCTCTCAACTGGGAATTGTAGGATCAAATAAAGTAACTATTGAAAAACATCTCAAAGATCCAAACGGAATCCTTCTAAATACGGGACCAACTGGATCTGGAAAGACAACTACGCTTTATGCTGCGCTAAATGAAATCAATGATATTGAAAGGAATATTATCACCTACGAAGATCCAGTCGAAAATAAAATGGCAGGACTCAACCAATCACAAGTAAGAGCGGATATTGGATATACCTTCCTTTCTGGACTAAGGTCAGCACTGAGACAGGATCCTGATGTGATCATGGTCTGAGAAATTCGTGATAGAGAAACCCTAGAAATGGCGATGGAATCAGCCATGACCGGACACTTGGTATTCTCTACTATCCATACCAACTCTGCAGTTGAAACATTAACCAGAGCATTCAACCTCTGAGCAAAACCATTTATGGTTGCTGGTACCTTCAATCTTGTAATTGCACAGAGACTTTGTAGAAAAGCATGTCCTCATTGTTCACAAAAAGTCAATCTCTCAAATCATCCAATGTATCTCAATGCACTTGAGACTTTCAAGGAATTTGATAGAGAAGCTCTCAAAAATGAGCTCATCAGCAGAGGAATTACTGCTCAGCAATGGAATGAATTTATCAAACAAGGAATCGTAACGGTCGCAACTGGAAAAGATCCTCAGACTGGAGGTATTTGTCCGCACTGTGGAGGTTCTGGGTACAAGGGAAGAGTTGGTATCTATGAACTCATGGATTATACTGACGATATTAAAACTCTTATCCTAGATGGGAAATCAGCATTCGAAATCTGAGGATACGCACTAGAAAAAGGAATGATCGATCTTGAAAGAGATGGAATCTTCAAAATCATTCAGGGACTCATGACTTTTGATGAACTCTACAGATTCGTAAGACTAAGAAACAAAAGATAAACTTTACCTTTTGAAATAAAAAAACAAAAATGGTACTCCAAAAACCTGAAAAAACCAAACTAGATCTCTTAATTCAGAGTTTTTCCAAACCTTCCCTCAAGCATAAGGTAAACTTTTTCAGACTTTTAGCGGTTTCTCAAAACGCTGGTCTAGGAATTAGAGAATCTATTGCCTCAATCAATAAATCTGAAACCCACAAGGGATTCAAAGATATCATGGATGAGTTGATGGTTTTTCTTACCTCAGGAGGTTCTCTAGCTGATGCAATGTCAGAACACTCCTATTTTTTCAATTCTGATGAAATTGAGCTCGTAAGATCAGCACAAGTAACAGGAAATATGGCTCAAGTACTTTCTCAGCTTGCTGACGAACTTGAAAATACCCAAGAAATCGCGCAAAAAACGAAAAAAGCAATGACCTACCCAACGATGGTACTTTTGATGGCGATTGGTGCGGTGATCGTAATCCTTACAACCGTGCTTCCACAGATGGTAACGATGTATCCAAATGCGGACAACCTCCCAGGTATCACAAAATTTATGCTTGGAATCTCGGATTGGATCAAACTCAACTGGCCATTTTTAGCATTTGGAACAGTAGGAGTGGTCGGAGGATTTAGCTTTCTGTATCAAAAGGTAATTTTATTCAGAATTTTCATAGATAAACTCTTCATCTCGACTCCAGTAATCAAAGATGTAGTAAAAACCCTCTATATGTACAAATTTGCGAATCTTCTCTCTCAATTTTACGAAGCCGGTGTAAGTCCTGTTGTTTCACTAAAATTGCTAGGGAATATCTTTGAAAACTTCCACTATAAACAAAAGATGATAGATGTAAGATCAGACCTAGAATCAGGTTTTACACTTTATGATTCACTCGCCTCATCAACACTGTTTGATCCTATCTTGATTCAAATTATCAATGTTGGAGAAAATACAGGTTCCCTGACAGATGTTCTCAGAAAGATGGCGATTTACTATCGTAATACCTATAAGAACACTATCGATGTTGCGATGTCAATGATTGAACCACTTTTGATGATGTTTGTAGCTGCAATCGTAGGTACCATCGTGGCCTCAATCTTCTTACCAATGGCAAGTATGATGGAGCAAGTAAATCAAATGTAATAAAAACTCCTATCCTACAATAAACTAAAATCAGATTTTTTATCTCCTTGAAACTGATGAAACTCCAAAAAATCAGTATTAGTGTCTTCCTTATTCTCATCTTTTGAACATGGACATTCAGCTTTTGAAGCTTCATAAGCCTAATGGAAGAACATTTTTCACTCGCTCGTGGAAATCAATCCCCAACAACATTTTCATCAACCGATCAAAGAGAAAAGAATACTGATCTACGATTCCTCTTTGCTGAGAGTGAGAGATTTCTCAGTCAAGATATCAATCTTCTCCTAGGAGCATCTGATAGAGAAACTACGCTTGAAAATTATCTGATCGATGGGGAGAATTTTCTCTCCTCGCTCAACTATCTAGAAAGTGGCCTCATCAATGAGGAATCGACCATCACTTCAACTAGAAACAGCTGCGAAGCTCAGCTCAATCAAGCAAACACCCTCTATAGCACCTCAATAAATAGCAATGATGAAAACTGATTTCTTTCCTCTGTAGAATCTGCAAAAGAAGCCAGAACCTGCATCGCTGAACAGCATGTAAACCTAGCTTCACTCCAAGCATTAAGAAATAAAAGAGATCGCTATGCACAGATCATCAATGCTAGAGTGAGTTATTTAAGGAATAATCAGGACCTGATCATCAGGCATTATGATATTCTTAAGCCTCAACTCCTCTCAAATCTCTATAAGATCTCAGTTGACCTGGAGCAAAGTAGTTTATAAAAAAAGAAAAATCTGATTTCAGTGATGAAGTCAGATTTTTTAATAAACAAAAAATATGAAACCCAAGTCTCATACTCCTAAACTAAGCATGGGACAATCATTCAAATAAGAAGTAATGTGAGAATGATGGTCTAATTGAAGATTATTATTAGTTATTATCTGGGTTTTATTGGTTGGAGAAGAGGATATGCTATTATTCCATTTTTCTAACTCTTTGGATAAATTAACTTCTAAATCTCAATGATAAAATTTTCAATTTCTCATCTTAATCGTATTTTCTGATGTTGTAGGAGTTGGATTAAGCCTTTCAGAAATAAATCATTCTATGATATCTGAAGGTAAATTAAAAATAATCTCTATATGATAAGGGATATATTGTTTTATCCCTCAAGTTTTCTTTCTTCAGGCTATTACATCATCATTTGTTATTTCTCTAGAATATACAATAATTTCTTTTACTAAAAGCTTTAATAGTCTTGCTAGTAGGTTTCTATCTTCTAATAATTTTTTGATATTTCATAATTCTTGTAGTATTTTAATAGTCTTTTCATAGGTTTTTACACGATGGTCTTCTTTTTGAAGAGAAAGATATTCTTCCAATTTTTGTTTGTCTATTACCACTTGATTCTCAATCTCTTTCTTTTTATTTTGATAGTCGATTTTTTCTATATCTCATTCTAAATAAAGATCACGTATCTTATTTTTTTTCTCTTGAATGTACTTCTCATCAATTTTTTTTCTAAGTTTAGAAATATTATCTTGTAAAAAATTTCTAGCAACTTCATTTTTATTGCTATTTGCTAAAAATGTTGCAATTTTATTAGGCATATAAAATATATTTTTTATATGATAGAGAACTAAAAGTTCTAAGTCATCTTTTGCAATTGGGACTACTGGGCAAATATAAGTTTCTTTATTTTTTTTCGTATCTTTTCCATTGCATACATAATATTGTTTTGTTTTTCAAGAACCAGTTCCCTTAAAATGACACATATGTTGTCAGTGTCTGTACTTTTTACAATGATCACATCTTAGAAACTCACTAAGAATATATTTAATTTCCCCTTCTTCATTATGTTTTTGACCTCTAGAACTACCAATCCTCATTTCTTGTAATCTTTCCTGTACTTTCCAAAAAGTTTCTTCATCTATGATAGGATCATGAGGAATATCAGATAAAATTCGATCAGATTTATCACGATATTCTGTTTTGTGCTTATTCCCTTTTTTTGTATTTTGAGTTTTTTTATAATAATATTTCCCTATATATGCTTCATCAGCTAAGTATTTTCTAATAGTATTATCTTCCCATAAAAATATATTTTTCCCTAATCTACTAGTCCCTGGTCTCTGAATTTTATCACTTTCAAGCTGTTGTATAATTTGACTAATGCTATATTTTTTATATGCAAATAAATGAAAAATATCTTTTACTACGGATGCTTCTTTTTTGTTTATAACAGGTCTCCCTTTTACAATATCATATCCATATTTCTTTTTTGTCCAAATACCCTTTTGTTGGCTTCTTTTTATTCCCTCTTGAGTTCTTTCATTAATTAATGCTCTTTCTAACTCTGCAAACGTTCAAATAATTCAAACCATTGCTCTTCAAAAAGAGGTTGAAGTATCTATTGCTTCCTGAGTACTAATATACCCAACGCCATAGTTATTCAGTAACTCTAATGTTTCTAATAAAATACTTAGAGATCTTGCCACTCTATCTAAGCGATAAACAATAACTAAATCAAAAGGCTTTTCTCCTATTTCAGAATAATACTGTAAATCATTCTTTAACTGAGAAAGAGCAGGTCTTTCTTCAATAGGACTTGCTCCACTAATTCAAAGATCTTTGTATACATATTCTTCTCCAGCTAATTCTAATGATTCATTTCTATTTTCTATATACCTTTCTATCACATTCATTTGATTTTCATAAGTTGAACGGTTTTCTTGATCTTCTGTTGAAACACGAATATAAACCGCTACCTTTAACTTTCTTTTCTCCATTGCAAGATGGATAGTAATATAAACTACTGTCCCTAAAAGAGAAAGAATTAATACAATGGAATGGGAAAATACAGGTACAGGAAATTTATTCATTACTCAAAAACATCTGATTTTTGCAAGTCCTACAAAATGATTTAAAGTAGCTTTCAAAAAGATTATAGCAATTCAGCCGTATAGTGATGGACTTTCTATTCAAAGAGATATAGCAAAATCAACCCCTGAATGCTTTAAAATACCAGAGCAAGATTTTGCAAATACTCTAATTCAGAATGTATCAAACTATCTTAATTAAGAATTTTTATTTCTTCAAAAAAAGAGTGAATATTTTTTCTGTTGAAGCGACAAAGAAAACAGGTAAAGAGAACTTTTCTTATGAAGGTAAGATTTGTGATTTTTCATTACAAGATTTTTGGGAATGGAATAATTCTGATCTACTTAATAATGCTTTGAGGGGAGAACTTGCTGAATATATTACTATGAAAGCATTAGATATTCAGCAAGATTTTAGACTGGAAGGAGATGATTATGATTTAAATTACAAAGGCTTAAAATTGAACTAAAATATTGAGCTTATATTCAATGTTGGGAACAAAAAAAATTACCTAACATTATCTTCTGAATTAAACCAACTCAAGCAGAAAAATGAGGAAATAAAAAAAGACAGAGTGATTTATATATTTACTGCTGATTAAAACATAAACAAACCTGATCAATAGACCCAAAAGATCCTGTCGTTGTAGCCCCTACAAATAGGCTTATTAAAACATAAACAAGCCTGATCCATAGACCCTATAAAATTGGAACAACGGACTTTAAATTTTAGATGAGAAAGTGGACGGACAAAAAACGATTATCCCACAATCTCTTTTGAAACTAATGCAAAAAGAAAGTAATTTTGTGGATTTAAAAGAATATCTTGATACTTTCCTTTAAGAGTAATATAAAGAATTTATTACATTTTTTTTTATCTTCTAAATACTAGGTACTATCGTTCCTAAAAAGAAGAGATTTATATTTATTGATATTATAATAAATAATTAAATAAACGCTCAATATATTATTGTTATTTTATATTTTTTTACGAAAGAATGCGGTATTTATATTTTTTTATTTTGATTTTCTTAAAGAATGAGAATTACAAAGAGTTTATTTATAGAATTTTTACAATGTCCAATGCTTGTGTGGTTTCATATGCACGAAAAAGAAAAATATAATCTTATTCAAGAATATGTATATGTAACCATGGTTAGAATTTAGGGAGAACTACTAAAACTGACTTCTTAATATATATTTATTTTTTTCTTATATTGTATCTATTTACTTTATATTATTTGCAATTTTAAAATATAAGAATTATCTAACAATACATAATATTTTATTATTTTACAAAAGATTTTTCGCTTCTTTATAAAAGGTATTTTTAATTCTTTTTGTAAAATAGATTCTATAAAATATATGTTATAATAAAGAAATGTTTAAATTATTCTTCAATATGTAGGTACTTTAGCATCATTACTTACTTGAAAAAACTCTTAGAGGCGTGTTTCATACTTCTTTAAGATATAATTCAGTTGCTCATAGTATTTTAATTTGATCATCTGAAATTTTAGATTTTGATAATCAAGGTTGAACAATATGAATGTTTACAATTAATGCTACTTTATTTTTTAGCATTGATATTTTGTGTAAAATGTTAATATCTCCTTTTTCAAAAGATGTTATTCATTTTCCATTTCTTTCATATTCTCTATGAAATAATTGGTCAAAAATCTTGTATCTATTATGTTTCCACTTTATTGATTTTGTTGCCTGTCAGCAGACTTCATATAAATTCCTAATGTCACTTCCTGGATTCGAAGTATGGGAATATTTGCAATGATATAAGTCAATTTTAATAGCATCTGTTTGATGTTTGATTCAAACAATATCAGCGATTTCTCATTTTCAGTCATCATTGAACAAAATATCATAATCTAGTGACATTAGGTACTTAAACATCGTTCATTGAACAGAGTTTATTTTTTTGTCTGTAAATCATTGACTCTCATCACTAATATTTTTCCAAGCAATTTGATCATTTATATTTTCTATATTATATGATAATTCGCTAGAATCTTCAGGTATTTTTACATACTTATTGTTTTCTATAAAAGAGGTATCATCAAAATATATTCTTGGAGGATGCTCTTTAAATCGCTCTTGTATGTTTATTTCTCATCATGAAAATTTGACATTTATTGTGTTAACTGTACTGTACACATAATCTCAATTTAAAAAACCAAATTCAATCTTTTCTGTTATAGTCTCATTGGATATTATAAAATTTATTTTATTTCTGCTGTTATCAAAGCATAATGCAATATCTAAATCATAGATACTATACCACATTCATCACATACGTATTTGTATCGATTCTTCTCCTTCATAAACTATATTTGGCCGCTCTATCCATAGAGGCTGTTTTCATTCTGGGAGATCATTAACATCTACTGGTAGTAATACATTTTTAAATAAACTCACACTCTCAGTAGAAATTGACTCATCTACCAATTTATTTCAATACAATTTACATCGATCTATAAATTGTAATATATTTCAACTTCTCATTGACCAAATTCTTCATTTATAAGACATCCCTATTGTAACTTTTTCTCAATTTTCATATCCCACTCAAAAAGAATTCGATACCAGTTTTCTTGTCGTACTTGAAGCACTTGTTCATTGAACTACATCTGGTCAGGTATACATAGTAAACCTTAAAAATCATCTATCTCAGTGTAATAATCAAACATTATGTAAAATGACTCTTGAAATATTGTTTAATGCACGAAATGTTTTAATTCAATCAACTATTTGGGGGTTATTTACAAGAAGTCTTGCTAAGTTTTTATATAGAGAGCCATTGTTTGATGAGTTTATAAATAAGAGTTTGCTATCTCTATCAAAGAATATTAGGGTTAAATCAAAATTAGTGTTTACTAGTTCCTTGATATTACCCCATAAAACTCTACTTTCATTTTTTTTAATTAGTACAATTAAGTTATTTTTAGGATTAATATTAACATAATCATATTTGTTTTCTGCAAACTCTTTAAATGATGGTAGATTGGGTACATCACTATCCGTTTGATATACTACAGTACTTAATTTAGGATATATATTTTGCAATGAAATTTCTGGTATATCCTCAAATCATTTCATTAAATTTGCAAAATTAATGTATTGTTGAGTTGCTTGTCCACTTTTAAAACTTAAAATTTTATTCCAGTTCGCATTTTGACTAAAAAGCTCCTCCAAACTTTCTTCTATTTTACGTTCAGCAATATTCAAAACAAAATACGCATCTCAAATTGGATGAGTGGATGCACTACGGGTAAATCTTCCAGTGAATTGTAAAATTATTCCAAGAGATTTGTGAGGATCATGTAGTGCACAAATTTTAAGTGAAGGTAAATCAAAACCTTCTCATAACATTCCTACACAAATAACAATTCTATGTTGTCATTGTTTTATCTCTTCTAGAATTTTTCCTTTTCATTGAACTTTTGAATGAATTATAACTGGATTAAGTTCTTCGTATTCTTTGTAAAACTGAAAGACCGATTCTGCCCTTTCTATTTTATCAACTCTTGCCATTAAAACATGGTCGTAATCACTTTCTAAATCCTGTTTTAGTCTAGAAATTGCTTTTTTTGCAATTAATTTATCAGCATCTTCGGTATTATACGCTATTATCGGATCTATTTCAATATTTTTGAAATATCAGTCTTGTTGTGCAAGAGCAAGAGGATATGTATAAATAGCGTCTCAACTAACATTTTTTTTATCATTTCTAAATGGAGTTGCTGTGAATTGTAAGATTTTTTTATTATTTTGTAAAAATTTTGCTCTCAATTCACTCCAAGTATCAGCTCAAATGTGATGAGCTTCATCAATAAAGAAATAGTCCATTTCGTTAATTAATATATTTTGTATATCAGTCTGTAATCATGTTACTATACTCATAGTTGTAACTATTACTTGTGAGGATTCGCATATTTCTTCCATTTCTTGAATGGTTTTAGGTCTATGTTCAAGCTTACATACTGTAGGATATAGTGTATCATCTTTTATGACTCAAATTTCTTTGAGAATTCATAATGACAGAAATTTATAAAATGTTTGTTCTCTTAAAGCATCTGATGGTACTGTAACAAGTATTTTATTGCAACAGGAAGCAACCATAATTCCAAGCATACATTCTGTTTTCCCAGTTCCTGTTGGCATAACAATATTAGCTGGTTGATTAGATATTGTCCGATGAGATATAGTTGCTGTTATTGCTCAAATTTGTGGAGGTCTAAATTCCCCATTAATATTAAAACTAGATTTTCGGTTATTTAATACATCTTCCTGATAAGATGGAGTAAAAACTTGATTATTTGAGAGTAAAGGATGCTTAATTCGTTTTCAAGTAGATAACTTATCTGTAAGATTTTGAGTATTTAATTCTCAAGTCATTAAAATAACATATTCAAAGTCATTATTCATATCTCTTGATCATTTTTTTACCAAAATCTTTAAATCATTTGAAGTAAGTTGAAATCTTTTACTTTTTCATATCGAAATATCTTGAATTTTAAAGTCTTGTTTTAAACAATCAAAATACAAATAGCATTTATTCTTACCAACTTCTTTTATAATAGGTG
This sequence comes from uncultured bacterium, assembly GCA_963535415.1. Classification (GTDB taxonomy): domain Bacteria; phylum Patescibacteriota; class Gracilibacteria; order Absconditabacterales; family Absconditicoccaceae; genus HOT-345. Next base: position 27,430 of record CAUSVV010000005.1, on the reverse strand, counting down.
GGAAAATCAATTGCATTCCTATAAATTAAACTAAAAGTTCGTATATACCATTATACTCTTATTACTTCTTAATCAATTCTATTTAATTTTTTGATTTGCTCATACAGTGTAAATCTTAAGTCTACTATTTCTTTTGCATTACATTTCATTGAGATGGTTAGACTTTTAACTCTTAAATCTTTTACTCATTCTGGGGCTTTATGATGAAATGACATCATTGACTGGATATCATCATTTTCATCAAAGAATACCTGATATTCATCATCTCCTCTAAACAAAAAAGTGCGAGATTTGGCAGTCTCAGCACTTTTTTCTATGTCTTTATGATAGTTTGCGTATTGCTTTTTTGAAGTTTCAACAGATGAAGTATAGAAAGAATTACTCTCTTTATTAACTTTCTTTGTCATCAGAATGCAATAATTTACTAAACTGATTTCTAGCACTTCTTTTCTTGAATGATATATGAATTGAAAGTGCTTGAATATGCTTTGTTTTCTGTAAAAACTCAATTACTTCTTTTTTTATCAAACTGGGGCGATTGACGGGAATCGAACCCGCGACCCTCGGGACCACAATCCGATGCTCTAACCAGCTGAGCTACAATCGCCATACTTCACCCACCATATATAGCAAAATCCTCTACCTTTTCAAGTGATTTCTCAATTTTTTACCTCAAGCCGCTTCCTATTGACTTGGTCACGCTTTTATATATAACACTTACACAAAACCAAATAAAAAAATAAATGGATCTAAATTTCACAAAAAAAACACTGTGGTTTGCATCACTGATAGGCTACATAGTATCACTCTGGGGCTTTCTATCTGAAAGAGATGAGAGCCTCCTTCCTATAGGGATTGGTATAATAAGTATAGCATTACCATTGCTAATACTTCTCTATCTCCTACCATACAAACAGAAATACAAAACCCTGATTACCGGAGTCTTCTTTTTGACATCAGGACTCAGTATTGGAATCCTATGGTATGGAATAGTAGATGAGCAAGTATTTACACTCCTCTTTGGAGTTGCAACCGTTGGAACGAGTAGCTTCGCACTCCTTGCACTAGTGATCAACAAACTGCTCGCCCATTATGATGGGACGATTCGATAATCACAAAATCTCTGGAGATACTCTAGAGATTTTTCAAAAAGAGAAAAGTCAAAATTATATTGACTTTTACACAAAATAATATATAATAAAAATGTCAAACAAAAAAATTATAAAGACATGAAAAAAGTTCAAAACATTTTGTGGATTTCGATGGTACTAAGTGGTGTGCTATTTTGTATTAGTATGAAAGGTGAAAACCTGGATATGATGGCATTTTCTGTAGGAATAGCCATTATAGCAGTCATTCTCAACATCCCCTATCTTCTTAGAGATGGAGATAATAAAAAACTGACTTCAGACTTTTTCTTCTTTATCTTAATACTATCAGCCATCAGCTTTTGCATCGGAATCCTCATAGACCGCATAATGCTCTCAATAACAACTGGAGCATTTGCATTAGCGACACTTGCCAATATAATTCTCGCTCACTACCAAAAAGAGCCAGAAAAATCAAAGGCAAGTTAATCATTTAAAAGCCTCTAAGTATTCCTTAGAGGTCTTTTTTATAATCACTCCAAACACTATAAAACAAAAAAAGCTGATCACAAAGACCAGCTTTCTCCTTTATCAAACAAATACTATTTCTTCCTTCTGATAATCATACACATACTACATACGAAAATCACAGCAAACGCTACCAACTCAAGAAACGGAATCGTCACAAATCCAAGATGCCATCACATCTGCGTACAATCATTACCAGCTCAGCAACTAAAGACATTCAGTGATGCCTGATACTGAATCAAATAGTGATATCCTGCTAACAATACACCAGCTAGCGAAAGAAATCCAGTCAAAAATCAGATCTCTTTATCCTTTTTAATCAGTCCATAAACTGAAATTGCGACAAGCGGATACATCAAAATCCTTCCCCACCAACATAAATGACAAGGCTCAAATCCAGCTCCCGAAAACAAGCCCGCCAACGGATCTCAAAAATTAGAAAAGTACAAAGACCCAAGCATCGCTAAGGAAGCCTGAATCAAAATCACACCTAAATAAGTACGATAAGACATATGATAACAAAACAAAAGTAAAAATTATGATCTTAATTGAGCTCCAGCCTGCTCCGCCTTTTTAATAGCAGACTGCAAAACCTCATTGATCTGGGCAGTCGTAAGCGAACCATCTCATTTAATCTTAAGTTGGAAAGAAATAGACTTTTTCCCCTCTCCTAAGTTCTCCCCTTGATAAAGATCAAAAACTCTGACCTCATCAATAGTTGAAAGCTTTGAAATCGCCTCAATAATTCCTCAAAAATCCTGGTGATGATCTACAACAAACGATAAATCTCTCCACAAAATCTGATCCTGCAAGGTTTCATAGTCTCTTTCATAGCTTTGCTGATTTGTAAAGTCCTTCATACGATCTATATACAAATCAAAATAACAAAGTTGTGCTGTTTCAGGGAACTTTTGCTCCTTTAATATAACAGGATGCAGAGTGACTACCTTTCAGATTTCAACTACATTTGCTCAATTTCTAAAGAGAATTCTCGCCTGTTTTTTTGGATGAAAAGCCGAAAAATCAGATTTCTCAAAGAATATCTTCCCCCTAATTCCAAGCTGACGTATCAAAAATTCAACTTCTCACTTGACTTCAAGCAAAGGATCCTCAGCCCAATTTTTAATAGATTTTTTGTATACAAGTGCTCACAAAACCAGTTCCTCATTAAGCTGATTATCAGCATATCTATCATCTAAATCAGTTTTCATCAATGGTTTTATCCTATTCCAAACCTTTCAAATATCAAAAATTCTGAATTCATCAAAAAATTTGCTATTCTTCTGAGCTATTCCAATAAAATTATACAACATACTATCCCTCAGCACTGGAAACTCAGGGTTCAAAGGATTTTTCAAATGATAAAGTTCAGATACCTCACCTCACAATTGTTTTACTATCTCCTCAGAGGTCCAAGGATAAGTCTCCACCTGATCAAACCTCAACTGCTCAACCATCAAATTCTCAAGTTTTCTAGTGAGTTCAACATCCAAGCTAAAAGGCTGATTTTTCACCTCAGTCAACATTTTTTGAGGTTCAAGCTGATCATATCCCCAGATTCTAGCGACCTCCTCAGCGATATCTTCTTTAATATTGATATCATCTGGTCCTCTCCAAAGTGGCACTGAGACCTCCTCTCCCATTACTCCGAAACCTAAATCACTCAAGATTTTTCTTGATTTCTGTTCAAAATCCTGCTTTTCAACTCCAAAAATCAAACGCTCAAGATCCTTCCAAGGAGCTGGAACAATCTTTTTTTGCAAAAGAGGCAAGTCTGGCTTAAGATAATAACTTAAACCTGAAATCTGCTCATCATGGAATCCCTTAATATAAAACTTCATCTCATCCAAGAGCAAAAGCAATACATACAAACTATACTCAGGATTGATATTTTTCTCAAATCTCAACTCTGCATCAGTTCTTAACCCAAGTCTTGTTCCAGTTTTTCTTACAACCGTAGGATCAAAATTTGCAAGCTCAATAACGATATTTTTTGTATTTTCTGTTACTGCACTCTCAAGCCCTCCAATCACTCCACCAAGAGCTAGCACCTTTTCCTCATCAGTAATCACAACATCACTAGTCGACAGTTCATGTTCTGTACCAAAGAGATCTACAAACTTTTCTCCAGCTCCAGCCTGTCTCACACGAAGTCCTCACTTAATTTTATCCGCATCAAAGCAATGAATCGGATGCCCAGAAATATTCATAAACAAATTTGAAAAATCTACCCAATTATTAATTGCCTTCCCTCAGATATCCAAAAGCTGCAAACGAGAAAAAAAATCTGATTTTTTCACCGAAATATTTTCTATCCTCAAGGCAATATAAGTATTAACAAAAGGACTCTCAACCTGCACTCCAGGGACCATTTTCTTTTCAGTATGTTCCAATACCTCCAAGATATTTGTCGTCTGAAATTGAGTCATCATCTCGGTAATCCTATGATACTTTTTAACAGCATCAGGATAGATCGCATTGAGCTCAATCGCAGCACCAAAATGCCCAGTCAAATCAGGCCTATTAGTCAGACTTTTATTATCGACCTCCAGAACTGCAGTATCTAACCAAGAAAACTTATCAGTCAATGCAAGTCCTAAATCCTGATCTCAAACCTCTAGATCCTCTCAAAGATTCCAAATCCAATGTTGTTCCAAATCTTCCTGAATTTCAAGCTCCTCCTTAGAGCAAATCATTCCCTCAGAATCTACGCCTCTCATCGGTCTTTTTGCAATCGTAATCCCTGTCGCAGCAATCGTAGTCCCAGTCAAGGCAACCGGCACAAAAATCCCCTCTGCTACATTCGTTCCTCCACAAACGATCTGAAATTGTCCATGACTCCCACAATCAACTTGACAAACATTAAGCTTATCCGCATCTGGATGCTTCTGAATAGAGGTAATCTTACCAATCACAATTGTTTTTGGCAAATTTCTGGTCTGAATTTCCTCAATCTCACAAGTTTTCAAAATCAGATCCCTCGCAATATCCTCAGGGCTTACCTCCAATGAAATATATTTCTTCAAAAGCTGCAAATGATACTTCATACTTTCCAAAAAGGAATAAAAAAAACAGATTAAGTGTATCTATTTGGCCATCAACTACAAGAGAAAAAAAGCCGATCAAAAAGAAAAAATCTGATTTCTCACTTTTTTTAAAAAAAGTCTTGAAATTGAAAACAAAATCACTATATTCTTTTCTGCAAATGTGATTTGCGGGTGTAACTCAATTGGCTAGAGTGCCTGCCTTCCAAGCAGACTGTTGCGGGTTCGAGTCCCGTCACCCGCTCCATTAAGGATTTCAGCTTCGAGCTGAGATTTTTTGTTTTTTCAAAAAACTTATTACCTAAGACAACTCAAATCTATCGTAAATAGAGATAATTTCTCACAGAAAACATGCTTCTTATCCACAAAACAACCCCATTACACATACTTTTATATTTTAATTAGAAAAGCCTGAAATACTTCAGGCTTTTCTATGTTTTCTATGTTTTTGGTGAGATTTTTCTATAAGCTTGATACCAATAAGTGAGAAAGAATGCTTCAACAATACAGTTAAGATATGCAATTACTAGAAGCAAGCTTGCTGCAACTACTCGGATCGTGGTCTCTACAAAGGAATTTTGGATCACATCCAGCCACACTGCAATATAGATCAAGAGCACAGGGATTCCAACGATAAGAAGACCAATAACAATAAATCTCAGCATCAAAAGGAGCTCTACGAACATCAGTTTAACTGAGAGACCGAGATTATTCATCGCGAGACTTGTACTCTTTTTGATCGCATCAAAAACCTGACAGCCCTCTAGAGCAATAATAATCCTAGCATACGACCAGCAAACACTGGCAAAGAGCACGAGGAATCATCGGATTCCGACGATAATTGTAATAAATATATTATCAAAGATATCCATCAGATAGAGTCTCAGCATTACCGTACAGAAGGTAAATACTCAGAAAGGAATCGAAAGTCAGCTATACTCCAGCATTGGGAAGAACTTTCCACTCCCTCTGACAAAAGATCTGAAAGCTGACTGCTGAGGATTATCCAACGCTGAAACAACTGATGCCTCTCCTATCGGATGAAACCAAAGATATCAGATCAGTACGATAATAACTCAGATCACTGCTCGGAGAATTCACTGATTATTTAGTTTATCAAGCACATAGATAAAGGCATCAGAGAGCTGAACTCAGCTTTCATATTTATAGAGAAGGAAAGTATTGAAATAATAAACGATAAAGTAGATACGAACTATTGAATAAAACACAAGTGTCAAAAAAGAGAGCCTAATGAGTTTAGGATTTTGAAAGAGGACAGTGACTGAATCTGATAGAATTTGTCTAAACATGCTCCCTTAGAGAGATAAAAAAATTATTCTTGTGTAAGTCCTTTTGCAATGGTTTTCATTGGCTTGATAGCTAGGAGTAGAACCGGGATATTTATTAGCGCAGCGATGAGGAAAAATTTCCAGAGTCAAAGCAAGATTCCTCCTGTTTGATAATGGAGTCCAGCACCGAGGATTCCAACTCCAACCAATAAAGAAATCAGAATTATAACTTTTTTTGTATCAAAGTGTGGGGTAAGATGATTTCTTGCAGCAACTCGGATTGCTCCTCCAGTGAAAAGTCACTCAATCAAAAGCTGTGTCAATACTCATCCAAGAAGTCCATAGCTTGGGATAAGATAGATCCCAACAACTGCACCGAGCACTACTCCGATAAGATTGATCAAGAAAAGCCTATTTTGCTGCTCCATAGCTACGAAGACATAGTTATAGACCTGCTTGATGAAGCTGAGCACAAGTACAATCCCCAAGAAAGGAAGTACTTGATTGGCTCATCGGTCAATGGTATTGGTTCGGCTTCAGAGGAACTTACTTGAGGAGACAAGTAGAATAATATCATCTGCGAAAATCCAGAAGTTAAGTGCAATCAAGGCTCCGATTCGGACAACCATTGTCATCAGATTTCAGAGCGATTTTTGCTTTTGTGTTTTGCTGTAGTTTGGGATCTTATGAAGGAGTGAATTTCCTAGTGAGGATGGGATGATTAGTAAGATCTCTATCAAAGACAATGCCAGAGCTCGTTTCCCTGCATGATCAAAGTTTTGAGCTGTTGGGAAAAACCATCCTAGGAAAATCAGCACCAATAAGGTATGAAAACTACTAAAAAAGTAAGAGAAACCAAATCTCCAATTCTGACTTAAAATCTTTTTGATAAAAGAGAAATCAAATCTGATCTTGAGAGGGAGAATATCTTTGGTTCTGAGATGCATTTCCACATTTTGCCCAAGGGAACTCGCAACTACCGAGAAGATCACTAGACAAAAAGCTGAAATCAGCACAAGGTTTGGTGTTTGAGCAGACTGGAAGTCAACATTAGTAAAGAACAGATACACTACCGGCAAAAGCACTAGCAACTGTGAAAGTCTTGCGATAATCAAAGACCATGTCAGTCTTTTCATCTTTCGAAAGAGCTGAAGTGGTATTTGCTGAATACCAGCATACATATTACTCGCAGAATAGCACATTGCCAGGGGAAGCCCTCGAATGATATAGGGATTTTCTGTATAAGCAGGGATCAAGTAGGCAATAGCGATTGCCAAGCTATAGACAATTCCTATGAGAAAGACTCTTGTTCCAACAAATTTTCAGTAGTCTTGTGCCAAAGGAGAAGATGGATTTAAGTCACACTCTCTTTCTTCTTCTCAGTGAATTTGTTTTTTTAGGGTTCAAAGCTGCTTGATTGCAAGGACATAGATTCAGAAGTCTACAAGTGCAGTCCACCAAGCGAAAAATCTGAAAATTGTCCCATAGTCTCCGTATCTCAACGGTCAAAGATATGAGGCAATAATTTTGGTGATTACAAATCAAAATAATGCGCTGATTACTCTCCCGGCTAGCTGCCAGAGAGCGTCTTTTATGACGAGTTTATGTCCGGACATTCGTTTCGCAAAACTAAACTGTTTTTTAGTATAGTTTTTTGCTTGGTAATATAAAGAGAAAAAATCTCTGCTTTCAGCTACTGAGTGTCCTAATTTTTTGTGATTGAGGGAAAGAAATCGAAAAGAGGTTGAAATAGGAGTTAAGTTAAGTAGAACAAATAAGAGAAAGAAATCTGATTTTTTTATTTTTGATCGAGAGATGGAGAATTATAGAGGCTTTGAGCTTGAATGAGTAAACGGGAACTGTTTTTTTTGATCACAAGAAGAGTGAAAATCCGTGAAACTTTGGGTTGCACCACTTGTAAAAAAGGGAATCTCTGAGCTAGAACTCTGAGAAGAGCCAGTTTTTTGTGAAAGATGAACAACTGGGACTTTAGAGTATTTTTATGGATTAAAGGAGTTTTTAACCTTCGAGGTTTGAGGAGTGCCGATCTACATTTTTGACAATCACAATCATGCTTTATATTTTTGGTATAAGGAATATTTTCAAAATCGCTTTACAAAAGGGATAAAACTGATTCATATAGATCAGCACTCGGATATGAAACCTAACGAAGAGAAAATAGATGAAAAAAATCTGAATTCAGTCTTTTGATTTGTCCAAGAGCAGTGTAATGTTGGGAACTTTATTATTCCAGCATTAGAAAGTGGATTACTCGGATCTATAGGCCAGCTCAGAAGCGAATACTGACTCCTCCACTATTATAAACCTGATGAGGACTATATTTTGGATATTGATATGGATTTTTGGGAGAAGCTGATGGGGATTGAAGATAAGGAGTGAACCTTTGAGCAGACAAGAAAGCTGATCTCTTGAGCAAAAATGGTAACCATCGCAACTTCTCCCTTTTTTTTGGATCAGAAAGAGGCAATCAAGCTGATACAAGAGCTTTTTGAAGGGATGGAGGATAAAAGCGAAGCATAAGATTAATTTTAACGAAAAAGAAAAAGACTCAATCCTCTTTTGCGTGGAGTAAAAACACTTGTTTTTATCAGGGAAGTGCCAAACCTTGGGAAAAACTACTCGTCTCCTAAAAGCTCTTTCTTTACTCAGCTTCCATTCAAGAAAATCAAAGTATCCATATCTCCCGGCTCCCACTGTTTACCAAACATTTCCAGCTGATTTGAAGAATGAAATGGAACAATATACTTATTATGATAAGTTGTATATTTTTTATTGAAACAGTCCATAAAATTTCAGTTTTTTATGATTGGTGAAATAATAAAAATATCCTTATTCGTTAATTTCAGATCATCTAACCACTTGCATAAATATTCAACATAAAAATTAATATTTTCCAAAACAAGATTCTTCGCTAAAGGATTTGCATCAATCTCCTCAGAAGTCTTGTATCGATATTTTACAATCTGATTATCCTTATACATTTGCATCAAAAAATTAATCCCAAAATTGATATGTTCAATCCTCTTATAAAACCCATCTTCAATCGCAACTACCTTACAATAGCTCTCCTTGATATACAGCAAAAGGAATGAATCTCTTTCAAGTTTTCTCTTGAGAAAAGAAATCGTCTTGAAACTCTCGGGAAAAATCTTCAAATGCTTATGAGAAAAAAGATTACCATAATGCTTATTAAATTCCAAAAGCGTATCTCTATTAATATAAATCAGATACAAACGAAAAAAAATCTGACCTTGAGCCCCGATCAAGTATTTTTGAGGTTCTCAATTAACAAAAATACTGTCCACATTGGTAAATAGGAGTTCCTCTTTAGTAATCTCCTTGAGATAATTTAATCTCTCATGGGTAATTTCATTGATATCATCTATAGTAAATGGACGATCTAATTCCTTAAAGATATCAAACCTAAAAAAATGAAATCTTGAATCATCAAGCAGAAAATAATGATTATATTCAGGATAAGAAAAAGACTGATTAATCACATTCTGAAGTGACTCATACACAGCATATTGTTGCATACCAAGATCTTTTTGGTACTTCACTATACGAAATTTTGGATGCTTAACATCAAATTCCTCATGCCAGAGATAAAACATCAGCCTTTTCAGCCTTTAGAAAATAAAATATTAATAATTCTCAAGTGCCTTAATTCTATCCTCAATACTTGGATGCGTCTGAAACCAAGACGAAACTTTCCCAAGAGGATTTGCAATAAACATCGCAGACATCTCCTTATTTTTCACATCAACCTCAGGCTCTTGAGAAATCTTTCTTAACGCTGAAATCATCGCCTGATTGTCTTTAGTCAGCTCAACACTTCCAGCATCCGCGAGAAACTCCCTTTTTCTAGAAATAGCAAGCCTAATAAGCGGATAAACCAAATACCCAAGAACCATCAATACAACTCCAACTAACGGCAATACATTCCTTTTTTCATTATCCCTTCTACCTCAAGCTCTAATCAAAATCTCACCAAGCATAGCAATCGCTCATATATACAAGACCATCACAAGCATTAAAAGCGAATCTTTATTGATAATATGGGTTAATTCATGTGCCGCTACTGCCTCAATCTCAGCCTTATTGAGATGATTGAGCAAGCCTCTAGTAAATACTACCCAAGAATCACTCGCTCTCCATCCGAGCGCAAAGGCATTCATTCCCTCTGACTCAATGATTCAAATCTTTGGAGTAGGCAAACCTCTAGAAATACACAAATTCTCAACGATATTGTAAATCTCAGGCTCTTCCTTTCTCGTTACCTCTTTAGCTCCAGAAAAAGAAAACATCAAACTTTTTTGGAAAAAGAATGAAATCAGAAGCCAAACAACTAATATCGGCACGAGAAGCGTCAAAATCTCTCCTGTATCACCAAGAGCGAGATTCAAAGCTTGAGAACCACTAGTACCATTTTTAGTATTTAGAAAATAGAATACCGCAAAAACTCCAGCACCCAAAAAGACTGGAAGCAAAACAATCAAAATCCAAGTTTTTAATTGATTATCTCGCTTTGAAGATTGAAGCCCTTGATACATAAAAAATATTCAAAAAATAAAAAGAAAAATCTGACCTAAACAAAAGAAATCTGATTTTCCTTCTTGATACTATCAAAATCTCAAAAAATCAGACTTCTTCTTAATATTTTAATAGTAACTTAAAACTGTACTTTTGGAGCCTTTTTAGCAGTCTCATCATCAAGTTCAAAAAACTCAACCTGAGTAAATCCAAAATGATTAGCAATCAAATTGCTAGGGAAACTCTGGATAGAGGTATTATACTCTCTTGTTGCTGAGTTAAAGAATCTTCTAGCAGCAGCCAGCTTATTTTCAATATCTGAAAGTTCGGTCTGAAGCTCTAGAAAGTTTTGATTTGCCTTAAGATCTGGATAATTTTCTGCAACAGCGAAAAGCGTCTTCAAAGCTCCTGTAAGCTGATTATTCGCCTCAAGTTTTCCTTCCACTCCATTTGCATGTAGAAAACTTGTCCTCGCATCAGTCAAATTCTGAAGTGTTTCCTTTTCATGAGTCGCATATCCTTTTACTGTATTAACAAGATTTTCTACCAAATCAAACCTCAGCTTAAGTTGAACATCAATATCAGCAAAAGCATTTTCTCTATTATTCTTAAGAGATACCAATCTATTGTACAAGCTAATCGCCCAAATCACGATTAAAAACAGCACTCCAAGGGTAATTCGTAGTCACATGATCTATAGGATAGGAAATAAACACTTTGACTATAAGAATTTCTAAGAGATTGTCAAATGAAAACAAAAAAGAAAAATCAGATTTTTTTGAGCTTTATACCTTCTATATACCACTATTCAACAATATTCTCAAACAAAAAAAGACTCATCTGATACAGATAAGCCCTTTTTCTAGTTGGTGTCAATGAGTTCTCATTTTATTTCTTAGCCGCTTTGATGAGCTGATCAACGAGACGTTCAAGTTCTCTTTTCACATATTCGGCATTACATTCTTCAATAGTATCTCCAAGATGTCCACAGTCAAAACCGATAACAAACTCGTCGACCAAATCACTCAAGATACCCGCCCCTGGTATAATTGTCTGGCCAAAAGTAAGCCCTCCATGGACTTCAACTGGAATGTCAAAATAATCCATCTGGTAAAAAGGGTGCCCTTCAGCAACTGCGACATATCCACAATATGAAACTGGAGGGAAACCAATTTTACTAGAGAAAAATTGCATTTCATCTTTATCAAACAGATACCTTTTACGAATACAGCACTGATAGCCCTTATACTCAAAGGCCAAATAATCTGCTGTAGCGTCCAAATCTTCAATAATATCTTTTGAAGATTGAGTATCATTATGTTCATGCCGTAGCGTCCCTGGATCCAGCTCTAAAACTAACTCCCTAGCTTCCAAAATCCGTCTTCTAGATAAGTTTAGTTCTGATACATCAGATTCTAAAGCTGTTTTTGTATGTTTATTTTCGCCATTCTGAATACCGTTTACATCAGACAAAATATTTTTTCTGAGATATTCTAAATGAGGATCAACATTACTAATCCGATTTAGACAAAACAACAAAATTTGCAACTCTTTTCCACGCTGCTTCAAGAGTTTATTTTCTTCTAAACTCTCTTTATAACGGCGCTGAAGAGCCAGATACTTTCCGGTTCGTTTAGTATCTAAACAATCGCCAGAATTCACTTTTTTTTTCTTCATATACTACACGTTTTAAGGTTCAACATTTTTTTAATAGGTAACAAGTATCTAAATACCTGAAACAACAAATAATAATTATACATACTACTGTTAAAGAACTCATTGACGGGGAAACTATAATAATTAGATAAAAAATGTCAATACATTATTTACACAAAAAAGACTAAAATCAGATTTTTTACATTATTATTTCTATTGACATTCATTTAAAATTCAATATTATATTGATACAATCAATAAAAAAAATAAAATATATGACAATCTTTAAAAAATTATGGCACATAGCGCTTCTAATAAATTTATTAGCCTTATTAGAACCGCTATTTTCAGGCAACACAAACCATTTAACATCTTATTGGATTTTTTATGGAGGCGTGAGTGCACCATTTTACGTAGTTTTCTGCTTCATTACAGCACTAAAAGGAAAAGAACGTGAAATGAAAAATGAACTAATGAGCACAAGTTTATTTTTTTTCATGCTGCTCTTAGTATGCATAATCGGCTATTTTCTCGGAGAGATTCCGGATGTCATTGCCACATTCGTAGGCATGTTTATGCTTGGGATGTCAACCATGCCATTCCTTCAATTCCATGCACGAATACTTGAAGAAAAGGACCTATTGTAGGTCCTTTTTATGAGAAAAAATTCAGATTTTTTTCAAGATATAATGATACTCTTATAATAAAAGCCCTTTTTTTCAATAAAAAAATCCAGTTTTTTTCTATTGACATAATAATTAAATTATATATAATGATCAAAAAACAAAAATGATTCATCCTATGAAAAATGTAATTACCCTTTGCACCCTACTTAATGCATTTATTGGGACATTCTGGCTTTCTGATTTTTGGGAAGCTCTAACAGGAGTCACTCCTCTTACATGGTTTGAAGAGATCCTATTCATTACGAGTGGAATCCTACTAATCATTCAAGCTGTTTTACTAGCCATAGTTCTTGCCTATGGAAAAGATACAGCAGAGACACTAGGAGATCTCTTTGGTGCATTAGTAGTTTACGGAGTAGTTGTTGTTACTGTAGCTATCGCAAATTTTTATGGGGTTAGCCCTATAGTCATTGTGATTGGTACACAAGTACTACTTATTATGACAGTTGTGGTTTTCAATATCTGTGAATGGATAGTAAGAAAACTAAGAAACAAGTTCCTAGATACCTAGGAACTTGTTTTAATTAAAGAACCTTCATACATTGACTTTCACAAAAAAATAACTATAATAATATTACAAAACAAAAAATAATAACAAAATGTCAACAATCAAAAAACTTTGGTGGCTATCACTTGCAATAGGTGGAGCCGCTCTACTCGCAATTTTCCTCTTAAAGGATACAAGATTCACTAACCTTGGGCTCTATGCCGCATCTATTTGCGCTCTAGTTCAGGCAGCTCTCACATGCTTTACTCCAACCTTCAATCTCAAGTTTGGAGCACTGAAAAGAGAACTACTCTCAATGATCATGCTATATCTTATAGTATTCATCATGACGGTAGTAGCGTTCTTTCAGGGAAGGATAAGTGGAATTGAGTTATTCCTTGGAGGACTCATTACCCTTGCAATGACTCTCGTTCCCTTCGGAATGGTGTATCTAAAATTGCAGATAGACGATTAAGAAGAAAGAGGCTTTATAAGCCTCTTTTTCCAAGAAAGTTTTTTACCACACTTACACTTGACATTTAGAGAAATTACATTATATATAGACTATAAAATAAAAATAAATGTTATGAGAAAAGTGATATTAGAATTATGTGCTGGCACACTCTTCCTATTAAAACTAGTAGCATATCTAGACGGAGGAATAGATGAGGAATATAATGCCTTCTGGCCTATAGTAGGCTTTATCCTAGCAATACAGACCTTAACGCTAATAATAGCGAGAAAGAAGGATAAAGATGAGTTTAGATATGGAGTCACCTTAATACTAAGTCTACAAGTGCTCTATATCATCATACTACTGACTTCATTAATTGGAGAGGTAGATCCCTTTATAGCAATGGCTATGGTAATAGGAATAGCAGCACTACTCCTCACCATAGGAATTATCGTCTATGTTCTTTCTACTTGGATTGCTAGAAAACAAAGAGAGAAAAAAGAGGAAAGTAGTAGAGATGATCGTGTTATATCCTATTAAATTAAAGTTCCTAGTGTTTTACTAGGAACTTTTCAAAAAACAAAAAGAAATCCGATCTCAGATTTCTCTTATTTTAATTATCAAAACGATACTTACTCCTCTCTAGATTTATCCATATACTCCTTAACAACCTCACTCATCGCCTCTACGAGCACATTAAATCTCTGATTGTCATCAGCAAGATCCTTTTCTATAACCTGCTTCTGTCTCGTCAAAAACTGCTCCTTTAGCATAATAAGCTTTGCAACCTGTTTCTTGGGATTACTCACGTCAGAAAAAGGAAAATCAGTTCAGAATTCTAACTTTATCACAATATCTCCTTTTCCCCAAATTTTATCCCAAACCCCATTCTGTGAGGAAGAAATCGTATTAATTTTATTCCAAGAGAAAATCTCAGTTTTATACTCTAATCGCCCCTCCCAAAGAAATAAAGTCACAGTATCCTTAGACAAAATCAAACAATCCAAATATAAGTTAAGAAAATCCACCATCCACTTAATAAACAGAAGAAGTCAGATTCCACCAAATATCCACTGCCAATATGGAGCAGGACTCGTATGATTAAGCAAAGCAAAAATCACATATAACACAAAAAGAAGGACTATCATCACGAATGCCTCCTTTAAGTAAACAACAGAACTATGTCCAATTGTTGATTGAATATCTGAGGTATTCACATACTTTTTGATAAGCATCATTCTAAGCATAAGACCTCCCTCCTATCAAAATAAAATATATGACCTCACCTGGTAAAACTAAGCCTTCTTTTGAGCAGCTTCAATCCTCTTTTGCTTTTCAAGGTATTTTTCCATCATTCCCTTAACAGGCTTTTTAATTACCTTGTCTTTATTGAAAACTGGATGACACTGATAACAAGTTTCAAGCTTAATAGGCCCCTCAACTGTAGTACTTACAGTAAATGAAGCACCGCAGATACAATTTACTACAACATCTTTGTAATAAGCACCGTGAATTCCTTTTTTCATCCCAATAGTGTAAACAAATAAATGTTTCCGAACAAGGAAGAGTATACAGATTTGATTATCATTATCAAGTTATTTCACACAGAAAAAAAATCTGATTTTTATACCATATTTCTAGAAAAGCTGACGATATTTCACAATCATTTCCGGCAAACAAGTGATATCATCATCCATCGCTCTCTTATTCCAATGCTGCTTCCCACATTTAGAACAAGAAAAAAGAATCCTGATTTCACTATTTTTCATTTCATAACTCGTCGGATACATTGCTCATTGACACTCACTTGCTCTATCTCAAGGAACATCACGATCTACATGTTTCGAAGCAAAACAAAAAGGGCAATGATTACGACAGGTTTTCTGTGCTTTAGGGATTTCTTTCCCACAGTTAAGACAAGTAAAGGTTTCGTTAATGGTCTTCATGCAAATATTCATCAAAGAGAGACAAAACTCAGCTTCATACTAAGGACTTCATTTCCTCTGGAGCAAAAAAATCAAAAGCCTGACATTCTTCACTTGGAATGAAGTTAAAATTCAGGATTTTTACCTCATAAAAAAGGGATAAACACCAAATCCCCTCTTTCTTCTCCCAAGGAATAACCACTTGTGGATGAGAAGCAAAATCCACGCATTGCAAACCTGATTCTTCTACAAGCTCTCTTTTCAAACCATCTGAAATGGACTCTCAAAAATTCAATCCTCCTCATGGGAAATCCCACTTTCCATTTTTTTCTTGAAATAAAAGATACTTCGTTCCACTTTCATCAGTAACCAAAGCCTTAATACTGACTCTAAAAAAAGATTCTGGAATAACTAAACTCATTTCTTACAAGATAAGGGGAATAAAGACGATAGCTAAGTGGATTTGGATAATATATCCTTCTTATATTCAATTATACAAAAAAAGCAAGGCTAAAAGTTTTTTATCAAAAAAGTTTCCTTCTTCAAAGATAATCCTCTGGGGTAGCTGGGGATCGAACCCAGGACCACCAGCTTAAAAGGCTGTTGCTCTACCGACTGAGCTACTACCCCTCAAGAGGAAAAATCTTACTAAGGAAACTTTTTCAAAAGACATTCTCAAATTCTGCTAGAATTCCATTAGATATTCTAATACTAATTTCTAACTACAAATACATTATAATCATCTCATAAATCCTCTATTGCCTGAATAACCTTATCCTGAGGAATAAAATCAGGTTTTTTATAGGGGCCTGGATCGTAAATCTCAAAAAATCAATCTCTTAACCCCTTACATAAAACTACATGCCCTCAACTACTTCATTCTTCTGAAACTCTATCATACAAAACATTCGCATTAAGTCAAAAGATAAAAAGAGTATCTTCTGACTGATAATTATTTACTACTGAGACAACATCTATGTTATAAATTTTCTCAATTTCATCTGACACAAGAATTTTTTTTGCTATTGTCGTATCATAAAAATCAAAAGAAACATTTTGTTTCGTATCATTCCAAACACCGTCCTCTCATACAAAATTTTTATATTTATGATTTTCATACTTCTTTTTAATAAAGGAAACTGGATCTTCAATATATGCTAAATCAA
Organism: uncultured bacterium; assembly: GCA_963535415.1. Taxonomy (GTDB): domain Bacteria; phylum Patescibacteriota; class Gracilibacteria; order Absconditabacterales; family Absconditicoccaceae; genus HOT-345. Next base: position 10,553 of record CAUSVV010000005.1, on the reverse strand, counting down.
ATTCCTTAGAAGTTTTAGTAGTATAAATAACCTTAAACCCGAGTCTAGACAGAGCATATCACATTTCCGATTCTGTGAGTCCTCCTCCCAATTTATACCTCCCCATTTTCGCAATTTTCATCACATCTCGGGTATCTTTCATATTAAACTGCGTATACCAAAAATAATTCAGAACCCCCATAAAACACGCAGTACTACAATAGCCATAATATGATTCTGGCATAAAGTTAATCTGATATTTTGGATAATCTAGCATATTTATTTTATTAAAAAATAAACAAAAAGAGGGTAAAAAACCTCCCAGGAAATTAAGCAGCAAGTTTTTCTTCATAATAAAAATCGTCTGGTGCCCTATAACCACTACCTCCTGAGCAGGTTCATTGAGCACAGCCACCATTGCCTTGTCCATCAATAATTTTATAAAGATCTTCCGATGTACTTTCAATCTGCACATCCACTCCCTGTTTTTTAAGTTCTTCCAAAACTTCCTGCAATTCTAATACTTCTCCCATCATACATAAATTAGAATATACAGATAATACGCTTATACTAAGTTAAGACAAAAAATTAAGCTTATTTTTAGATTATTAGTTTTTTAACCTCTTTTTGATCAGAAATAGCAATTCTTAAAAAAAAGTCCCCTCAAGAAGTCCTCTGGGGTAGCTGGGGATCGAACCCAGGGCAACTCCCGCTTGAGCGGGATTGCTCTACAACCACCTCTCTATATGTCAGCTTCTTTTTATTTTTCTTTCTAAAATAATAGCTTCTGTTTTTGTAACACAAGGAATTATTTTTACTAATTCCCATATTCCCAATTCTCTAGTTGTTTTTGTTTGTCCTCTCTTGTGTTCCTCTAGTCTCCTCTGCAGATCGCCAGTATATCCTACATAATACCTTTTCCCTTTTAAGATATAGACTACAAACTCCATCTCTTCAAAAAACAGATAAATCAAAAAAGTTCCCTTAAGAAATCCTCTGGGGTAGCTGGGGATCGAACCCAGGACCACCAGCTTAAAAGGCTGTTGCTCTACCGACTGAGCTACTACCCCTCAAGAGGAAAAATCTTACTAAGGAAACTTTTTCAAAAGACAACAAGAGCGAGTATACTATTTTTCCCTCTTATTGCAAGCTATTTTTTGAAAGGACTAGATAAACCCCTTAAACTTTTTATAAAGTCTTGAGTTAATCTTTACCTTTACTTGACTTCCATCTTCAAGTTTAATCCATTTATTGATCAGGTTCACCTTAAACTGTCTCTTCCCTGCTCTCATAGAGTGAGATCTAGTCTGTCCTGATGTAGTTTTTCTACCTGTAAAATAACATATTCTAGCCATGATAATTACAACACAATCAAGATAAAATACTGAACTAAGCAGTTGCTGCAGCTTCTTCAGTTGAAGTAGATTCACCTTCTTCATCAGAAAGCTCAACTACAGTAAGCACTGGTTGATCAAGATCATCAATAATCTTTACATTCTTTGCTACCACCAAGTCTCTTACAAAAACTACATCATTTGCAGTTTCAATCTTTGAAAGATCAACCTCGATTGAATGAGGAAGATCCTGAGGAAGCGCCTCAACTTCAACAGTATCTTTAACAAGTTGAATCTTTCCTTGGTTAAGTTTTTCTACCTGAGATTCTCCAACAAGCACTACTGGAACTCCAGCAGATACCTTTTGATGCTTATCTACAGCCAAAAAGTCAATTGAAAGTACTTCATCAGTTACTGGATCAAGTTGCAATGCATGAAGCAAAACAAGCTGATCTACACCACCTTCAAGCTCAATTGGAGTAGAATATCCAGCAGCTCTATATGCTTTAATAAAATCGTTTTTTAAGATAGTAAGCAAAACTGGAGTATCGAGCATCTTTCCGTAAACAACAGCCGGTACATATCAGCTTTTTCTAAGTTTTTTTACATTCTTTCCGGTTTCTGTACGAACCTGAACAGTAAGTTTCATAATACGATACGACAAAATCTAAAAAAATTACTTCAAAAGATTAGTTTCTCTCTTATCAGCTGTGATTTTACTCTTCATTCTAGCTGACTTACCAACCTTTTCTCTGATATAGTAGAGTTTTGCTCTTCTAACCTTGTATTCATCCATAAGGATTACCTTTTCAAACTTTGGAAAAGAAAGTGGGTATACCTTTTCAATGGTTTGCCCAGCAGCAAGCCCTCTGATAGTAAAACTACCATCAGCACTTCCTGGCTTTCTAACCTTGATAATAAGCCCCTTAAACTTCCAAATTCTTTCTGTAGATCCTTCTCCAACTTTCTCGTGAAGCTCTACTTGCATTCCTGCCTTTACAGGAAGAATAGTATATCCATTAGTATCTGATACATACTTTAGTCTTTCATGATTCATAATATACACTCTTTTGAAGGATAAAATTACTTTGATGTCTTGCTATTCATCACTTTAGCTTTCCACTTTCTCTGCTGTTCAAGCATTCTTCTTACATCCATAATTACTACTTTTTCAACTCTTGTAAGCGCTTTATTCAGCTTTCTTTTTGCATTAGTCTTAAGTCTTGCCATGGAACTATGATAATTTAGATGATAAAGCTTGAAGTCCTCTTGAGGTTAGAACTTCTTGAACCTTATGCATAGGGATACCGTATTTCTTAAGTTTAGCTTCAGCTTTCATCTTAGCATTTTCTACCCAAGCAGTTGTTCCCTCTTTTGCTTCTTTTTTGAGCACATCAATATACCCATCAATAGCTTTTTCATTTTTGCACCCTGTTTTTTTTCTATGCACATTCAATGCCTTCAGAAAGTGCTTAATTTTTCTTCCATTAGTATCTCACATTGATCAACAATCAAAATATAAATGTATTAAACCTTATCGCAAAAGCGAAATCTGATTTTTCTCTCTAATATAACGGAGAAAACTAGTTAATATACTTAGCCATATAAGCAAAAGCCTTATTTGCTTCAGCCATCTTATGAGCTTCTTCCTTTTTCTTTACAGCTGCTCCTTGATTTGAGTATGCTGCAAGAAGTTCTTCAGAAAGTCTCTTATACATAGCTTTTCCACTCTTTCCTCTCGCTGCATCAAGTATCCATTTTGTAGCAAAAAAGAATCTCTTATCTGCTCTTACCTCAACTGGAACCTGATATACCGCACCTCCAATTCTCTTTGACTTAATCATGATTGTAGGAGAAGCATTTTCAATAGCGGTTCTTACTACAACAGTTGGATTCATATGTCCGTTTGCTTTGATATCCTTAAGAGTATCTTCATAAATCCTCTTAGCAACACTCTTCTTTCCATGCTTCATGATGAAGTTAATAAACTTCTCTTCATAGTTAAAGGTATCCAAAGTCTTATTTTTAATCACTGCCATTAGAAATAACAAAAAACAAATTAAAATTATTTACCAGCCTTAGGCCTCTTTGCTCCATATAGTGATCTTCCTTGCTTTCTATTTGCTACAGCATTCGCATCATATTTTCCTCTCACGATATGGTATCTCACTCATGGAAGATCCTTTACTCTTCCTCCTCTAATAAGCACAACACTATGCTCCTGAAGAGAATGAGCCTCTCCTGGAATATATGCCAATACTTCAGCTCCGTTTGAAAGTCTAACCTTTGCAAACTTTCTTTGTGCTGAGTTCGGCTTCTTAGGACCCATTACAGATACCTTAAGACATACCCCTCTCTTAAATGGTGCTGGCTGAGCAACTTTTTTATTTCCCTTGAGCTTGTTTACAGCAAACTGAAGCACAGGAGCCTTTGACTTAAAGGTCTTTTTAACTCTTCCTTTCTTTACTAATTGGTTAATAGTTGGCATTGTTTATCCAAGAAAACTAAATAATAAAATACAATGACTCCATATATACTAAAACGGAACATAAAATCAAGAGATTTTTTCAATTTCAATATTTTACTTGTTGGTGTGCCGTATTATTACTCAATTTTTAGACGAGAAAAACGAAAGGAAGCCTTATCTTTAGGGACATAAAATCGAGAAATCAGTTTTAATAAGCTTTTTTACTACCATCATTAAAAAATCTATTTTACGAAAAATCTAAAACCTGACTTTTTATCTCTTTTTTTAAAGTAACTATTGACATTTTATAAAATAAATGTATATATTTAATATTAAATAAAAAAAATAACTTTAAAATGAGTAACAAAACAGAAGCTCCAGCAGGAGCACCGCAAAAAACGAGTGAGATCAAGACCTTTATTTTGGACACCAACATCCCACTCCAAGACCCAACTTGCCTTACAAGATTCCAGGAGCACAATATCGCGATCCCGATTCCTGTAATCGAGGAACTCGATAAAGCTAAAAACGGAAATGCAACAAAAAGCGTCAACGCCAGAGAATTTACACGCAATCTGGGAAAGTTTACAAAAAACTATAACCCAGAAACCAAGCCCAGCATCCCTCTAGGAGAAGGACTTGGGAATTTAAGTATTTTACCTGGTGTAAGTATTCCAGAACAGATTTCACGCTGTTTTCAGGATGACACTCAAGATCACCGCATTTTAGCTATAGCTCTTAACCAACAAAAGCAAGGCAATCATGTCGTTTTAGTAACCAACGACCTCAATCTCGAAATAAAAGCGAAAACACTAGGGATTGAAGCAGAATCGTACCGAAACGATAGTGTCAGGGACATGGGGGTAATCTACAACAGTCTATCTAAAGAGACTCCAACTGAGGAAGAATGGACTGCTATGAGCACAGGTAGTACAGAAACTAGCTTCTCATCACTGGAAAGGTTCTCAGACCTACCACTCAACCATCAATTCATTCTCAATCAGAACATCCTTGTTCGAAAAACTGCCAATGGACTAGAAAAAATCAGACCTAATCATTCAGTTTTCGGGATAAAGGCTAAAAATCCTGAGCAAGAATTCGCTTTAGATGCTCTGCTCTCACCAGACATTAGTCTTGTAGCACTAACAGGGAAGGCAGGGACTGGGAAGACACTTCTAGCTCTCGCCGCAGCCTTAGAACAAAAAAAGGAATTTGAGGAGATCCTTGTCGCTCGTCCAGCAATTGAACTGAGCGACAAGACACTTGGCTTCTTGCCTGGGGATATGAACGAAAAAATCGATCCCTACATGCTACCAATTTACGACAATCTAGCAGTTATCCGAGAAGCAAACCAAAAACACAAAGGTGGAGACGAATCAATCCGAGAATGGGCAAAAAAACAAAACATTCATGTATTGATTCTCAACTACATTCGTGGAAGATCTCTCACTAACCGCTTTATCATCATCGATGAAGCACAGAACACCACTCCAGGAGAGATGAAAACTATCCTCACTCGTGGAGGGGAAGGTACAAAATTTGTGATTATTGGAGACATCACTCAAATCGACTCTCCATATCAAAATGAACAATCAAATGGACTCTCGTATCTAGTCGATAGATGGACAGGGCAACCAGAATTTGTTCATGTACATTTAACTCGCGGAGAACGCAGCAATTTAGCTGAAAAAGCCGCTCAACTTATGTAAACTGTCTAACTTTTATTCCTCACCAAGAGCAACCTCTTGGTGAGTTTTTGTTAAATAAAAAACATAATCCCACATTCCAAATCAGAATTTTATCCTTATTACTTTAATCGCTCCAAACGGAAAAACTTGCTATTTTTAACCAAAAGCATATGCTACAAAGAAAAAAATCTGACTTTTTTATCTCTTCTTATTATAGCTCAATGTGAGAAATATGAACACTATGCCTCTTTGTACTAGGATTTATCTGCCTTATAAAAGGAGCAGATATTCTCATAGAATGATCCTCATCTCTCGCAAAAAAAGCCAACATATCAAATATGATCATTGGACTTACAATCGTCTGATTTGGGACTTCAGCACCAGAGCTTCTTGTTAACATCTCCTCAAGTCTCAAAGGCATCACAGGTATCACCATCGGGAACATCATCTGATCGAATATTTCAAATATTCTACTTATACTATGAGTATCAGCTATTTTTCACCCTTTGCTGATCAAAAAAAAGCTCCTACTAAACGAAGTGCTTTTCACACTCTTTGCGACACTGATCTTTGCCTGCATGATCAATGATCATATGATCGACCATAGCAGTTTTGATATAGTTTCAAGAAGTGAAGGAATGATCCTACTTATACTCTTTGGAATCTTCCTCTACTATGTATATCGCAACATCAATAAATGAGAGACGCGCGAACAAGAAAAAGGAGAAATCAGAATTTTACCTCTCTGGAAATCCTGCCTACGAATAGCTCTTTGACTCTGAGGACTGATCTTAGGAGGAGAGCGAATCGTAAATGGAGCAACACTCATCGCTAGATACTTTGGACTCTCAGAAAGAGTGATCGGACTAACAATTATCGCAATTGGGACCTCACTACCAGAGCTTGCGACGTCAATCATCGCGGCATACAAAAAAAATACAGACCTCGCTCTTGGGAATATCATTGGATCAAATATTTTCAATATTCTCTTTATCCTTGGAGTAAGTAGTATCATCACCCCAATTCCTTGACTGTATGGGACCAATATCGATCTTATCTTCCTACTCCTTGCAACGGTACTAATCTATATTTTCGCTTTTAGAAAGATCTGAGGAAAACAGCGAGAGATTAATAGGCGAGAAGGAATTCTTATGCTCGGAATATATCTCTGATACCTTACCTACCTCATCGTCAGCTAAAATAAAAAAATCTGACTTCAGCCCTGAAATCAGATTTTTCTTTTATTATCTAAGATTCTATTGAACGGACATTGGCTGAGTATCTGCCTCTCTATCATGAAATTCAGCACTTCAGAATGCCAAAATCGGATAGAAAATCACTGGAAGGAACCACAGTCCGATAGCAAATCATTCTCCCTTTCCAAAATTTCTCGCAATCCTAAACTGAGCCACAATACACAAAATAGCAGCAACAGGAGGAAGAAGAAACCACCAGATCCAACCAGGCCTTCCTGCAAGCTTAAAGAAAAGATAAGCATTATAAATTGGCACTAATGAACCCCAACCTGGCAAATTTGCTTTGCTGAAGAGTCTCCACCGAACAACAGCCATAAAAAGAGCAACCACCAAAAGAACAATCATTATAACTCCCCGACCAAAAGAAGCATCTCCACTCACAGACATAGATACAGTTCCTGTAAAATCAAACCCATTTGCCATCATTTCCATTTCTTCCATACTAAGAAAATAATAAATAAAAAGTACTCATAAGGCGAATATACCAAGTATACACCATTTCTGATAAAAATCAAGAAAATAAACACAGCTCTCAAATCCTATTTTTTCATTCTTTGTGATATAGTATATCATGTTAATCAAAAAAAATCTGACCTCATCTCTGAAATCAGATTTTTTCTTTTATTATATACTCTATCGTATTAGCTTTGAGGTGAAACCTGAGGTTCTTGATTTTCCTGATATTGAGCATTTCCAAATGCCAAAATCGGATAGAAAATCACAGGCAAGAACAATAGTCCAATTCCAAACCAGAATCCTTTTCCAAACATTTTTGCAACTCTAAATGGAAGAATAAAGATATAGATAATTCCAGCAATAATTCCTACCAATCCAAGAAGCCAAGTAACTGCTGTTGGAACTCAGAATACTCCATTCATTGCAAGATACACTGTCAAAGGCATATAAAGCAAAGGGAAAAGCGACAACCAGAACAAAAATCTGAGTTTTACCATTTTCAAAAAGACATACGTATTAGCCAATGGGATTAATGCCCACCACCAAGCGATTTTTGCCTTTTCAAAAATCTTTCCAAAGACAATTGTAGTTAGCACCTTACTTGCAAGATAAATCAGAGAAATTGTAAGCCAACCCATTGACAAAAAGAATAGCATTCCTCCAAAATCTGCATCTCCATAAAATTGCAAACTTGAAGAGCCAAATCCATCTCCAGCACCAACAATTCATTGAAAGCTTGTTTCCAAATCGCTATCAGCTCCGGCGATTCATTCCATAGAGATGAATTGAGTAGAAGTACCAGTCTCTTCTAGATTTAAATCTTGTGTTGAAAATTCTTCCATGAGAATAAAAAACAAAATAAAAATGTTCTTAGAATTAGGAACATACTAAGTATACTCCTATTTGAAAAAAATGCAAAAAAATGCAAAAATCTGATCAAATGTAAGAAAAAATTACTATTCCTAATTGTTTACTACTCATTGGTTGAATATTTTAAAGTAGGAATCTTCCCCATTTAAAAATCTAAATTATTATATTGAGATACTCTTCTTAATAAAAGAAACAATAAACAAGGTTAACTCATTTTTATACTCTTATATAACTCAAGAGAATAATAGCATCCCATAGAGATTTTAAATTTAAGAATTCTAGTCAAGACAGAAAATACATCAACCAAAAAAGACGGTAGAAACTACCGTCTTTAATGTCCCATCGAAAGATACTTTTTTAGGGATTAGTTTAACACTACAATTTTATAACTATGATCACTACTTTCAAATGTTAAGAAGTTATCTTTGCCCTTTACAAGGGTGAACTCAGTTCCACTGAAAGCTACTCCATTGCTAAATCCAGTCGAAGAAACTTTAACTTTTGCTCCAATTGGTAAGCTTTGGATTGGACCACTTTCACTAACTACTTTAATGTGTTTTTGTGGCAGGTTACCAACTTGGTCTGTAGCCCATAGCTGATTAGACTTTCTTGCAATATACCCAAAGGAGACAATCGGTTTTTCATTTTTGAAAAGTCCAGTTGGATTTTTCATCTCTACAACTTGAATAGCTATAGAAACCTCCTTAGTTTGTCCATATCCGTGATATACGATTTTTAGGTTCGCTATACCACTTTTTAAAGCAGTAAGTCCTAATGAGTGTTGAGTTCTATCAACTTTGAGCTTCACAACCTCTTTATTAGAAGTTGTGACCTCATATCCTTCTATTCCAGTCATCGTCAAAGTAACTGTTGAACCTTGAGCAAAGGTAATACCTTGCTTAGGATCAAGAGGTTTACCATCCTGTAAAATTGAGAGATTCAGCGGCTTGAGCGGCTCATCATCATCTTTTTTACAACCGATAACTAAGATGCTGAGGAGGAGAAATACTCCTCCCATCAGCAATTTTTTATACTTTTTCATAGTATTTTCTTTTTTTTATTATTTTTATTTACTTAGAATCAGGCTTTCGCGTATTATCATCTACTATCCAATAAACAGTAACAATCCCCCCGTCAGGTTTATATATGATGTGTGGATCTGGTTTGTACTAGATTGATATAAACTAGATAAAGGCATCTTTACTCATTTATTTGAATAGTTAAATCAATTCTGATTTCATTATTTTGATTATCCCTAAGTGTTGCGATAAGGAAATAACTACCGATCTTCTTAAAGGTCAGATTTTGACCATTGACTTCAAAGATTTGCTTATTATTACTAATATCAACTCCATTGAAGTCTCTTAGACTATATTTGATAGTAGTTTTATCTACCCCTTGAGGGAAATTTTCCCATACCACTTTACTCGCATCAACGGTCTGATTGACTTTAAATGTTTGTAAATTTACGGTATAAGGAGGGAAATCAGATTCTTGTGGTTGAACGACTTTCTCTTTGAAGATGGCTTTTAGCGTCTCTGAGCTATTCACTACAAAGCTTATACTTTGTTCGCTACTTACAGTACCATTTCGGTCCCATTTCACAAACTCGTACTTCGCTTCGGCTCCTAACTCTGAAGCTTTTACAGTTACTGTTTTGCCTTGTTCTACTTCATAGCTCTTCGTTCCAAGTGACTGACTAGTTCCTTCTGCTACTAACTGTACGGTTACCGTATGTTTCACAGCTTGAACGACTTTCTCTTTGAAGATGGCTTTTAGCGTCTCTGAGCTATTCACTACAAAGCTTATACTTTGTTCGCTACTTACAGTACCATTTCGGTCCCATTTCACAAACTCGTACTTCGCTTCGGCTCCTAACTCTGTAGCTTTTAGCGTCACTGTTTTGCCTTGTTCTACTTCGTAGCTCTTCGTTCCAAGTGACTGACTAGTTCCTTCTGCTACTAACTGTACGGTTACCGTATGTTTCACAGCTTGAACCACTTTCTCTTTGAAGATGGCTTTTAGTGTTTCTGAGCTATTCACTACAAAGCTTATACTTTGTTCGCTACTTACAGTACCATTACGGTCCCATTTCACAAACTCGTACTTCGCTTCGGCTCCTAACTCTGAAGCCTTTACAGTTACTGTTTTGCCTTGTTCTACTTCGTAGCTCTTTGTTCCAAGTGACTGACTAGTTCCTTTTGCTACTAACTCTACGGTTACCGTATGTTTCACAGCTTGAACCACTTTCTCTTTGAAGATGGCTTTTAGCGTCTCTGAGCTATTCACTATAAAGCTTATACTTTGTTCGCTACTTACAGTACCATTACGGTCCCATTTCACAAACTCGTACTTCGCTTCGGCTCCTAACTCTGAAGCCTTTACAGTTACTGTTTTGCCTTGTTCTACTTCGTAGCTCTTTGTTCCAAGTGACTGACTAGTTCCTTTTGCTACTAACTCTACGGTTACCGTATGTTTCACAGCTTGAACCACTTTCTCTTTG
>CAUSVV010000004.1:0-133242 GCA_963535415.1 uncultured bacterium | reverse complement strand
CAGTCTGTAAATATCAAGCATCTCGGGAAATATCTTGCAGTAACGAGAAAAAAATATCAGAAAAAATATCAAGAACAATTCTGATCTCAGCTTTCTGATGAACAGATTGCTCAGCTCGTTGCCATGAGAATTAAAGATGAACTTGCATCTGGAGTGCAGACTATTCAATATCAGATCAATACTTTGATGACAACGAATGGTCAGTCCCCGTTTGTTACTTTGTTTCTTGAACTTGATGAGAAGGATGAATATTTGGAGGAAACGGCTCAGATTATTGAGGAAATTTTGACTCAGAGGCTTCAGGGGATCAAAAATGAATCAGGAGTATATATCACTCCAGCTTTCCCAAAACTTGTTTATGTATTGGATGAGTGTAATGCACTCAAGTGAGGAAAATATGACTATTTGACTAAATTAGCTGTGAAATGTTCAGCAAAGAGAATGTATCCTGACTATATTTCTGCTAAAAAGATGAGAGAGCTTCATGATGGGAATGTCTTTGCTCCAATGGGATGCCGCTCATTCCTCTCTGACTGGAAAGATGAGAATGGAAATTATAAATATGAGTGAAGGTTTAATCAAGGAGTGGTTACACTCAATATTCCACAGATTGCGATTTTGACGAAAGGAGATGAAGTCTGATTTTTTAATCTTTTAGATGAGAGGTTGGAACTTTGTCGTAAAGCATTGATGTGCAGGCATGAGAACTTAAAAGGGACACTTTCAGATATTAGTCCTATTCACTGGCAGTATGGAGCAATTGCGAGGCTAAAAAAGGGAGAGAAGATTGATCGTTATTTGATGAATGGTTATTCGACTATTAGTCTCTGATATATTGGACTTTATGAGGCTTCAATGTTGATTACTGGTGCTTCTCATACTCAGCCTAAAGGAGAGGCATTTGCTCGTAAGGTTCTTCAGAGGATGACGGATGCATGTGCTAAATGGAGAGAGGAAAGTGGAATCTGATTTTCACTTTATGGAACTCCTGCAGAATCTCTTTGCTATAGATTTGCAAGGCTTGATAAAAAGCAGTTTTGAGAGATTGAAAATGTGACTGACAAAGGATATTATACCAACTCCTATCATGTAGATGTTAGAGAGCATATTGATGCGATTGCGAAATTGGCTTTTGAGTCTCAGTTTCAGTCAATTTCTACTGGAGGGGCGATTTCGTATGTTGAAATTCCAAATATTCAGAAAAATCTGACTGCTCTTGAGACTTTAGTCAGGTTTATATATGATAATATTCAGTATGCCGAGTTTAATACGAAATCTGATTATTGTCAGGTATGTGGATTTGAGTGAGAGATCGTAGTTAATCAGGATATGCAGTGGGAATGTCCTCAGTGTAAAAATACTGATCAGAAAAAGATGAATGTAACAAGAAGAACCTGTGGATATCTAGGGGAAAATTTCTGGAATCTTGGGAAGACGAAAGAGATTTCAAAGAGAGTTTTGCATGTGAATTAATATGAAAGAAATAATAGCTTATTTGTGAGAAGCTTGAGAATGTATTAGATGGTGTTTTTATTTTAGTTACTTATTCTTTGTGTTCTGTCTTGATTGATAAATCTCTTTGAGGAAATAAAATAAAAATTTGGATATTATTTATAGTAAAAAGCGATTTTATGAGAAATATTATAGACTCTTTAGCAAAATTATCTGGAGAGGAAAAAAGGAGATATATGGAGACTTCATCTGATACTGTCATGTATATGCTTTCTCAATCAAAGGAAAAGATAAAAGAAAGTATCTCAAACTCAATTTTTGACACTTTGGATATTAAAGAAAAAATAGAGTCTCTAGAGTCTGTGATTGTAATAAAGCCATGAGGAGAAAAAGAATTATTATGATGAGTTGTTGTGCTTGATTTAATTATATATTTGTGCAATAAATTAAGTATTGATATACAAGAAATAAGAGAAGTCAAAATATCTCCAGAAATGATCGATGTTATTTATCATTGGGAACCAGCAGACAAAAATAATAGTCAAGTATATCATGATTTATGTATGTATTTTTGATCCTGAATGAGTACGATTATAAAAATAAAGTGAGACAATATTATTGAAAAGGCTAATTTAATTAAGCTTCATATTAGACTTTTATATATTGCAAAAAATCAAGGTAAATATAATTTTATTAAAAATGTTCTTCACTCGCCAGATATTAATGAAATTGATGATAATTTTAAAGCACTTTGATATATCAAATAATGGAGAAAAAGCATATTGGATTAGTCTTATTTAATCTATCTTTAGATCATCCTTCTTGAAGCATTTCTTATGTGAAGGGCTTAGCAACTTATCTAATACAGCAAGGATTTGATGTAACGATTTTTTGTAATGACTATTTACAAAATGAGATTACTCCATATAAGGTACATATTATAAAAACAAAACGTTTGTATTCATGGATGAATACAGTTGCCAATCCTAATCTTTTCCAAGATTTTGTAAAATTATATACAAAAGAAATATCTTTAATGTGTCCCTCTATTGATTTACTTATATTCCAACATCAAGTTGGATCCAATGCAATAGCTACTAATATTAAGCAACAATCAAATATTCCCTTATTATCGGTAATTCATGGAACTGATTGGCATGAATTGTATTGAAAAGAAAAAGAAAAGTATATTATATTAGAGCTAAATAATTATGATGCACTAATATGTCCTAGTGAAACCATGAAACAGCTCGCTGAACCATATTATAAAAACAACGCTTGATTAATAGTTGCATTGCCAGGAGTTAATTCTACCTTCTTACAAAAAAATATATGGAAAGATACATGAAATTATGTACTTTTTGTAGGTAGATTAATAAAAGAAAAATGAATTATTGAATGAATTGATGCTTTTTTACATTCGAATCTCTATCAAAAAGATAATATGAAATTATATATTATCGGAAATGGGGAGTTAGAGTCTGAGATTCAAGAAAAATATAAAGATCAAATAAACTCTCAATCACTTGTTTGTTTTGGAAAACTTTCTCAATCTCAAATTTCTAAATTGATGCAAAAAGCATATTGTCTTATATTCCCTTCTATATGGAATGAACCTTTTTGATTGGTATTAATTGAAGCTATCGCTGTTTGACTTCCTATTTTAGCAACAAATGTTGGAATCGTACAAAAAATCTTAGGAGAAAAATATCCATTTATAGTCGAAAAGACACTAAATTTTACAGATTTATTAAATAACTATAGAGAGTTTTCAAAAAAAGGAAAAGAAATACTATCCAAGAAGATGCAAAAAAGAAGTAAATTATTTCAACGAGAAGAAACATCAAAAGATTTATTATGACTTATAAATAAATGTATTTAATTCTTGAAACTTGAGGGAAATTATTTTCCTTATATGTAAATAATAAAAATACCTTTGAATTATTAACAAAAGATCCTTTTTTTTGAGCACAATTGCCAGATTTTAAAATAAAATTTAGTAAGCACTCTATGGGAATTGTTTTGGAAGAAAAACGAGGTCAATTGTTAGAGGAGAATGCTATTAGTCATTTCCCGTTCTTTATTTCAAGTTTTTTGTGAAATATTTTATTGCAAGAGTCAGCTCAACTTTTGCATGGAGGTGCATTTATCTCTAAGAAAATTTTATATGTTATATTAGGAGAAGTTTGAGTCGGAAAATCTACAATACTATACAAAATATTACATAAAAAAAGAGAAAATATTCAAATTTTATGTGATGATAAGGTTGTATTAAATCTTACATGAAATCTCTTTGTATCTGGAAATCAGTGGCTTTCAATGAGAGGAGAAATTCATGATACGTTAAATGTAAAAAGTAAATTTACAAAGAAAAATTATCTACAGATTAGAACAACGAAGATAAGTCAAATTTTTTCTGAAATTAAGTTTATTAAGCTAGTGAACGCTCCAAATCAAAATCCTTCAGAAATAACTACAAAAGAATTAATTTTATACTTATATCATAATATTTTAGATTTGGCATCCTGAAATCAAGCATGTTCACTCTCCCCTTTATTAACATACTGAGTAGAAGTTGCATTAAAAGACAAAGAAAACTTATTGCAAATATTAGTAAAATATATAGATTCAAAAAAATGTTCAGCATATCAATGTGACAAAAATGATTTACCTTTCATTTTATCATTAATAAGTTAGTTATGAAAATCATAAAAAAAATAAAAGCAGGAGCTATGGTAATCAATTGAGACAATACATATCTTGTATATAGAGAAAGATTTGATGATTATTCTTTCCCTAAGGGAAGTTTGGAAAAATGAGAGTCTTTAAAAGAAGCTGCTCTAAGGGAAGTTTTGGAAGAAATAGGGATAACATGAGCCATTCAATGATATATAGATATTATTTCGTATTCTTTTACTCAAGATGATACTATTTTTGATTGTGAAGTGCACTATTTTTTAATGACCATAGATCAATATATTACAAACCAATTAGCAGATGATGTAGATTCTATTTCTCTAGTGAAAATAACAGACCTTAACAATATATTGACATATAAAGAAGATAAACATATTTTACAAATGGCTTTATCTAAATATCCTGGATTCTTATGAAACAAAAACTAACTATATTAATCGCTTCTTGTGATGCATATAGAGATACTTGGGAACCTTTTTTCTATTTTTTTGAAAAATTTTGGTCAGATTGTCCGTATAATATAGTATTAATGAATAATAAATATCAAATCAATAAAAAAGGAGTTAAAAATTTAAATATCCAACAAAAAAACTGGGGAAATGAAATGATGCAAGCATTAAATTTAATATCAACACAATATGTACTCTATATTCAAGATGATTATTTTTTAACATCATTTGTCAATACAAAATATTTTAATCAATTTCTTAATTTTGCAGAAGAGATAAAGCTGTGATATTTACGTTTATTCCCTTATCCAGGAGAGAGGCAAGAAGAAGATTCTTCATATGAAATCTCTTGAGAAAAAATTAAAAAAATAAAAAAAGGAACACCTTTTATCAGTTCGCTTCAATTAGCTATACGAGATAAAGATGTTCTATTATCTTTATTAAGAGAGTGAGAGTGAATTTGGGATTTTGAAGTGAATTCTCATTTGAGAACATTAAAAATAGGAAAAGACTTTTACTCTCTAGCTAAAAAAGATTATCTAACTCCACTTGAAAGAGTATATCCTATCAATTATTTATGTACGTGAATTCGTAGATGAAAACGACATAAGAAAGCATTTTTATATTGTAAAGAGTTTGGAATTAGTCTAGATTTACAATATCGTAAAGTAGAAAATTTTTGGGATTTATTAAAAAAAGAACGAATTTATAATAAAGCTCCTTATTGCGTAAGAAAATATCTGCAAAAAATTCTTTGGTAATTTCCTTTTCTTCCATGTTGTTCCAATGGGGCAAAGACTATAAACAACTTATAGAATTCTTTTAAAAACTTCTTGCTAGAATTATAAATTATTATCCTTTAATCCAGTTATTTGTTTGCGAAATTTGGAAAGATATTAAATTTTTAGAGTTTTATTACTGGAAAATATGACTAACCAACAATTTGGAGATCCAAGAAATGCTTCACATAGGGTATCAGTAAAACTTATTTGTCGTTCAGAGCAAAAAATTCTTCTTATTCGTGCAATAGGGAAAGATTATTTTAATCTTGTTGGTTGATGAGTGGATTTAGGAGAGGGGCTCAATGAGGCAATTCATAGAGAGCTTTTTGAGGAAACAGGTTTATCTTTGGACCATATTGAGCCTAAGTTGCTAGATGTTGAAATACAGCAATTTCAGCCTTGAGGTCAGTTTGATGCAGTTATTAATGTTTTTTATTTACTTCAATTTAATGCTCCTTTTGTACCTAAAATGGAAGATGGCGTGTATGAAGAATGGGTCTGGGCTGATAAAGATAAATTGAAATCTTTATTGTTAAGTGGACATTCTAACAAAGATTTGTTATTAACACTTATTTAGTTTATTGTAAGAGCCTATGTATTATGGGACTATAAAAAAGCTGGCAATCAAATCTGAGACAAACACTCCAAGGTCACTATGTGCAGCCACTAAAAAGGCAAATGAGCTTATCGCATATAGTTATAGCCATAATTATCCAATTCAATGTATTTGACTAAGGTTTTTTAGTGTATATTGAGAATGGTGAAGACCAGACATGCTTTACTTCCAGTTGTTGAAAAAAATATATAATCAAGAGACATTTCTTCTATATTGAGATGGATCAACCCAAAGTGATTTTACCTATATTGATGATATTATTGATGGCATCTATAAGACTATCATTACAGATATCCCATGAAAGTATGAACTTTTAAATTTATGATCCAGCTCCCCAGTAAATATTAATTTTATCATATCTTTTTTTGAAGAACATACAGGATTGAAATTGATAAAAAAACAGATCCCTTTTCATCAATCTGATAGCGCATTTACCTCTGCAAATATATCCCAAACTAAGAAAATAATACAGCGGTATCCTAAAGTTAAAATTGATGAATGAAAATTTTTCTTTGCTGGTATCAAGATTTTTATAATACTTAAGAATTTAGATAAATAGACCATAAAATATTTTGTTTATTATCTATAAGAGCAATTCTATCGAAGAGAATTTTTGTATATTGAAATTTTTCTTTAAAAAAAGATTCTGCCTCTTTCATCCTGTCAAGACGAATATAATTACAAATATTCATATGATTTGCAAGATAATTGAAGATATTTAGATTTTCTGTGGAGTAGCCTTGAGCATTTGCAATATTTTGTGCATATTTAAGGCTAATATCTATGCCTAACTTTATTGTAAGTTTTCTAATTTTTTGCGCAATTTTGATGAATTGTTGGTTATTTGGAAAAAAAAGTGCAAATCGTCCGCATCATTTAGGATATTTATCTGCCCATTCAGGGAATTTATAAATCCAAGTATGTTCTTGTAATACTATTGAAAAATCTCAGATCAGATTTATTTTTTCTTTCTTTAATAGATGTTTGATATCTTCCTCTAAAGTATCAGGAATATCTCAATCTAATTGGAGCAAAGTTATGTGAGCATTCTCTTGGCAAGTCTTTATTGTGTATCTAAAGTTATTTAAATAAAAATAATTTTTTATCGTATTAAGTTTGATTAAGTATTGGTCTTTAGGAAGCGCAACAATAGTATAGGACATAGTCTTGCAAAAGAAAGTTTAAATGGTATAGCCTCGTGTAATATCTGTTTATGAGCGATGTATAGGTATTTTTAAAATAAGAACACATAAACTTTAGTAATTTGCAGTTGGAATGCAAAATAAAAGTCAGAAAAAGTGTCTTTTTGAAGCGTTATTTTGCATAAAATTTAAGTTTGAGAGAAAAAATAACTTGATAACTAGGATTATTAAATCAAGAATCAATTATTAATTGAAGAAATTAATGATATTCTACAAAAACATACATTTTACAGGATTTTGGCGTCTTTTGCTAAATGTTTTTACAGATAAAAAATGGTTGTTTTTTTTGATGAAAATCCTTTGACATCATATTTGATAAGGATAGAATCAAAGACGTTTTAGTCAAATAGAAAATTGAATAGAATATTATGTACTATTGAACTATTAAAAAGCTTGATTCTGCAAATGGACCTGGGCTAAGGGTTTCGCTGTTTGTAAGTGGATGTCGTCACGCGTGTCCTGGGTGCTTCAATGCACTCTCGTGGAATTTTAAGTTTGGGAGAGTGTTTGATCAGGAGGTGATTGATGATATTTTGCAGGAATTAGGCAAGGAATATGTTTCAGGTTTAAGTATTTTATGATGAGAGCCGCTGGTTCCCGAAAATCAGTCAGAAGTTCGAAATCTAATCTCTCAGGTGAGAAAGCATTATCCAGAGACTTCAATTTTGTGTTATTCTGGATATACGTATGAATTTATTAGAGAATATATGTGCCAATATTTGCCTTATACTCAGCAGATTTTGCAGAATATTGATATTCTGATTGATGGAAGATTTGAGCAGGATTTGCTTGATCTGAGATTGAAATTTAGAGGATCAAAAAATCAAAGAGTTATCGATGTCCCTCGTAGTTTAGAGCAAAATGAGGTTGTTTGGAGCTCGGTTGTCGATGATCAGGCGAGTTATGTTTTTAGGGAGAGCCCTGAGATTGAGATGTTTGCTGAGGAGATCAAAACATTTGCAGAAAAGTAGAAAAAAAGTCTGAAGAAATTCAGGCTTTTTCTTTTTTTAATTATTATACATAAGGGAAAGCTCAAAACTCTGTTGAAATCATGAAATGTGGTAGAATAGTGAGTTCTTTGTTGAAAATTTCTGATTTTTTTGCGGTGAGAGGAGTTGTTTTGATATATTTTTTGACTTGGTGACCATAGCATTCTTCAAAACTTTTGAAGATTTTAGGCGCTTTGTCGCTGTTGCTTTCCGAGATTACTATTGGGATTAGCATTCCTTCGGCATCACGAATGATAAAATCAATCGCTGAGTTATTGATTTTTTGATAGGTAAAACATTTGTAGTTTTCTGGAAGGTTTTTGATGATCTCATTGTAGACAAAGTTTTTGATAGTTGTAATGTTGTTGGTTTTTGAGCCAAAATTTTCTGTCATATAGCTCAGAAATCCCATGTCTTCTATTGCAATCATTTTTTGATGTGAAAGTTCCTTTGTTTTGTCTGTGAAAAAGTGAGGTATCGTTCTGATGATGTAGGTGTCTTTAAGTAGGAGGATGTACTTTCTAAGAAGTGGGATAGAAAGTTCGAGTTCTTCAGCAGCAGACTTGTATTTAAATCCCTGCATGTTTCTTTTGCAAAGATATTCTACTACTTCTTGAAACATAAAAATTTCTTCTCTATGAAATGAAAATCCAACATCTTTATCATATACTTTTTGCAAAATTGCTTTCAGATGCTGCGTTTTCTTTTCTTTTGTTGTAGCTTTGATGACCTCTGGATATCCTCATCGGGTAAGATATTCCTCAAGGAGACCTTGAAGTTCTTTGAACATAATTGGGCTTGGATTGTCTATGGTGAGGTAGGTTGTGTGGATCCCTCTATAATAGAGAAAATCAAAAAATGACAAAGGATGAATACTGATAGTTTGTGTGAGTTCGGATTTTTGGAGATTTTGATATTCCTCACTTTGGGTTTGTGCAATACCTGTTACGATGATTGTTGTTTTGATAGTTGTGTCTTGAATTAATTCATCAAGCACACTAATGATGTTTTTACTGTACTGGATTTCATTGAGTAGAAGTAGGCTTGGTTCTTGAAAGTTGATTCCATATTTAATCTGCATATAGCCCCTAAAATCATCTGCGTTGAGAAATTTCTTGGCAACAATGTCATCTTCAAAAGAGAAATAGTACTTTTTTACTGAGATTTCGGTGTCTAGTTGGAGTGTCTTCAGGAGCGTAGTTTTCCCGACTCCTCTGCTTCCGTGCAGAAAAATCAGCTTTTTTTCTCCTTTTTTGAGGATGTCTTTGATTTTTTTGAGATAATAGGGGCGGAAAATAAGCATTTGATTCTGCGATAATAAATGTCTATTTTTATAATTAAAAGTTTATAAATATCAATGTTTTGTGTAAAATATATTTATATTATACTTTTTTACTGTTAAAATTGTTGTATCTATATTAAAATATTTACAAAAAAATAAAAAAACTGACCGATTTCTCTTGATTGTCTTCGGCAAATAATTATTTTCTATCTGTTTATGCGGAAGGTGGTGATTTAGTTTATTTGCTGATTGTGATGTTGCTTCGTATTGTGAGTATTGAGGGGGAATTATATTCAGGGAGTGTAAGGAAAGTTAGTTTCCCGACTCCTGAGTGAATAGTATGAGTTTTGCCTGGACATATCAATTTGATGACTCTGCTGAGTGCCTGAAAGGTTGCCTATTTGCCTGAGTCAGGAGAACTTACTTCTCTTGAAGAATTTATGGAGAAATCTGTAAAACTTGATGTAAAGGGGGGATTTGCTCTCGTTGAGGATAATGTTATTACAATAGCAGCCGAATAATTTCAGATTTTTTACCTTTCTAATCTTTTGTTTTACGAGCAATGGCAGATATAAAACAGCTAAAAATCAAGATTGCCTCAACTAAGAATATTAAAAAGATTACTAGTGCAATGGAGGTGATCTCAACAATTAAGCTTCAAAAAGTTAAAAAAAATGCTGAACATTTGAGAGAATATATGAATACCTTTCTTGGTATGTTGTCAAGTGTAAATGCATATACAGATATCTTCCCTCAGCCATCAGATCAGGCACAGAGAAAATTGGCGATTCTGATTTCTTCTGAAAAGGGGCTTTGTGGTTCGCTGAATACTTCTCTCTTCAAGCAGTTTGAAAATGAATATGCTGATCATAAAGAGGAATTAGATGTTTATGTGATCGGTAAGAAGGGTAGAGAATTTTGTGCTCGTCGTGGATACCATGTTGTTGCTACAAGTTCGCTGCATGATATTTTTACTGCGAAGGATTTAGGTGAGCTTTATGCTTTCTTGAGTCAGGCTCAGAAAAATGGAAAGTATATGGAGATCAGAGTGTGGTATAACTTTTTTAAGAATACAATGAAGCAGATTCCAGCTGGATTTCAGCTCTTCCCATTATCTTCAGAAAAGTTCAGTGAATTTATGGATACGCTTGAGATTAAGATACCGAAGCCTGAACAGGTGAGAAATACTAATTATATGAAGCTTGAACCGACTAAACAGGCAATTGTTAAGAAGGCGTATGATATTATGATGAATGTAATCGTCTATGGTGCGGTGCTTCATAATAAAACAGGTGAATTTGCAGCTCGTATGCTTGCTATGAAGTGAGCAAAGGATAATGCTACAACAATTATTGATGACTTGACGCTTGCTTATAATAAGGCTCGTCAGGATGCAATTACTAAGGAGGTTCTTGAAATTGTAAGTGCAAAAGCGGTAATTGAAAATTAAAAAAAGAATACTGAAATATGTGTTATATTCAGGTTTATATTTGTTTTATATTGGATGGATTTATCTACACTTATACCAGATATATTTCCACATCAGGTCGCTGTTGGGACAGTGTCGCTCTTTCAGTCGCTGATTGCTGGGCTTTTGGGAACGTCCGTGTTTGTAATTCTGGTTTTAGTCTATTCACATCTCAAAAAGAGGAATCCGTATAATCGTTTTGTTCAAGGGGTTGATCTCATTGTAGAGTCAGTGTATAGTATGCTTGCGCAGATCGGTGGTGAACATGTTGGACGTAAGGCGATTTTGTTTACTACGACCTTATTTCTCTTTGTGGTATGGCATAACTTGTTTGGTTTGATAGGAGATATGATTGTGTTAGTATGGCCTGCTGCTCATCATGTGTTTAGGCCTCTGACAACTGATATTGTTTCTAATGGAACGCTTGCGGTTATTTCTATCGTTGCGAGTCTTGCTTATGGATTTGCTTCGCATGGGTTTGGCTTTATCAAGAAGTATCTTCCTATTAATTGAATGGGAATTGTGAAGGAGGTTAAACATTGGTATGACTATATCACAAAGTTCTTAGATATTGTGCTTGGATTGTTGATCGGAATTATTGAATTGCTCGGAGAATTTGGAAGAATGCTTTCTCTTGCGCTCAGACTTTTTGGAAATATGTTTGTCTGAATGATTCTCTTGACGCTTTTACTCTATGCGACACAGCTTCTGCTCCACTATCCAATAGTTGGTCCAATTGCGATTTTCGCCTATGAGTTTGCGGTTTCTCTTTTGCAGGCATTTATCTTTGCTTTGTTGACGACAATTTACTTTAAGTTGGCGGCAGATAGTCATTAGTGAAAAAAGAATATAAAAATCAGAATTTAAACCTTTAGCATTGTTTATTGTTATCGGTTATCAAAAAAGTTTTTAATCTTTAAGAATATAGAAAAAATGAGTTGAGTATTGGCATTAGTAGCAGCTGGATCATTTGCAGCATTAGCTATGGCAGTAATTGGATATGCTTGGTTGACAGGAATATCAAGAAATCCAGAAGCATCAAAGGAGATGTTTACACCTGGAATTATTGCACTAGCGTTGGCAGAATTCGTGGCGTTGCTCTCATTTGTGATCGCACTTATTAAGTAGTTATCAAAAAAGTTTTTAATCTTTAAGAATATAGAAAAAATGAGTTGAGTATTGGCATTAGTAGCAGCTGGATCATTTGCAGCATTAGCTATGGCAGTAATTGGATATGCTTGGTTGACAGGAATATCAAGAAATCCAGAAGCATCAAAGGAGATGTTTACACCTGGAATTATTGCACTAGCGTTGGCAGAATTCGTGGCGTTGCTCTCATTTGTGATCGCACTTATTAAGTAGTTTGTTTGATTGCGAAAATAAAATCGTTAATTTATACTTTAGTATTTTGTGAAAACTATATTATGGGACATGAAGTATCATCTAGTGATATTCTAATCAATGTACTCGTTCAGCTTTTGAATGTTGGAATCTTTTTCTTCTTTTTTATTAAGTTTGCTGGAAATGCTCTCACTAAAGCAATTCAGTCAAAGATAGAAAAGGAAAAGGTTTTGGCGAATGCGGATGTTGAATATGAGAGATTGATTGCAGATGCTCATGAGCAAAAGAGGGTTCTTTTGGATGAAGCATTGGCTCATAAAAATCAGATTGTTGCTGAAGGAAAGGCTTTAGCTGATCAGGAATATCAGAAAATTCTTGAAAAGGCTCATCGTGAGGCACAAATGGTTTTGGATAGAGCAAATCAAGATGCTGACCTTAAGGGGCGTGATTTGGATGAACAGTTTGAACAGTGAGTTAAAACTGTTGCTCTTTCTATTGTTAGAAAGCTTTTTGCTTCAAAAAAAGATGTTCAAGAGCAGTATTTATCTACTCTTGTAGATGAATTTAGTGAATCATATAAAAAATAATGACACCATCTCTTCGTAAAAAATTTATTGCTTCTTTATGAGATCCATGAGCTGTTAAGCAGGCTTTGGAGATTTTACAGTCGCTTTTAGTTTTGCTTAGAAAATTTGGAAAACAGCTTTCTCAGCAACCTGTAAGTGCTTTTGCACAGGAGCATTATCCTCAAGAGTATGCCTTGTATCAGTTGCTCTGAGGAATTCGCTTGGGAATCAAGGACTGTTTGACACTTCAGCAGAATTTGTATGAACAGCTCGGTGAAGATGCCTTAGTTGCTTTGACTACTGATGATGTTTTGCTTGGAAAAGAACTTGGTCAGAAGGATTTGGTGATTGTTGATGGAGGAGATGAGTCAAGCCCTGCTTTGATGATTAAATCGCCATTTAAGGTGTATAAGAGATCGCTCAATGATGATCTTCATAAAATATTCCATAGTTAGTTTATAAAAATCCTTTTGAGATCTCTGAATTTGGAAGTCAAAAGGAGAAAAAATCAGTTTTTTATTCTTATTTCTTTAGATTATGTCTGCTCTTACACTTATTCAAAAGATAGAACAACAGATCAATGAAGTGAATCTTGCTGAGGCTTTTACTGAGCAAGGAACGATCATTGATATTAAAGATGGAGTGGCTACCGTGTCAGGTCTCCATAATGCTCAGTATTCCGAAATTGTTGTATTTCAGTGAGGTCAAAAAGGGCTTGTGCTGGATCTGATGGAGGATTATGTTGGAGTGCTTGTTTTGGGAGAATATATGGGACTTTCTCAGTGAGAAACTGTAAAGACTACCGGTCAGCTTTTTTCTGTTGGTGTAGGAGATGAATATATTGGTAGAGTATTGAATGCTCTTGGAGATCCAGTTGATGGAGGAAAGGAACTGAAAGCTCAGCAATTTTTCCCAGTGGAAAAGGTTGCTCCTGGAGTGATTACGAGAAAGTCAGTTGATCAGCCTTTGCAGACTGGTATTAAGGCTGTTGATGCGTTGGTGCCAATTGGAAGAGGACAGAGAGAATTGATTATTGGAGATAGACAGACTGGTAAAACTGCCGTTGCGATTGATACTATCATCAACCAAAAATGAGAAGATGTGATCTGTATTTATGTTGCTATTGGACAGAAGGAGTCTAAGGTAGTTCGTATTGTAGAAGCTTTGAAAAAGGCTGGAGCTATGGACTATACTATTGTGATTAATGCTCCGATTAATACTCCGGCTGTGATGCAGTATATTGCTCCATATGTGGGAGCTACTTTTGGAGAGTATATTATGAGTAAGGGGAAAGATGCTTTGATTATTTATGATGATTTGACAAAGCATGCTGCCGCTTATAGAGAGATGTCGCTTTTGCTTAGAAGACCTCCAGGAAGAGAGGCGTATCCAGGAGATGTGTTTTACTTGCATTCAAGATTGCTTGAAAGAGCTTGTAGACTTAATCAAGATTATGGTGGAGGATCACTTACTGCGTTGCCAATTATTGAAACACAGGCGGGTGATGTAGCAGCGTATATTCCAACCAATGTAATTTCTATTACTGATGGACAGATTTATCTTGAGTCAGATCTCTTTAATGCTGGTATCAAACCTGCGATTAACGTTGGACTTTCTGTATCTCGTGTGGGAGGATCTGCACAGACGGGAATTATGAAAAAGGTTGCTGGAACGCTCAAGCTTGAGTTGGCAGCATTTAGGGAGCTTGAAACCTTTGCAAAGTTTGGTTCTGATCTTGATAAATCAACTCAGGCGAAATTGGCGAGAGGACAGAGACTTGTAGAAATGCTCAAACAAAAGGAGAATAGTCCATTGCCATTTTATAAGCAAGCAGTGCTTTTGTATGCAGGTATTAAGTGATATTTGGATGGACTTGAGTTGAATCAGATTTCTACGTTTGAAGCGATGCTCTATGATAAGCTTGAAACAATACATAAAGGGTTGGTAGAGCAGATCTTAAAAGAGAAAAAGCTGACAGAGGCGATTGAACAACAGATGAAGACTCTGATTGAAGAGACAAGTGATGAGATCGCTGCAAAGAAAAAATAGTCAGAATTTTGTCTTTTGACTGATAGAGATTAAGTTTTTACTTTATGTTTGAGGATTATGAAAGGAAAAATTATCGCGATTAGAGGAATCGTCGTAGATATGCAGTTTGATGCACAGAGTATGCCTGCACTGAGTAATGCAGTTGTAACTGCGCAGAAAAATGGAGCAGGAGAAGAGGTTGTTATTGAGGTTTTGCAACATTTGGACTGAGGTGCTGTTAGAGGAATTGCTATGCAGACAACTGATGGACTCAAGAGAGGATGTGAAGTTTCTGATACTGGAGCTCCAATCTCTGTTCCAGTAGGACCTGAGGTTTTAGGACGTATTATGAATGTGCTTTGAGAGCCTGTGGATAATGCTGGAGAGGTAAAAACAAAACAGCGTTGGTCTATTTATCGTAAGCCGCCTGCATTTCATGAGTTGGCGACTGGTATAGAAAGATTAGAGACGGGTATTAAGGTTGTGGATTTGATGGCTCCAATTCTAAAAGGAGGTAAAGTCTGACTTTTTGGTGGAGCTGGTGTAGGAAAGACAGTTATTATTCAGGAATTGATCAATAATATTGCGAAGTTCCATAGTGGAGTGTCAGTTTTTTGTGGAGTATGAGAGAGAACAAGAGAAGGAAATGACCTTTTCCACGAAATGACTGATGCGGGAGTAATGGATAAGACAGCGATGGTCTTTGGACAGATGAATGAAACTCCAGGTCCAAGAGCTAGAGTTGCGATGACAGGACTTACAATGGCTGAATATTTCCGTGATAAGGAGAATAAAGATGTGCTTGTATTTATTGATAATATTTTCCGTTTTACACAAGCTGGAGCTGAAATTTCAGCTTTACTTGGAAGAGTGCCTTCTCAGGCTGGATATCAGCCAACTTTGGCAACAGAGATGGGAACGCTTCAGGAAAGAATTACTTCGACTAAGAATGGTTCAATTACTTCATTTCAAGCAGTATATGTTCCGGCTGATGATCTAACAGATCCTGCTCCGGCAAATACGTTTGCGCATCTAGATGGAAAGGTAGTATTGAATAGAGCGATTGCTGAAAAAGGAATTTATCCAGCAGTAGATCCTCTTGATAGTACTTCATTGATCTTAACGGCTGATGCAGTAGGAGAATTGCATGTGCAGACTGCTGAAAAGGTGCAGAAAATTCTTCAGAGGCACAAGGAATTGATTGATATTATTGCAATTCTTGGTATGGAAGAGTTGTCTGAGGAGGATAAGCTGACTGTATATAGAGCTAGAAAAATTGAGAGATTCTTTTCTCAGAATCTCCATGTAGCTGAGCAGTTTACAGGAACAGCATGACAATATGTAAAACTTGAGCAAACAATCGAAGGGGTGAATATGATTCTTAATGGAGAGTGTGATCATATTCCAGAGCATCATTTCCTTTATAAGGCTGGAATTGATGAGGTGATTGCTAGCTATGAGAAAGAAAAGAAATAGTTCTTTATTTTTGATGGAGTCTGAAAAAAATCAGGCTTCATTTCTTTTTTAGAGGAGTAAATAGTATTTTTTATCTCTTTATGTTAAAAAGATGAAAAAAATCAGATTTCTTTTGGTTTTATGAGTATTAAGTTTGGCTTTTTTTGCTGGATGTCAGCAGAAGTCTGGAGTTTCTTCTGATGAAAACTCAAAGCTTGATCTCGCTGGAAAACAGGTTGTGAAGCTGGATGCTTTCTCTGAGAAGAGAGGAAGTTTTGATGGCTATGTTCCTGATGATGTGCGTGGATATTTGGAGGGGAAGTTTATTGCTCCTTGGGTTGGCCACTGTGAGAGGAGCCATTTTGTCCTTTCTGAAAATAAGAGTTGGGAGGAAAATATTGCTAGCCTTCAGAATCAGATTTCAAAGGATGGAGATCAGTATAATGAATACGAAATTTCTAAGTTAGGGACTGGAGAAAGAGAGGTAAGATTTAATAGAGTTCAGCTTTCTTTTCTTGATTTTCCTTTAACATTCAAAGATGATGGGCTCTTTTCTGGAAAGATTAGTTTTGTAAATCTGAATACGGTTGCCTCTGGAAATACTACAGTTATTACTGGGAAAAAGGATCCAACAAAACCGAGCTATCTAGCAATGTATCAGGATGAGAATTTTTCACTAGGACTTGAAAATACTTTACAGACGCAGAAACTTCCTTCGGTGTCTTCTCGTTTTGATGATTCAGGTCGTACGTTCATCTATTATTCAGATTATCTTTTGATAGAACTTGTGCAGAGAGGGAATATCTTTGCGCAGATGGCGGTAAAGTACGAACTAGGAGAAAAGGTCTATGATTTCCCTTCTATGCATTCAAATCGTAGTAGTTGTTCTCCAGCATTTGAGGAAGGAGAATATAAAAAAGATCAGCTATCTTCCAAGCTTTTGAGAACTGGAAAAGAATATCAGCTTGATTTTTATCCATTGTTTTCTGGTGCGCAGCTCAAAGATGCGAAACTCATAAAGTTTTTTTACGGTAAACAGGAATCAACTGATAAGCAGCTAAAACCTCTTTTTGAGCTTAGAAAGGCATTTGGATTTGGAAATTCAACTCTTAATTTTGAGCGGAATGAATGGATTGATGAGAGTAAGGATGCCCTGTATAGAGAAGCTCCTTTGCAAATTACTGATGGGAAGATTCCGTCAGTGAAACTTTCTGGATTAAGTACTGGAGATTATCAGATTTTTGTGACTGATGAACTTAATCAGGTATACACTTGGAAATTTGTAGTGCAAGATAAGGTGGATGGAAAGCTTACTTATCAGCAAGATAAGATGAGGATTAAGATTGTTCAGGATTCATTTCTAACTGGTGCTGGGCTTAGTGGACAGCTCGATAAGATTTTTGGAAGTGGAAATTATGCGTATTTTATCAGGCAGAATTGGAACCAGAAAGATTCGATTCTGACTAATGATGAAGACTATAATGAGGTGTATTCGAATGACTGAATGGGTAAGACCTTGCTTATTAACTATTTTGTAATGCCAAAGGTACGTTATACTGGTGACTTGGAAGTGTTAGATATTGATGGTAGAGGTAACAAGTATTCTATTGATATTATGGCTGAGGAGATTCCTGAGGCGAGAGTTTCTCGTGATTTGTTTTCTCAGGAGGTAAATGTCTTGCCGGCAAAGGGATATTGGGCAGATAAGATCAGAATTTGATCTAAAAATGTTAAAGAGCTTAAAATCTACTCTCAGGTGTGTAAGAGGTTAGATATTGGAGATTTTTCAGATAAGAAGAGAGAAGAGATTTTTGGTCCTCGTAAGGCATATGACTGGTATGATGACTATAGAGTGATGACTGCCGAGTTAGCGTTTTTTGACTGTGGAGATGCGAAGATTCAGGAGCATAGTGTTCCAGTTGAGAATTTTCAATACCGAAAGAGGATAGATCGTGACTGGCAGCTGCCTCAGGAGGTGAGAGATGCTGCGTATTTCCGCTTGAGCTTTGATAAGGCGATGAAGGATGCTAAATACTATATGAGAAGTCCAGTTTGACTTTATAGTAAGGCGATTCCGTATAAAGAAGTTCACTTGTGGGCTTTTGATTATGTGACAGGAAAACCTGCTACTGCATGAGAAATTCAAGTTTTGGATGAAAATGGAAAGCTGCTCAAAAAGTTTAGTGTTTGAAAAGATGAATTAAAATTGGATCTACAGGGAGTAGATGGAAAGTATGTCCAAGTTAAGTATCAGAGTGAAGAAGGTCAGACTTTTATCTTGGTATGAATTCAGGAAGATGGCTGGCTTGGTGATAAAAATGCAAGAATTCGTTCTCTTGTTAACTCAGAACAGACCAATCAAAACTCTGCATGGGGAAGTGATAGGTTTGATTCTATCAAGGTTTATGGATATACTGATAGAGTACTGTATAGACCTGGAGATACTGTTCATTTTGCTGGTTTTGTACAAGATTTGAGTAAGATGAGCAAGGAAGCAAGCTGAGTGCAGACAGGAGTTGTTGTGGTAAAATATGGTGATGAGAATAGGATTATTATTACGAAACTTGATGAATTTTGAGGATTTGAGGGAAGTTTTCAGCTTTCAGAAAATGAGAGTTTAGGAGGAATTGGATTGGAGTTTATTTATTCTTTGGATCAGAATAAGGTTTCTGTTGAGGATTTTGAGGGAGATTATTCTGCATGGGAGAAGTATAGGGAGACTCATCCAATTAGTAGATATTGGACAGCTATTCATGTGGAAGAGTTTCAAAAGCTGACTTTTACTACTAAGGTAAAGAAAACTGTTGAAAATAATCAGCTTTATTTGCAGTTGACGCCTACATACTATATGTGAGATCTGCTCAAAGACTATGATCTTAAGCTAAATTATTCGCTCAGTAGGGCTGAGAGTTGTGAGGATTGTCGATGGAGAGAGAGTTGAGAGTATTACTATAATCATGTGGTGAATGGTTCATTTTCTCTAGGAGGAGAATATGTTCAGAAGAATCTCTCAGGAAATGCTATTGTATATCAGATTTGAGATTTGAGCAAGCTTGGATATAAGGGAGATAAACTTCAACTCAAACTTGAGATCACGGTAAAGGATAATCTCTCAGATGAGACCCGTGTTAACTATGAATATCTCGATATTGATCCAGAGGTAAAGATTGGGCTTGATGGTTATGCGAATGATTGGATTAATACCAAACTAGTGAAAAACTATCAGGTGAAATCTGAGATTGCTGATGGTTTGGATAAAGTGAAGGAGCTTAGCTACGAGTGGTACTTTAAACCTTATGGGTTTACGCAACAGGTTGATACTCAAGGTACTTACTATTATGTTAATGGTGAGGAGATGAAATTAGTTGAAAGTTGATCAATTCACCCAGCGAAAACATTCAGTATTCCTGTCTTCTTTGCTAAATATGGAGGTGGAAGCTACTTTTTGAAGGTGATTACCAAAGATAAAAATGCTGTGGTTAATGGAGAAGTGGATAAATCAATCTATTACTATGATGACTCATTTGATAAGGGATTTCAGTGAAATATGGAGAATAACTATACCTTGCATGTGAATATCCCTAGAGAAAATTATACTCTTGGTGCGGAGATTCCAATTACGATAGATCCGTATATTAAGGGCGCTACTGCATTGATTACAGCAGAGAGAGGAAAAGAGATTTTAGAAAAGAAGATAGTAACTTTGGATGGAAGTCCGCTTTCTGTCAAGGTAAGAGAGGATTTTTATCCAAATGTACAGATTAGTGTGGTCGAGTTTGTCGGAGAAGAGGTGAATCGTCAGCTTGGAGGAAGCTGAGATCAAAAGAGATCTGAGCCAGCTTTTTTTGCCTGATATGCTGAGGCAATGATTCAGGAAGATTTGAAGACTGTATATCTTAAGCTCACACCTGATAAGACAGACTATCGTCCATGAGAACAGGTGAAAGTAAAGATTCAAACAACCGATCATGCAGGAAAGCCTGTAAGAGCTAGGGTTTCTCTTAGCGTTGTAGATAAGGCGCTTGTAGATTTGTATGATGAGATTAAAAAACCGATTCCTTATTTCTTTAATAGAGTTGGAAGTGCCGTTGTGAACTATTCAAACTGGAAGAATTTGTATTATGCGCTTAGAACATTCTTTGCTAATGGGGAGAAGTGATGAGGTGGAGCTGATGGAAGCTTGAAGAATCTGAGAAAGAAATTTTATGATCTCGCATTCCGAAATGCTGCAGTGATAACCGAATGATGAGAAGCTCAGGTTGAGTTTAGTTTGCCAGATAATTTGACGACTTGGATGATCGATGCAGTTGCTGTTTCACAAAAGGCACAGCTTGGTACTCAGAGAGCTGAATTTAGAGTGAATCAGCCGTTCCTCTTGGAGGCGAATTTGCCGACTTTTGTAACGGTTGGAGATCAGATTTCTTTCCCATTTAAGGTGATTGCTGATAGCTCAAAGATCTCGGCAGGAACCAAGGTTACGCTTAATGGACAGGTAAAGAAACTTGATGGAACCGTGATTCAAAGTTTTGCAGAAAGTGGTGTTGTAAATTCAAAGATTCTGAGTCAGCTTTCTTTTGGTAGTGAACTTTTTGATCAGAAGGAAGTGATGATAGAGGTTGAGGCGAAAGCCGGAGACTATGTAGATGCAGTGCAATGGAAAATCCCCGTTAGAACTGAGGGGCTAGTGAGTAAAGCGTTTGCACTTGAACAAAAAAGAGAAGGAAAGAAGGTATTTACCTTTGAAGATGAGGCTGATCGCGTGAAATTTACGGCTCGTTTGGCGCCATTCCCAACGGTAGTATTTGCGGAACCTCTTGAGTATTTGCTCTATTATTATCCAAAGGGAAGTAGTGAGTGATTGATTCGTACTGCACAGGCTGCCTTGCAGGCTCAGAAGCTTCAGAAGATGGGTGCTCTGACTGGAAATATACTAGAGAACTGAGAGATTAAGCTCTCAGATGGAAGAGTGATGAGTATGACTGGACTGCTTCAGGATGTTGTTCAGACCTTGGTATTTAGGCAGGCTCCAGCAAATGGAAAAATTGGATCGTTTGCGGTGCGTGATACTTTTAATGATAAATTTGATGGTCGTCCGCTTGCAGTAGCGGCATTTGGTCTGCTCGAGGAGATGAGACAACAAGGATATGGAAATCTGATTTCTCCAACTTTTGCCAAGAGATTGGATGGGTATTTGAATACGCTTGGAGCGGATCAGTTAGAGTTCTATTTGTATTATCAAATGCAGAAAAAGACAAAGGCATATCCTGTGAATTTGCAATTAGTCAGGCAAATTCAGGCTGAGCATCCAAATAATATAGCTGTTCAGGCGATGAGTTTTGCTCTCTTGGCTAAGAGTGGAAAGGCTGATGAAGTCTTTGCTCAGGCACAGAGTCTCCAAGAACTCTTTGATCAGGCTTTTGCTCAGGGGAAGTATTTTGATCATAAGTTGATTGATCTCAAAGGACTTCAAGCTTATTATTTACAGGGACTTTTGTCACTCTATACGAGAAATACTGCTGATAAAAAGGAAGTTGAAAAGCTGATTGTAGCTCAGATTGTGTCTTTGCTTAAGTCAAGGTCTGCATATGGACTATGGAGTTGGTCAGAGACAACGAACTATTTGGTGCTTGAGGCATTGAATTATGCTTTAGATCAGTATTATATTCATCAATCTCAGGCTACCAAGTGTGTGCTCAAGGTTTGAGATCAGGATTTGAATATTCAGACACAGAAGGCTTGTACTGAGACGAGTTTGCAGTTTGAAGCACGTAAAGATTTGCCAGTGGAATGGAAGTGTGAGTGAGCCGCATTCCTAGATATGCAGGTTGATTATCTGCTCAAGGATATCAGTAAAAAGAAAGCAGAACTTCACCAGTTGGAGAGATTTAGTTTTGCTGTACCTCAGGACGGAGAAATTGGACAAAAGCTAGAACTCAAAGGTCAGTTTAAGGCTTTGAAAGAAGCTCAAAATATGGTAGTTGAGTTCAGTGTTCCTTCTTATTTGAAGTTGGCGACTTCGCTCCAGGGAGAAGATGGTCCAAGCATGCAATTTACTCAGGACTGGGAGTGTTACCCAGATAGTTATGAATTTAGATTTGATCGTGTGATTCTTCGCTATGGAACGATGAGGGCTGGTCAACTATGTAAATTTAGTATTCCTGCAATTAAGTCATTTGCTGGACAGTTTCAGCTTCCAGCGAGCAAACTCTATGAGGAGAGTGCAACTGAAGTTTGGTGAGTCAGTAAAATAGAAAAATAAGAAAAAGAAAGCTGATCGTATGGTCAGCTTTTTTTGATTGAGCTGTTTGAGATTGTCGTTGAATTATAGATATCTGTGAATTCTATCATCGTGAGGTGAAGATTGCGATTAAGCTAGCTAAAGCTTTAGCTACTCCATCGGTATTTATGCTGTTGGAGGTTCATAGGACCAGATCGTATCGATGAGTTTTTTTAGGACTTCTAGATCTTCGACAGGATTTCCTTCGATTCAAAAGGCTTCTGCCATTCCTTTTAGTCTTACAGCCCTTCCTTGAATTGCGATTCTATACTTGTCTTTTTCCCGTTTCATAGTGGCTAGTTTTTCTTTGGCTTCTTTAGTTGTAGAGAAGTCTTTTTGGAAGTATTTTTTAATGAGTTCCTTTCTGGATTTACTTCCTCCTTTGATGATTTCAGAGAGAAGTTTTTCTCGGTCTTTTTGGCTATTATGCGGCTCTCCCTTAAATCAGAAAGCTGTAGCTATCGATTGTAATCCTTGATGTTTTCCTCAGACGGTAATTTTGATTTTTGTTCTTTCTTCTGCTGTCATCATAACGAGCTTTTCTTTGTCTTCTTCTGTGAAGACATATATTCCGTTTCAGTTTTCTATCATTTTAGTAGTATAGTGCTCATTGAAGTATTGTATTGTTTCCTTTTTTATTTCTTCATTTAGGGCTTCAATCATCTCCTTTTTAGATTTGATCTTTTCTCAGATGATTTCAGAGAGAAACTTTCCTCGATCTTTTTGGGTGTTATTGGGTTTGCACTTGAGTCAGTAAGTAGTAGCTATTGTGTCTAGACTTAGAGATTTCCCTCAGACAGTGATTTTGAGATTGCTTCTTTCTTCTTTTGTCATCATAATGAGCTTTTCTTTATCTTCATCTGTGAAGACATACTTTACTTTTCAGTTTTCAATTTTTTTAGTAGCATAGTGCTCATTGAAGTATTGTATTGTTTCCTTTTTTATTTCTTCATTTAGGGCTTCAATAATCTCTTTTTTAGATTTAATCTCTTCTCAGATGATTATAGAGAGAAGTTTTTCTCGACTTTGGGGGTCCTTGTTGGGTCTCCCCTTGAGTCAGTAAGTAGTAGCTATTGTGTCTAGACTTTGAGGTTCTCCTCAGACAATGATTCTGAGCTCGCTTCTTTCTTCTCCTGTCATCATCATGAGCTTTTCTTTATCTTCATCTGTGAAGGATTCTATATTCTTTCCGAATTTATTTTCGAGATATTCTATGAATTTTGCTTTGAAGATCTCTTTTTTAGATTTAATCTTTTCTCAGATGATTTCAGAGAGTAGTTTTATTCGATCCTCTTGGTTTTTTGTGGGGTTTCCTTCCTTGAGTCAGAAAGCTCTAGCTGTTGCTGATAATCCTTGAGATTCCTCTCAGACGGTGATTTTGAGGTCTTTTCTTTCTTTTTGAGGCATCATAATGAGTTTTTCTTTGTCTTCTTCTGTGAAGGTATAGACATTTCTTTCATCTCCCTCTGTGAAGATATAGAGCTGTTCATTCTTTTCCCCTGTGAAGATATTGAGAGCTTTACTCTCTTCTTCTGGAAAGGTGTAGTCTTTTTCATTCTCATTTGTGATTTCGATTTTAGTACCGTAGTTTCTTAGGAAAAACTTTGTTATTTCTTCTCTTTTCTTTTCATTGTTTATGGCTTCTTTTTTTGTTTTTAGTTCAGCTTCTTCTTGTTTCTTAATATCGTTTTTTAACTTTTTATTGATAGGTAAGAAGAGGGCTTCTGACATCTGAGAGCCCCATAATTCAGGATTAGAAGAGAAAAATCTGACTCTAACGGCATTTTGATCCTCTTGATAATCTTTTTTTGTAAAAGTAATGAGATCTTCTATATCTAGAATTCAAGTGACGACATAGGTCGCCTCTCCATAGCTATTATTGATCAGCACTGTCCTATTTAATCTTTCAATTCTAATGGCAGCGTAGCTTTGTTCTCTCCTCATCTCTGGAGTGTTTGTTCAGATTATTGCAAGGCGATATTCAAAAGGAACTTCCCCCTCATCCAAAATTTGCTTTAGATATTTGATTCTATTGTAGGCGCTACCTGGTTTAGAGATATCCTCTTTCTCTCACTCGTTAGTAGAATTTTCTTCTCTTGGTGTAGTATCAGTTTGTCCAACCGATGGAAATGAATCTCCTCCATCAGTAGAATTTTCTGGAGCAAAGAAGTCTAACAAATCCTTATCAAAATCTTCGGTCGTTGAGGACTTCCAAGAATTCTGAGGATCTCAGCTCTCCTCTACTTTCTCCTCTACTTTCTTCTCTGTCGGAAGCACCGCACTATTTATATTTTTAATATCAAATCATTCTTCTCAAAGAGCTGTTTGATTGTCCGGAACCAATGCAGTGAGTATCCCGCTTAGCTCATTCTTTTTTTTGTTTAAGACAAGATCAAGAATTTCCCAGAAAGTCTTTTTTGTATGTATTGTTTCCTGTAAAATTTTATCATTTAGGTAATAAATCGTTTCTCACATTTTAACCGTTTCTGGAATATGTCAAAACCTAAGCTCAGTTACCTCACTTGGAAGGGGAGCTTTTTGGGAATAAGAAGAAAGATGTCTTATACATGTATTTTCCAAGTCCTTAAGCACTTTTATGGTCTTCTTTTCGATCGCATCTTTCAATACTTCAGCCCTCTTAAGGATCTCATCATCAGAGAGATCCAGTGTATTTGTTAAATCTTGAAGAGCATTTTTTATCACTAAGTCCTGCTCCTCATACTTTTTCTCTTTGAGTTTTAATATACTCTCCTTTAGCTGCGGAGAAACCTTGATATTCATTTTCTTCTTCAAAAGAAATAAAATAATTGACTTTATTATATCTATTTTTTGATTTTTGTCAATATTTGAGGTGAATTATTCGAATTGCATAAAAAAGGAGATTTTATCTCCATGCTTTATGATAATGCTTGATTATTAGTTATTGCTGATATTTTCGTAGACTTCAACTACGCTGTTGTTTTGTATGAAAACAAGATCAAGTCTGATTTCTTTTTCTATTCCTTTGATGTAGCAGTAGTTTTCGATACTTCTTTCTAGAGATTGGATTTTCTTAGGAGAGAGGTAGTTGTCTCGTTCACTGATTCCATCGACGACTTTTACCTCTACGAAAATTATTGCTTCTCATTTTGTTAAGATGAGGTCAATTTCTCATCATGGGATTGTGAAATTTTTGTCCAAGAGTGTATATCCTCTCTGCAGATATCGCTCAAGCGCGATCTGTTCTCAGTTATAACCTTTTGATTTGAGCGACATGGAAAATTAAAAGGGTAAAAAACTGGTATTTTCAGATTTTCGCTGTTTGATTTCTTCAAGATTTCCTGAGAGGAGGACTTCTGGGACTTTCATGTCATATACGACTTCTGGTCTTGTGTAGTTTGGAGCTTCGAGATTAAGCATTCCGTCTTTGATGGCATAGCTTTCCTCGATTCGGCTTTGTTTTTCTTTGATGACTCAAGGGATGAGTCTTGTGATCGCCTCGATCATCAGCATGGTTGGAGTTTCTCATCCGAGGACGATAAACTGTCCAAGAGAGAGTTTTTTGAAAGCTGAGGGGTATTTTTTCTGGAAATAGAGTTCGCATCTATGATCGATTCCTTCGTATCTTCCGCAGATAAAGATAAGGTGATCTTTTTTGCTTTGTCAGTAGGCTATTTTTTGAGAAAAAAGAGTTTCTGATGGAGCTGGAAAAAGAATTGAGAAATCAGAATTTTCTGCCTCATTTTTGATGATTTCTTCTACAGTATCGATGATAGGCTCTGCCTTCAGAAGCATGCCTGCTCAACCTCCGTAGATGAGATCATCGATTTGCTGGTGTGGATCGGTGCATTTTTCTCTTGGATTGTAGAGTTTTACTTCTAGATATCCGTTGGTTTGTGCTTTCCCAATGAGAGAGGTTTCAAGGAAACTTGTGAAAATTTCAGGGAAAATACTGACGATAGATATTTTCATAATTACAAAAAAGGGTAAAAATCTGATTTTTTCTTATTTTTTAGTTAATCTCTCTTGATTTTCAATCCTAAAATCGCATCATTGGTGGGAAAGGACTTTTATTTTTTGATTTTTGCTGAGATGAGAAAAGGGATTTTTTTGATCGGGAGTTGTGTATTTGGCGTCGTAGTTTGAGGATGTTGAGATGTAAATATTAATACGCAGCAGGTACAGCAAATGGCTGAGTCAGGATTAAATACTGTTTCAGAATCAACTAAGGAATTCTTGAAGACCAATGGATATGCCCAAAAGGCCCAGGAGATGGGGAGTCAGGCGATTGAAACAACAGTAAATAAGGCAAATGAGCTATCTGCAAAGGTAAAAGATAATGCTCAACAGCTTGGACATCAGGCGGTTGAAGGTGCAACGAACTTTTTGTCTTGAGCAAGGCATGAGGTAGAGACTCAGTATCAAAATATGAAACAGCAAGCGAAGGATTCGGTCAAGAATGATCTAAATGCTAGGGTAGATAAGGTATTTGAGTCGTTTTAGATAGTTTGAATTAATATATTAAGTTTTGCATATTCGTTGTTGTTATTTTTATAGAGGGTAGTCGTTTAGGTGAGTATTAGATTTTGAAAAAAAACAGCAAAAAAGGTCTCTATGGAATTCCTTAGAGACCTTTTTCTTAATCTTTAGCATCAAAGAGCTTTAAGGTATCAAAGATCTCTCTTACCTTGCTATAGTGACTCTCATAGAGAATATCACCTACAGCAGTTTTTAAGACATTTTTATTTGCAACAAAATAAAACCTGTTATTGCGTCCTGCTGTATCTCTTTCGATTTCTTTCCTTACTTCTTCTCACTCACATTCCACTCAATAGCATTCTCAAAAACCTACTTTATTATAGTTAGCTATTGGATAGAGTGTAGCCAACATCACAGTGATAGAATACGGACTCATTCAGGCCGGAACAGTTGCATTGATAGAGCCATCAAATTCTCCTGTATAAGCATAAGGTAATGTAAAATACACAAGAGAGATATCATCTTTTCATCATCGGACTCCTCCAATTTGTCCTCCTTTCCATCCTTTTCCAAGCTTTACCTGGAAACCATAGACCTCATTTCTATAGATGAGTGAATCTCCCGTCTGTGTCACAATCGCTCCGCTATTCGCTTCCGTGATTACAACAATCGGAGTGGTATCTTCTGTCTGTGCCTGCACTTCTGCAAGGGTAAGCTTCGCTTCTTTTCAGCTTAAAGCTTCTGCTGGTGAGAGTTCTGTTTCGTTTCCTGTTTGTGAAATATCTCCACTCAATACCTTTTCCTCCTGCGGCAAGACTCCACAGCCACTCAAAACTACTACTCCAACGACTAAAGACCAAAGTCAGATTTTTCTCATCTTTTCTTGTATATTTAATAAAACACTACAGTTGATAGCTATTTTCGTTAGGAATTCAAGAGGTTAACCTTATCAAGATGATTGCTTTTGATCAATATAAATATTGTGTTTTCTTCGGAGTAAATCTTTCCTACTCAAAATCTCCCACGGAGCGACCTCCTTAGAGTCAGGAGATTTTCCCTTTGAGCGAGTGTTCTACTGCTACTCAAAACAATTGCACTAGCTCTTCAAAGTCCCAAATGAGTATCTCCTATATCGCCTCTCTTCTCAAAGTCAGA
The DNA here is from genome assembly GCA_963535415.1 of uncultured bacterium. Lineage (GTDB taxonomy): Bacteria > Patescibacteriota > Gracilibacteria > Absconditabacterales > Absconditicoccaceae > HOT-345. Next base: position 105,025 of record CAUSVV010000004.1, on the reverse strand, counting down.
AACCAAATCCAGTATACGACTTTTTCCCTAAAATCAGTCTAAGCTTTAGTTGTTTTCTGCTCAGAATTCCATATACTATCCCAAGAAAATCCAACAAAAACCTGAAATCAGATTTTTATCTTTCTTTCCCTTTCTGATGGACAGACAAGCCATCTATGAATATTTGACTAAAATACCTTACGGCAAGGTCACAACCTACAAGCATATCGCTCAAAAATTCTGAATTCATCCAAGGGTAGTTGGAATGATTATGAGAAGTAACGATCATCCTGACAAATATCCCTGCTGCAAGGTGGTCTGAGCAGATGGAAAGCTGACGGGGTATGCTCTCGGACTTGAAGAAAAGATCCGTAGGCTTGCTGCTGAGGGAATTCCAGTTCAAAATAATAGGGTTCCTCTTGAATATCTTTGGACTTGAGTAGAGGAAAAGAAGATCAGATTTTAAACTTTGTGATATGCGGTATGAACCTAGAGAATCTTACTCCAGCAATGAAACAATATCTTCAGATGAAACAACAGAATCCTGACTGTATTCTACTTTTTAGAATTGGTGATTTCTATGAAGTATTTTTTGAGGATGCAAAGATTTGTGCTAGTGTACTTGACCTCATTATCACTTCAAAAAATAAAAATTCAGAAAATCCTATTCCTATGGCGGGTATCCCTCATCATAGTATAGAAAAATATATTCCGAGGCTGATTGCAAAGGGCTATAAAGTCGCAATTGCTGAGCAGATGACAGATCCTGTCCCTTGAAAGATTGTTGAGAGAAGTATCAAATCAATTATTACTCCAGGAACCTATATCCAAGAAAATCAGCGTGAACTCAGCACTCTCTTAGCTATTACAAGATCTTCTGAGAAGAGCGGAACAAACTATCATCTCGCCTGGTGAGATTTTACGATCGGAAACTATCAAACCAAAACACTTTCAAATTTAGAACAGGCTCAAAAGCTGATTCTATCATTGCGTCCGACAGAGATTATTCTCGACTCAGACCTAACCAACAAAGAGGAAATCATCGGTCCTATTCAGAGTTATCTAAACTGTCTAGTCTCTGTATATGGGGTTCCCTTTGATCCTGAGCATACGATTTTGACCGTTTGCAAGGTGCAGCAGTTAGCTAGCTTTGGAAAGGCTTTGACAGAATGAAGAGCTTCTGCTTTAGCTCTGCTTTTTGCTTATATTCAGCATACTCAGCAGCAAGTTCTCAAAAATGTTAATACGATCAGCTACCATGCTGCTGATGGACTCGTTCTGATGGATGAAACTACAGTCAAAAACCTAGAAATATTCAGTTCGAGCTATGAAAATTCTAGTAAGTATACCTTATTTGAAATTCTTAATACTACGAAAACTGCGTGAGGAGCTAGGCTTTTAAGAGATATTCTCTCAAATCCAACAAACAATAAAACTGAACTCAACTGGAGACTTTCTCATCTTGAGAGGCTCTTTGATGATACAAAAATCAGTGCCATTCATCAGTTTTTTTCTGCTTTTTTTGATATCCCAAAGCTTTTAAGTCTTATTCTCTATAGAAAACTCAATTATATTCCGTTTATAAAGTTGAGAACTACACTTTGACTGGCTTTAGAGGGACTAGATGGAGAAGTATTAACTCAGCTAAAGGCTATCGGACTAGAGCAATCAGAAGTAGAGGAGTTAAGGGAGATTTACAACTATTTGCTCGCGTTACTCAAGGCAGATGACCAGCTTATCGGTGATAGTGACTATATTGCTGACTGAAGAGATCCACAAATTGATGAACTCAGAAAACTTGCTTATCATAGTGATGATCTGCTCCTGAGTTATCAGCAAAAGCTCGTTGCAAGCTCTGGAATCACTAATATTAAACTCAAGTTTATTACTAATCAGTGATATTTCTTAGAGTTGACGAGCAAAGATAGTGAGCTTTTTGATCAGTGGATTAGCGAAAAACTCGCATCAAACCTCTCAGAACAGGAAAAGAATGAATTCTGAATTCTCCGCAGGCAGACCTTAAAATGAAATCAGAGATATTCTAGTCCATTCCTAGAAAATCTCCAGTGAGAGATTATCTCATCAAGAGAGCAGCTCAGAGCCAAGGAACAAGCTCTCCTCCAAGAGGCAAAGTCTTTCCTTGAAAAAAAAGTTCATGTTCTTGCTGTTGTTGCTGAGAAAATTGCTTGGGTTGATCTTTTGACATCTTATGCTTTACTTGCAAAGGAGCAACACTATACTAGACCACAGCTTTTAGACCAGGAGATAATTGCTATCCAATGAGGTCGTCATCCAGTGATCGAGGCTTTCCTTCCAAAAGATCAGCCTTTTATTCCTAATGACCTCAAGATCGGAAAACAGCCAAACCTTCCAAGTGATGATGGTATAATCCATATCATTACCTGACCAAATATGGGAGGAAAATCAACCTATCTCAGGCAGTCTGCTTTGATTGTGCTTTTGGCACATTGTGGACTCTTTGTCCCTGCTCAAAAAGCTGAAATCTGACTTGTTGATGGAATTTTTGCTAGAGTTGGAAGCTGAGATATTATCGCAAAAAACCAATCTACCTTTATGACTGAGATGATCGAGGTTGCAAATATTCTCAATAATGCAACAAAAAAAAGTTTTATCATCTTTGACGAACTTGGTCGTGGAACCTCTACGTATGATGGGCTAGCACTTACCAAGGCAATTCTGCACTATATTCTCCAGACACTACAAGCGAAAACACTTATTGCTACGCATTATCACGAATTGATCGCTCTAGAGCAGGAATCTCTGCTGATCAAAAATTTCTCAGTTAGTGTGTATGAGACAGACAAACAGGTGATTTTTATGAAAAAAATTACTCATGGCTGAGCAAATAAAAGCTATGGAATCGATGTAGCCAAATTGGCAGGTATCCCTTCCTCAATTTTGGCTGAGGCGCGTGAGAATTTAGCTGCTCTTGAAAAGGATCAAAAAGATCAAAAAAATCAGACTTCTTCTTTTGCTTCTTCAGTACAGGGGCTATTCTCTCTTCCTAAGGAGGAGTTTCTTGATAAAGCTCAATACGAAAAAATAAAATCAATGCTCAATGGCATTGATCTTAATAATATTACTCCGCTCCAGGCACTCCAGCTCCTCGTAAAAATTAAAGAGGAACTCTAGTTACTGTGCTGCATACATACGATCAAAACTGCTTGATCTATTGGTAAGATAATCGCTCGCAGTTTTTCAAAAACTAAAGCTTTTCTCATTTTTCTCATCAAGATAGGTGATTACTCCCTTTGATTTATCATACACAATTGGCTTTTGTGCCATTTCATGATCAATTAAAATAGGACTTTCTGAGGCATTAATCATTCCGATAGAGAGACTTCCATTTGGAGTCTTTTCTAGGATTTGCGAAAATTGTTCGTAAGTGTCAATATCTAGGATGCCATTAACTTCTGGGCGTTCAGTGGCATTCGGAGTTGAGAGAATATGCTTTTGATCATACTGGATACGACCAGTTTTTAGATCTTTTGACATAAACTTTCCAGCGATAGAGGTAGCAGATAATGAAGGAAGTCAGATATTGAATTTTTTATCAGTTGTTTTCATAAAATCTGAGATCATTGCGAGGTTGTCTTTATCATTACGAGAGGTAATTGATGGGAAAACGAGTAGTGGTCATTGTGAGGGGTCCTTTGAATATTTTGAGATCCCCTGTAAAAGTTTGATTGTATCTTCTGGCTTCATATCATGGAAGTGAAGCTCTGTTCCATCTTTTTTCATCGCATTATAAATTTTTGGAAGGTTCTCAGACAAATCAACAGCATTGATATTAGCTCACCAAGCTCTACTTGCACTTTCCGTATATCCATAGCACTCCTTGAGAATATCCTTAGGATTTGTCCCAGTTCTCAATTTCTCTACAACGACACTATTTCTACGGCTAGGATCATTGTAGGGGTGTTCTTTAGCAAGATTGAGATTCTTTTTTGAAGTATCCACTCCTTTCTCAGTATTGTTTACCTGTTTGACACTACTTTCTTTCCCTTTAGCGAGAGGCTTAACTTCTTTCACTTCATCTCTGTTTCCCATATTTTCCATGCTCATGTTGCTAGAATATAAAGATTATACTTAAGTATACTACTTTTTTTCAAAAAGTCAAAAAAGCCTGATTTTTTTACTTATTTTTGAAAAAATAAAAATCGCTTGTATTAGTATACCAAAACACTATAGTAGCAATTGTAAATATCAAGAGTAGATGAAGAGACGAGGCTCGCTTGTACATCTCAGCAACCTGTTTTTACAAGTATCCGCAATGCGGTTATAAAGTTTAAATAAGGTGCTCCTTCCTCCCCGCAAGGGAAAGATATGATCCACTTTTAAAAATGCATCAAGTCTTTCTGCTCGGGAAAGATTTTTTTCTTTTTTAGAAACTTCTCAAAGGAGAGAAAAATCGATCTTTTAACTTTTTATAGATATAAACAATGAACACGAGTAATGAAAAAATCCTTTTTACCTCAGAATCAGTGACTGAAGGACATCCAGACAAAATCTGCGATCAGATTTCTGATGCGATTCTTGATGCCTGCCTAGAGCAAGACCCTTTCTCAAGAGTGGCTTGTGAATGCTTGATTACAACTAATAAGCTGATTATTGCTGGTGAAATTACTACTCAAGCGCAGGTCAATTATGAAGCCATTGCTAGAAAGGTGATTTGCGATATTGGCTATGATAGTGAGGAGAAATTTTTTGATGGGAAAAGCTGTGAGGTAGAAGTCCTAATTCATACGCAGTCGCCTGATATTGCGATGGGAGTAGATACTTGAGGGGCTGGAGATCAGGGAATTATGTTTGGTTATGCAACCAATGAAACAGTGTCTTTCCTTCCAATGCCGATTGATCTTGCTCATAAGCTTGTTTTCCAATTATCCAAAGTTAGAAAAAGCTGACTTCTTTCATTCCTTCGTCCTGATGGGAAAACTCAAGTGAGTGTAGAATATGAAAATGGAAAAGCTAAAAGAATAGCAACTATTGTGGTTTCTACGCAGCATAGCAAAGATATTACTCAAGAAGAGCTTCATCAAGCGATAAAAAAGGAGGTGATCGCACCAATTGTTGGGGATCTTATGGATGCACAAACAGTTGTTCATATCAATCCAACTGGAAGCTTCTATATTGGAGGACCAGTCGGAGATTGTGGATTGACTGGGAGAAAAATCATTGTAGATAGTTATGGTGGTATGGGGAGGCACGGTGGAGGAGCTTTCTCTGGGAAAGATCCGACCAAGGTTGATAGAAGTGCTGCCTATATGGCAAGATATCTTGCTAAAAATATCGTAGCAAGCGGACTTTGTGAGAAATGTGAGTTGCAAATTAGCTATGCAATTGGAGTAAAACAGCCAGTCAGCCTCTTCCTTGAGGATTTCTGAACTGCAAAAGTAGAAAAAAAACTGATTCTTGAGACTATTCAAACACATTTTGATCTCAGTCCTCAGTGAATTATTGATTTCCTTCAGCTTAGAAAACCAATCTACAAAGCTACTGCAAGCTATGGACATTTTGGGAAGCAAGAACTCAGTCGAGAACAGCTTGGGAGTCTCGAGCTTTTCAGAAAATTATATTAAGAGTATTTTTGATTTTCTGTAAAATAGACTAAGAAGCTTAAATATGTAAAAACTCCCCTAGTTTACTAGGAGAGTTTCTTTCTTTTACTATAAGCTTCACTATATGATAGTTATTGGATCATGGAAGTGAAGATTATGATCGGTATTGAGCTCCTCATAGGATTCTTTCAAAAGAGGAACTACCTTTCGGAGAATTTTATTTAACTCCTCAAGTTTGTTATTGTCTGCTAGAGACCTAAGTTTCTTTCCACTCTCAGACTGTCTAAAGGCTTCTTCTTTGAAACGTTCAGCTTCTTGGTATGCCTCATAAACTTTTTTCTCAAGAGCGACTATCTTCTCTGATACAAGGGAGAGATAATTCCCTTGGGCAGTAGTAGAATCTGTTCCACTATACCCCTGTGCAAATTTGTCTGCCATGGTGCGATTTGTTTTATATTAGACACCAAATATACATATAATACATAAAAAAGTCAATACTTTTTTAAAAAAATAATCAAAAAAACTGACTCCATTGTGCTGAAGTCAGATTTTTATTATTTGTAGTATTAAAGAGCAGAAGTCCTAGGAGTGAGATCCTTATAATACAAATCTCCATTATACTGATTCTGAACCTGAGAATCTTTGATGAAATTCCCAAGTTTTCAAAGATGTCCAAGAATTTTTCCCATATAAGTAAAAATCTGTCTTGGAGTATAGTTTTCTGCTCCCTGAAGATGCATAAATTTCAATAGTGATGGAGAAACAAAGATCAACATTACTGTCAAAAACATACCCAAAATCATGTATCTGATGCTATCCCAGGCAGCCTTTATCTGCTTTTCGTCTCCTTTTGAAAAGATAAAAAAGAAGATTGCTCTAAAAAACGCATAAATACATCCTCAACAAATCACCAAAACAAGTCCTCCTAATCCATATAACACCACTTCCTGAAATCCTCAAACATTATCCAATCCGATCATTGATCATCAAATCAAAAATTAAAGGTAAAGAAAAAACCCTCAAGGGATTTTTCAGTACTATAGCAGAATTACTTGTCTGCATTCTTTGGGAGGCTCTTTCTTTCTCTCATTTCAAAGAATTTTTGGAAAAGAGCATCATTTGTTTCTTTATAAAGAAGTTTTGCAACTCTCTCAGACATCTGAGATCCTTTAGCTACCCAAGCCTTGATAGTTTCAACATCAGCTTGAAGGATATGATGAAGAGGATCATAAGAACCTAAAACTTCCTTGTATCCAAACTTTGCTGGCTTAGTATGTTCAGTCAATACGATTCTATAAAAAGGTCTTTTGGTTCTACCGTGTCTAGATAATCTAATAGTCAACATTCTAGAATGTACAATAAAAATCTAAAAAAAATCTGAATTCTTACTTAAGTTTTTCCTTTGAAGTGTGTTCAGTATGCTTTCTACAGTGCTTGCAGTATTTGTTTTGAGCAAGCTTTGGAGTAACAGCCTTGTTGATATTTGTAAAATAATTTGTAGCTTTACATTCACTACATACCATTGCAACCTTTACAACTCCTCCTTTCTTTTTTGCGGCCATAATACCTTAAAACAAACAAAATAAAATATGAATGACTTTTGAGATGATCTTTAGATAATTGGCACTAGGTAGACTCGAACCACCGACCTCGCCCTTATGAGAGGCGCGCTCTAACCTGCTGAGCTATAGTGCCATAACAGTCCATAAATTTCTCAAATGAGATATGCAAAATCGGTGAGGGAGGGATTCGAACCCTCGAGACGATTTCTCGTCTGACTCGTTAGCAGTGAGTTGATTTCAGCCTCTCATCCACCTCACCAAAATTACAATAGTCATTGTATAGTGAATTGGGTTTGAATTTCAAGGCAAAAACAATAAATTAAAGTCTGAATTTTTATCTTTTTTCACCAAGATGGCAGAAATAATAGGCGGAATAGATGATTTTTGAACCCCGAGAAGCAATATTGATCAGGTGAGTGAGGAAGCCGTCCAAAAAGCCCAAGAGGAAAATAGAAAAGCCAAACAAGTGGCTCAGCAAATCCAAGCTGACAAAACCCTCAATCAGCATTTTGCAGCCTTTCTCTCTATGCTTCTAAAAAAAATCAGCCATGAGGAATTGATAAAGGCAATCTATGATACCTTTTTCAAAACTATCAATCCTCAAAATAATATCACCTATCTGAGAAAAGATGGAAATACCAAGGTAATTGTCTGATTTTTTGTTCCTTTTTTTATCAAAGAGGCTCAAGAGTACAAGATTTTCCCTTTCTATGAAAAGCTTAGTCCTGAGGAATCTTGATATTCTATCAGGAGGTATGTTAATTATCTAGAGCAGCTTTCAGTAACCTATCATGATAATATCCCGATCAATCAGTCGGCATTTGTTGAGCTTGTGGTGCTGATTATCCAATATTTCATCCTCAATGAAAAAGGAAAACCTACCGAAAAATATTCTCCAGAAGAACTCAAGGCAACGGTTCTCAACTATCTCTATTACTCAAAATAAAGTATTTTAATCTACAAAATCACTATACATGAAAATAAAAAATCTGATTTTAGTCTTTTTTGCTCTCTTAATTATCACTGGATGTGCAAAATCAAGGCCAGAACTCACTGCTCAGGAATATAATAATAAAATCATCTCATTTCAGATTCAGGCTGTAGATGCAGTAAATGAGTATTTCACAACTTTAGAAAAAAAATATGATGGACAAAATCTAGCAGAGCTCTATATCTGACTCAGAGATCAGCTTAAATCACTTCAAGATAAGGTAGCTCTTCAAGATGGACGACGCCGTGAAACAATACTCAAAGATGCCGTTGTTGATTATATTTCTGGACTTCAGGTTGCTCTGGATAACTATGAAAGACCAGTAGTCGAGCTGATTGGAGCGTATTCGGGATCAGCTAGTGAGTTTTATCGTAGAGATACTCAGATTTTTTCAAATTATATGACTCAGTTTTCTCAGTCTCTCGCCAAGCTCGACGCTCAGATGGAAACTGCACAATCTCAATTCTCCAAAAAATATAAATTTGAAGTAGAAAAAAAATAAAAAGCTGATTGCGGTGATGGTATCACTCGGAAAATCAGTAGGAATTGATTAGAAATCAGATGGATTTGCTTTTATTTCTCTTGAAAAGGGGAAAAGAATAGCTAGAGTACATTCAGTATTTACCTTAAAAATCGTGATATGCAAAACATAAGTTGAGGACTCAAAAAGAAAAAACCTCTTGGTGGTTTTACTCTGATAGAAGTTCTTGTTGTAGTATTTGTACTCTCAATGGGAGTACTCGTGATCATGCAGGGAATCAATAAGACTACGACCTATATTTCAGAAACAGCACAAAGGACCATAGCTCTCAATCTCGCAAAAGAGGGACTCGAAGCAGTATATAATATTAGGAATAGTAACTGGAGAAGGTGGTCCGATAGTAAGAATATGTGTCGGCTCAAAGCAGATCCGATGGTTGATTCAGGTAATGACTGATGTGCCAATGATCAATGGATTCGTTATGTTAGAGGGTATATTTCAACTAAAGAGATCGAGGGAAATCAGTATTATGTATATATACCCGCAGTAAATGGTATTAGAAATCCTATTGTCTGACCAAGTTGTTGATGGTTTGAACATCTTCAGAGAAAGGCAAACTTCCCATTTTGGATAAAAACATTTTTCTTACCTTGAATAGCTCGTAAGGATTGACATCGTAATTTTTTACTTCATTTTGTAAATGGAGAATGGATTGATGAATTTACATATCAGAGAAAATATTGATCTCCTCTAAATCCTACGAAGCCTGATACTTCAATGGGGGGATATGGTAGATATATTCAGGTAGAATGATTATATGATAAGGGAGAAAATGATCCGTATGCCTGTTTAGATTGTGTTGCTGGAGTTGATCAGCAATGTTGAGATGATAGACCAAAGGAACTTAGGTTTTGTAGTTTGGTTTTTTACTATCAACCATACATGGGGTATGTTGAGGTCTGTTCAATCATGACTAACTTCCTAAAATAAAAAATCTGAATTCTTTCTGCTCTTGTAGTCCAGAGGAAAATCATTACAATCCTTATCAGAATTTTACCCTTTTTTTCAATCAATCACATGACAAAAGTAACTCTAGAAATCAGTCAAGAAAATCATGATGCTTTCGTAAAACTAAAAACTATGATCGAGCAAATGTCAGGTCAAAGCGTATCTGATGATGAAGTGTTAGACTTTGTACTTAGAGCCGTAACTGGATCTCTTGAAATGCCAGAGGAGGAGTGTGAAGGTGGATGTTGCTGCTGTGGGCATGATCACGGAGATGATCAGCATGAGGGCTATGAAAATTATGAAAATACCTTCCATCAGCACGAACATCATCACCATGGGCACCATCATCATGAACATCATCACGGACATAGTTGTTCTTGCCACGACGATGATACTCAATGCCAGTGCAAGCACGATTAATGATATCAAACTTTTTTTTGACAAGAGAGTATTGGCTCATTTTGACTTGATTTTTGTGGGAAGAAAAATATGGTAAATCTGATTTATCATATTTTTTTCTAATGACAACGCATATCAAAACATTCACTACCATTGGACTTTTAGGCTATGAGATTCTCGTAGAGGCTGATAGTAATAGGGCTTTGCCAAATATTGAGATTATTGGGCTACCCGATGCGAGTATTAAGGAAGCCAAAGAGAGGATTAGAGGATGCTTTAGAAACGTCGGAATAGATCTTCCAAAGAGGAAATTTGTGCTCAATCTTTCTCCTAGTCATCTCAAAAAGGTCTGAACAAGTTTTGATCTCCCAATGGCTGTTGCCTTGCTCGGACTGATCTATGATGGGAAGCTCAATCATTATGAGAGGATGAGTGAGTTTCTCTTTTTTTGAGAGCTTGGACTGGATGGAAGGATCAAGAGGGTAAATGGGCTTTTGCCTAGTGTAATCTCTGCAAAACAGCAGGGCTATCAAACTTTTTTTGTGCCGAGAGAAAACCTTTATGAGCTGGAGTATATTTCAGATATTACGATTATTCCGCTTTCGCATTTCTCTGAGCTCTTAGATTTTTTCCTCAAAGGAGAAAAACTTGCCTATGCTCGCAATACCAAAGCACTCGGAGAATTAAAAGATGAAAATACTGATGATAGCTATGATTTTAAGTATATCAAAGGTCATCTTTTTGCAAAAAGAGCCCTGAGTATTGCGGCAGCTGGACTGCACAATGTACTGATGGTTTGAGCTCCCGGTAGCGGGAAAACCATGCTGAGCAAAGCTTTGACAACCATTTTGCCTCCATTGGCTTCAGATGAGATCCTTGAGGTGAGTCAGATTTATTCTGTAGTTTGAAAGCTCAGTAAGGATCAGCCACTGATTGTCAAAAGGCCTTTTAGACAGGTACATCATACCGCTTCCAAGGTTGCAATTATCTGATGAGGGAGTAATCTTACCCCAGGAGAAGTATCTCTAGCTCACAAATGAGTTCTCTTTTTTGATGAATTAACCGAGTTTCCAAGAGAGGTTTTGGAGGTCCTCAGGCAGCCACTGGAAGATAGAGTCATCAATATCTCTAGAGCTCATGGTAGCGTGCAATATCCAGCAAACTTAATGTTTGTTGCTTCAATGAACCCTTGTAAATGTTGATATTATAAAGATCCAGAAAGACAATGTACTTGTGGACTTTGAGAGGTAAAAAGGTATCAGAGTAAGATTTCGGGTCCCCTTTTAGATAGAATTGATATGATCCTTGAAATTCCTAGAGAAAATATTTCTGCTTTTCTTGAAAAAACTCAAAATCAATCTTCAGCGGATTTACTCAAGGATATTCAAACAGCTCGAGCCTTTCAGCAGCAGCGTTTTAAGGGAACTGCCATCCAAAATAATGCCTCTATGCAGGCAAAGGATATCGAACAGTTTATCAAACTTGATAGCGCGAGTAAGGATTTTCTTGCTCAAGCGACTGAGAAGTTTACCCTTTCAGGGAGAGTGGTGCATAGGCTTCTCAAACTTGCGAGGACAATCGCAGATATGCAGGCTAGAGAGCACCTTACGCTCTCAGATGTGATGGAAGCGCTTCACTACCGCAGTAGGACAATGTTCGTTGAAACGAGTTAATACAACACATAAAGAAATCAGATTTTTTTCTTCTCATATTTTATAAAACGCAAAAGCTCAACAGGGATTCCTATTGAGCTTTTTTGAGAAACCAGCTAATCAGGATAATACTCCTGATACTGATTTGGAAGGTACCTTTTGAGTTCCTCTTTTGAGAACCAGACCTTGATTTCCTTTTTTGCTTCCTCAAGGGTCGCAGAAGAGTGGACAACATTGCGGATCGGACCATTTAGATCTGTGCTTCCAAAATCTGCACGAATCGTTCCTTTCTTCGCTTCCCAAGGCTTGGTTTCACCGTTGAGTTCGCGTACCTTTTGAACGGCATCCTCACCAATGATAATCGCCTTTAAGATAGGACCTGACATCATGTATTGTACTGTCTCGTTAAAGATTGCCTCTCCTTTACGAGTCAGCAGTTGTCCGATCCTTTCATAGTGCTCATAGAGTTGTTCTTCAGTTGCGATAATTTCATCACTGCAATAAATAGCTTGAAGAAATGCTCTACGATAGCGAGCAAAGACCTCTTTGTGAAGTCCCTTTGCAACCCCGTCAGGTTTAATCAGCACAAGTGTGCATTCAATGTTCTTTTTCATGCGTTTTACTTTTTTGTATTTGTGAAGATATATACTATATATTTCTGATTTAATGTCAAGTGAATGTGAAAAGCTATGTCTGGAGAAGATACTAAGAAATGAAAAGTAGAAATCAGATTTCTTTTTGAAGCCACTGATTGCTAGCAAAGTTGAGCGTTTTGAGTCAAAGTTTTCCGAGTCAGAGCTTGGAGAGCACTAAAAGAGTAATTGGCTTTTCTAGAATTCTTTCAATTAAATTACAACAAAAAATCATCTCCCTCACTTGTCAAGGACAACAAGAAATCTGATATCAGATTTTTTTGTTTTTTCTTATTTTTCAGCTATACTTAAGCTAAGAAATTTACTCTTAAATAACTAGCTCATGCAAATAGCAGATAAAACGAATATTCCACTCATTAATATCAAAGATCTCACTTGGGGATATCCTGAGAGCAAAAGACAACTTTTCAAAAAGTTCAATCTTCAACTTAAAAAGGGGGATTTTCTTGTTATCACTGGGAAATCTGGAAGCGGAAAATCAACTCTCGTAAAGTTTTTGATAGGACAGCTTAGACCTCATAAAAATACTATTTTTTATAAAATGGAGGATCTTGCAGTACTTGGTGAGAGTGAGATTCAGAGATATAGAAGAAAAATCTGAATTATTTTTCAAGATTATCAGTTGATTCAGAGTCTCTCTCCTCAGGAAAATATTATTTACCCATTGCTCCTTGAGGAAGCTCCACTTGCAGTGATCAAGAAAAAGTATGAAGCGGTAAAAGACCTCCTTGATCTCTCAAGTATTGAAATTAAAGATATCAAAAAACTCAGCTGAGGAGAAAAACAAAAGGTCGCAATGGCAAGAGCAATTATTCATTCACCAGACTTTATCATTGCTGATGAACCTACAGGAAATCTTGATCCAGAGAGTACATTTCAGATGGCAGATATTCTTATCAAGGCTAATCAAATTGGAAATACTATTGTTTTGGTTACTCATGATGAGGCATTATTGCAGTACCTCAAGCTTAATACTCAGCTAAAAATGCTCTCACTCTAGAGCAAAAAACTAATTTCTCAATTTTTACCTAGCCATTAGCAAAGATACCAATGACCAAAACAGAGGAATTGCTCGAGAGCCTAACGCAAGAGATCAACGAGCTTTCGATCGCCTGATATATCAAGGAAGAAGCTATCTCTTCACTAAAATATCTTCATCGATACAAACTAAAAAATATAGAGAAAAATCTGAATTCTTTTCGTGAGTACCTTGTTTTTCTCAATACCCAAAATACTGAAAAAATCAATAAACTGTGCCCACTAGAAGACAAAAAATCTGCAAAAGATCTCCTTTCAGATTTATATTATTTTTTCTCACCTCAGAAAAAACTCACTAAACAAGCTGAAAAATCAACACTTCAAAAAATCAGCAATCATAAGTATGAATTGCTGACGTTAGTGCAGGGGATAAAGGGTATTCTCGTGCTGAGTATTGATGAGTTTTGTAATGCTTCAGCGACCAGAATGAGCATTCATCAGATGCTTATGAAAACGACATGATGAACTTGCCTTTAATTGTAAAGTTTATCAAGGATAATGCGAGTAGACTGAACCTCTCAGGTTTCGTCTGCTTTTTCTCATCTTGGAAGATGCTCATAGAGCCACTTTTGATAGAGTCCAGGAACTCTGATACAACCATGCGATCTAGGTTTTCCATCACTTCGTCCTTGATGGAGAAAGAAACCTCCTGTGATATGGAGAGCATAGGGCATTGGTGCATTATCATATTTTCTCGATCTGCGGAAAATCATATCATGCTGCAGATCAAAAGCTCCGCTCACAGTTTTACGGTAAGGGAGTCCAATAGATACATAAGTTGCAAGTTTGAGTGCTCAATCTTCATAGTAGGCAAGCGCATGTTTTCAGTCCTCAACTTTTGTGACCACTAGCATATGATCAGCATTCTCATCTTTATATTTCAAAAAATCCTCATTTTCAAGAAACTCTTCCCACTGAGCTGGAAAGACCTCTTTTAAGTCTGGATAAATCAATGGAAAACTGAGCGTTTCGAGATCATCATACTTTTGTATCGCCTGAAATTGCATTGGACTAGGATAACTATTTCGCTCTCTCATGATTTTTTCAGCCTGTCCGTATCCGAGCACATTCCCGAGATTTGATCCAATCATTTTCCCTCTTCCTTTTACCGCAAAAGGTGTATTTTGAAACTTTGCAATCGAATCCGTATGAATGAGCACCTCATCAGCTATTTCTTCTTTGCTTTTAGCTGTTGATTCAGCTGTAGGATCAACTTGTTCAGGAGTATTTAAAGTATCAAAGAGTCTGGCTCTTTGCTCTTCAAGATATCAAGAATGCTGATCTGGACCACTGGAAACAGAAATCCCTAGTGCTCAAATCAAAAGTCCTGTTTGTAATTTATTCATATTCCAAAAGATCTGAAAGATAAATAGCAAAATATTTTGAAGCAATACTATAAGTATTAAAAAATGAATGTCAATAGAAAGAGGGGAAAAATAAAAAAACAACCAGTTTTTTGTTTGCTGATTGTTTTTCTATCTAGTAGTGCTTATTAGTTTTGAAAATAGAGCTCTGCATATGGGATAAATACTAACGCAATTCTAATAAAAATCGCTAATATTACCAAAAAGCTCAAGATATTCAGTTTTCATTTTTTATAATTAATTGCTTGAGAGCCTAGGAATAGAACTATGAGAACTCCTAATCCAAGCGCTGCCGCTTGGCTAACTGCAAATTGTAGGTGATAACTATACTGGAGAATATCATTTCACAGTCTTTCAGCATCTCAGGTTGAGAGTGTCTTTCCAACCGCAGATAAAAGGCTGAGAAGATATTCGCTATTCGCTCTAAAAGCCCCCTGCACAATATGAAATACTGCAAAGTATCCAAGTGCTAGTCCAACAGAGATAATATTCCACTTGGAAAGGAGTTTTAGAAGTGATTCAGTCATCCATTTTCCCTGTTCTGGGAAAATAAAATCATGGGGCTCTGCTGTTTTTGCCTTTGCTGGGATTACCTCTTTTACTTTCTTTACCGATTTAGAAAGCTGTGATGGTCGCTGGCTTTTTTTTGTTTTTAGTTCAGATTTTGTTGATACTTTCATACTAGTCTCCTATTGAAAACTAAAAAGATACCTAAGTATACCTTCTTTCTCACCAAAAAGCAAAAAAATCTGAAATTTCCCCTTATTTTCTCTTTACATTTTGATTATTCTATTTTATATATAATCTTCTTAGTTTTGGAATCTTCTATTTTCAAAAATGTTCCCTTAGCATCTGAAGTCCATAATCATTGACTAGTCTCTCCTTTCCCATGATCATTACAGGAATATCTCCTGGCTGATTTTTTAGAATATCTGCCAAAAGCTGGATGCTTTCTAGATTATCTGGCAAACTCGAGATACAGAATGGTTCTTGATCAGGTGTTGTAGGTCAAAGAGGTTCAGAATCCTGATCTTCATCATTTTCCTCATCTATTTCAAGCGTTTCATCGTCTTCTTGATCTAGTTGTTCTAAGTTTTCCTCTTCCTCAGTCTCATTATCAGGAAAGATTTTCCCTGGATTCATCTCTTCTGAGTTAAGTTCCTCCTCAATGCTCTCCTCGTCATTTTCATGAGAATGTCTGCTCGGTTTTTGCTCCTGGATTGTGCTATCAGCACTCTCTGACTTGATTTTCTCAATTTGTTTACTCTTTTCTTCACCGTATCTCTCTTTTTTCGCTCTTACAACGGTCCATTCAGGATCGTATTTGCTTCCTGCGAGTTTGATCAGTGTCTCATAGTCAGTTTTAATGATTTTATCTAGGTACACTCTACCATTACTCTTGCTTCCATAAATGATCACAAGGTCAAATTTCTTGAAATCTAGAGCATCTCTCGTAAAAAACTCCCAATCCCCAGAGATATCCTCAATCTTAATGAAAAATCATTTTTTCTTTGCTCTTTGAATCTCCTTGATATACCCGTGGATGATAAATTTTGGATAATCATTTTTTTCTAAGACTTGATTGAGGAAAGATCCTTTCTTGATATATTGGTAGAGTCCATCCAGTGGATTTCCAGAGATAAATGCCTTAAAGGTTTCCTGTTCCATCATGAGCCTCTCCAAAAGGTTAGAAGGCTGAGCTGGCTTCATTTGGATTTTTGTATCGACCTGAAGCCCACCAAAGAGTCCAAAATCCGCTGTCGCAATATTCTTCGTCCAGTCAATCAAATTCTGAACATTTTCTAGTAATACATTTCTATCTCCAAAGGCATCTAAGGCACCAGCCTTGATCAGGTTTTCTAGAGATTTTTTATTGATAATACTCGCACACCTCTTGAGAAAGTCTTCTAGAGAAGTAAATTTCCCACCTTTTTGTCTTTCTTGCTGAATCGTTTCTCACACATCTTCACCAATCCCTTTTGTAGAAAAAAATCAAAGTCTGATGACATCTCAGATCGCAGCTACATGGTTAAATGATTCATTGACATCAGGTCCGAGTACAGAGATCCCTTTGTTCTGAATCTCTGAGATATAAAAGCTCTGAGTATCAGTGTCTTCCTCAACCGAGCGAATCAATGCTGCGGAAAACTCAAGTGGAAAATGTGCCTTGAGATATGCAGTCTGATAGGCAATCATCGCATAACATACCGAGTGCGACTTATTAAACGAATAAGAAGCCGCAGGCTCGATCATCTTCTCATAGATATTCGTTGTTGTCTCAGGTTTATATTGTTTATAGGTTTCTCCTCTTGTTACAAATTCTTTTTTGAGTTTTTCGATTACCTCTTTTTTCTTCTTACCAACTCATCTTCTGAGCATATCTGCCTCACCCAGTGAAAACCCTGCCATTGCTTGTACCAAAAACATCAACTGTTCCTGATATACCGCAATTCCATAGGTCAAACTCATAATAGGAGAAAGATCTTCAATCAGTTTTCTATTTTCTTCTTCTGCAACTTCGGCTCCATACTTTTTTGTGAGTTCAGCTCTTAGTTCTGCACTCATATAGGAAATTTCCTCTCTACCGTGTTTTCTCTCAATATATCTTGGGATAAACTCCATCGGACCTGGACGATAAAGCGCATTCATAGCCACGAGATCATTGATTGAGTTTGGCTCAAGCTGGATCAAAAACTTTCTCATCCCCTGAGATTCAAACTGGAAAATTCAGGTCGTATCTCACTCCTTAAATACGCTTTCATAGGTGAAAGTATCGTTGATATCCGGTTGAAATGAGGTAGTTTCTAAGAAATGTTCAAAAATCGGATCTAGAGTTTTGTTTTCTTGTTCGTGTCTGGCTTTTATAATTTTGATACAAGTTTTGATGATTGAGAGGTTCCTAAGTCAGAGAAAATCCATCTTCAAAAGTCAGATTTGTTCTAGTGTCGGTCCATCATACTGACTTACGATGGTGTGATCATTTTCCTTGACATATTGAGCTGCAGTATAGGTTGAAACAGGTTCTGGAGCGATGATGATTCCACAGGCATGAACTCCAAGCTGTCTGAGGTTCCCTTCGATCCCACAGGCAAGGTCAAAGGCCTTCTTCACATTGTCTTCGGTATTATAGATGTTTTGCACTTCTTCAAACTCTGGCAAGGGATCATTGATTAGACTTTTGAGTCCAACTTTATCAGGAATCATATTAGAAATCTGATTGGCCCTCTCAAAAGGTACTCCAACCGCTCTAGCAGAGTCCTTAAATGCCGCTTTTGTTGCAATCTTCATAAAGGTTCCGATTGAGCAAACCTTTTCCTGTCCATATTTTTGTGAACAATAGTCAATTACTCTCTGTCTCTGCGTATCCTCAAAGTCGATATCAAAGTCGGGCATTGATATTCTCGCTGGATTCAAAAATCTCTCAAAGAGGAGATCAAATGGAAGCGGATCAATATCCGTAATTTCAATTGCTCGAGCAAGGAGAGAACCAGCACCAGAACCTCTTCCTGGACCTACTACGATCATTTGTTTTTTTGCTCGCCTCACATAGTCTGATACGATCAAAAAGTAGGAATTAAACCCCATTTCCTTGATCACTTTAAGCTCATATTCAAGTCTATCAATATACTCAGCTAGGCTATACTTAGAGGTTGGAAGGGGGTAGAAATCTGTATATTTTGCGATAAAGTCTTTTTTGAACTGTGTATAGCTCTCATGAGTAAATCTTTTTAAGTCCTCAGGGGAGGTCTCAGGTACCGACTTTTCAAGGACTCCTTTATTTGATATTTGGCTGAGTGCTATGAGTGTATCATTATCCCAATCTAGTCTAAACCTCGTCTTAAGCCCTCTATATGATAGAAAGCGAAGTTCAAACTCATATTTATTCATAGTAGGCATTGCAGATAGTCTTGATTGAGAATAAAGTTGAATAATCAGTTTTGAGTGTAGTGTTTTCTTCTCCAAAATCAATTTGAAAACAATCAAAAAACTGACTCCTCATACAGAAGTCAGCTTTTTCTGCCAAGTATTACGACTAAAACGTCATTCTCTTCCATTTCCCATTGATACGAACTTCTCCATGGAGATAGCGAACACTTGCTCGTTGATAATCTCCAACTTGCAAGGGGACAGTATATATGCCCTCCAGCTTCTTATCTTCATTGGACCAGATAAAATCTGACTCTTTAAGATTTAAGGTATAGGTTTTATCTCGGGTAGAGATGGTCCACTCACTTTGAAATCTTACGAGCTCAATGAGCTCAGATGAGTGAGCGAATGTAATCATCAATGAGGATTGCTTTGTGATTTGGCTAGTGAAGATACCAGTTTTCCAAGAAATAGGTTCTTGATAGCTATCTTCACTCTTTGAACATGCAAATAAAAGTATGCTCAAAACTACGAATACTACGATTTTTTTCATTTTCTAAATGTTTTTTTATGTTTGATACTCTCACTATAATGATTCCCTCCCTAAAATCAATTCAAAATATTGACAAAATAAATAAACATAAGAAAATATATAAAAAACTTGTAAAAAATAAAGAAGATGATAAATAAAAATATAGTTTAAAACTAGTGTTTTAATGATTATCAAAAATCTTTTCAAAAAATTGACATTTTTAAAAAAAGATATATAATATTGTTGTCGCAAGAATGATAGTAATCTTGTGATAGGAAAAATCCACTTCCTTTGGAGAATAAAGTTTTAGATAGTACCTCTGAAATAAACCATAAAAATCAGATTTTTTCTGATGAGTTTTTCAGAGTGTGAACAGTATTCTTCACAAATTGTCTTTGTAAACGAATAAAAAGGTTCTACACACAAGCCGTTTTATTCATAAAAAAAGACAAGATGAAACAACCTTCAAGAACTCATTTTGGAGGGATGTGGAAAGTTTTAGCAGTGATTGTGATCTTTTGATATACTGTTTCTAGTGTGCTTGCCTCAAATATTACAAGTATCAAGAATACAGAATCAAATCCAATTACTCCAGCTTCTAGCCTCCAAAAGGAAATTGAGACTGATGTTGCCTTGAGTGCTAAAAAGGTATGGAACAACCTGGTAAATTTTATGCAAGATGGTATGGATGGTGCTTCAACTGGGATCGAAAAATCTCAGAAAGAAAAACCTGATTCAGCTTCTGATATAAAATATCCAATCGTTCGTAGCGTTTTACCTCAGACAGAATCAGCACTCTTGCCTGCTTTTTGAGATATCAGTACTGATCCTCATAAAGCAAGTATTGAAGCTCTCGCTAGTATTTGAGTTATTCAATGATGAGCAAGTGGAAAATATTATCCACATAACTTTGTTCGTACCAGTGACTTTATCAGAGTTGTACTAGATATTTATAGATACAAACTTGGATATTCACTAGAATCAACTAACGGTCTTTCTGATCAGAGTTTTTTCAAGCAAGGTTATGGAAATGCACTTCTTCTCAAAAAACTCAATACCGCAAAAGCTTTATGATTTCTTGATCATCTAGGGACAATTGAGCTTGATGCTCTAATTACTCCTGTTCAAGCGATGCAGATCCTTAACACTATTTTAGATCTCAATCCATATATCGGTCAAAAAGAGAAAGTAAATCTGATTTCTTCTTCTGATACTCAGTTTACTAAATCACAGATGGCCTGATATTTGGCAGATATTTTCCAGTTGGAAAAAAGTATCATATCACCGGTATTTAATGATATTAGTAATCATAGATATCATGCGGCAATTACCAAATTAGCACAGCTCGGGGTAGTAGCTGGTAAGAATGGTAATTTCTATCCAGACAATGATGTCCTTCGTGCGGACTGAATAGTTATGCTCGCCAATAGTTTACTGGCTCAGCAGTGAAAAGCACTTGTTATTACTAATTTTACTCATTTACCAAAAATCAATGATACAACCTATTTTGCAGCCTTTGCTCCCCATTTGGAATATTTGCTTACAAATGAGATATGAGATTTTCTACTTCGTAATGAACAGTCAGGATATCTGTTTTTACCTCATGCTCAGCTTACTAAGTGAGAGGCTTATCAGCTTGTTTCCCAAGCTACTAGAGCTAAGTTGCTCAACATGGATCAGTGAGAGACCTCCAAACCGATCACGAGAGGAGAGCTAGCGGATCTAATCGTTCAGGCTTTTGATTTTGCTCCTAAAGAGTCAACAACTTCAGCCTATCAACCTACTTCTGAACCTCAAAGTGCTAATACTAAAAATCAAGCACTCAGAGAGGAGAAGAAATGATTTCTCGCTACTTTACTCAAAGATATGATGGACACACTCTAGTTGATACCAGTACTTGGAAAAAAATAAACAAGGTTAAACCTCACAAAAAATCAGACTTTTTTGATCTTTTGCTTAGTATTTAAGCATTTTATACTTAATCATATAATGCCATGAAAAAAACAGACACAATTAGATATAATAGTTATGAAAAGGATATTGTTCAAGGACTTGAACCAAATGAAGCGTTATACCTTCAGAAGCAATCTGCCAGAATGAGAAAAAATACGCAGCAAGCGGATATTTTAAGATCTCAGGAAGCTGAAATCAATGAATATATTTCTCATACTTCAAATGCGCTTTCTAGCACATTGAATCTTAGCGATAGCTTTTCTTCTCAGATGAGAAATCAAGTTTTGAACACCAAACATGACTTGCATCATCTCTTTTCTCTTGAACACTAAAAGTTCTAGATGACAAGCGAGAAATCTCCACATCTTTGTGGAGATTTTTTTGTTATCAAAAGGTGAAAAATCTGATGAGAAATCGCTGTTGATATATGAGTATTCCCTTGTTTTTAAACGAAACAAAGCCTCCTTAGACCATCTCTCCAACCTCACAAAAAAGGTGAAAATAGAGGTTGAGATTAGTGTTTCTAGTTGTTGTTCTTGGAGTGGATTTTTGAGGTGAAGAGTGGGGAAAAAATGAAAATATTTGAAAGGGGATTGAGGAGGTTTTTAGGTTTATTCTGACACTCCAAGATCTTTGAGAATCTTCGGGAGGAGAGAGCTACGATCGAAGTTACGATCAAACATAGAAGAGCTGATCTAGCTCGTGGGGTACTAGGAGCAGTGGTTAGAAGTTACATTAGATTATCAGAGAAGTATTAGATAGCAAGGAAAATAGGCTAAGAATTCTGATTTTTGTGTTGACTTTTTGATGAGTAAGGGTATAAGACTTATATTTCAATTCTTAACTAGCATAAGAATGGAAACAAGAATTATCTGTATTTACACTCCATTGAAGGATTTGTACAAAGACAACCTTTACGGATTTCATACTGTGAAAACAACAGTAGAGTGACGCGAGGTAAGAGATGCAATGGCACATTTTATTAAACAGGATATTGGAGTAGATGTTTGAGAACAACTTCATATGTGAGCTCCAACCTATAGTACCAAATTTGAGTCAACTTTTAAAAAATTTCTGGGAAATAATAATGCAACAATTCGTCCTCTATGAAATTTTGAAGGGTATAAGATAGAAGTACTATTTTTGGGAGTTTAGAGGATAAATTTATTATAAGAAAAATCTGACTTAATTTGTCAGATTTTTTAGTTTAAGAAGTCTGATTTCTTTTCTTTTTTTGCCAAAAAAGACTCAAGAACAAGATTCAGATTAATAGTATTGATAGTAATATTGTTCTTTCTTATCATTTACTTTTTTTGTCGTATTTTCATTAATTGTTTGTTCTTTCTCTTTCTCTGAATCAATATCCGGCATTTCAATATTAATTTTATATTGATCTATAGTATTATCTCCAAAAGAACTGTTAATGATTCTATTAGAATCTGATATGATTTTTTTGATATTAATATAGCCCTTATTATAAGAAGAGCGTGTTGAACTATTCATTTTGTCAAGTATTAGAAGTAAACTTACTCTGATTATATTCAAAAAGTTGGATGATGTCAAGTTTTGGGATTTTTTTTTGTATAAACATTTGTGCCAAGGCTTCTAAATCGTCTAAGTTAGAGACATATTGTATAGGCAGATTTAAATCATCTTCCCAGTCTATAACGAATGAATGTGTTGGATATCCATATACTAACTTATGCATAATTTCTTCGGCTTGTGATGGATGTTGTTTTCACCATGTTGTTAATATTTTTACTCAATATTGGAATCAAATTTCTAATGCTCTTGAGTATTCTCAAAGCTTTCTTGGATCAATTTCAGTATAAAGTTTCCCTGATGTAATAGCCACATATTCATTTGCAGTTGACAGCAAATCTTTTAAATTAACACCATTAAGCCTTTGGGATAGTAGTCCAACAAAGCTATCAAAAACCTTGATATTAGCTTCTTTTATTTGTTCTAATGCTTTAAATTCTTCAAGTGCTGATTTAGTTTCTGGTTGTCATTCTTTATTAAGGGTGGTTAATTGAACATCAAGTGGTCCAAGATCAGCTATAGAAGACAAGAAGACATTATCAGCTCACAAACAAATGAGAGTCCCCGCACTTTTTGCAAAAAAGGGGACATAAATATTTAAAGTTTGACATTTAGTCCTCAATAATCTGATAATTTTATAGGCAGAAGAGGCATCTCATCATGGAGTTTGTAGTATAATATTCAAATTTTGGAAAGTTTTATCTTTTAATACATTTTGTAAATTAATATATGATAGATCGTTTACTTCACAAAGAGATAAGAGTAAAAATGAGGATGTAGTTTTATTGCTCATTCATTCAATAACTTTTTCTATTTCTCTAAGTTCATTCATTTTGTTATCTTTTCTATAATCTAAACATAAGCTCTTATACATTTCTCCTTAAGCTTTTCAAGCTTTCTTCTATAAGAGAAGTAAATTTGATTTAGTTTTTAATCTCCTCTGTCCCTCGTCGAGGGGGTATTCTTTCTTTATTTATAAGGTTTGTTATCCCTCAAATATACAGTTCTTGTGCGCTGTATTATGATTGTGTAGGTATCTTGAGGAGGTAGGGTATTCCTGCTATAATCTCTTGCTGCTCTATGTGCTACCCACTATAGCCTGCTCTATTTTAGGGTTAGAGTGATGAACTAATTCCCCTGATTTCTTTATATGAAATTTGTCTTATATAACTAATAGCCTGTATTCCAATATCAGCTGAAGAGTATTAGATTTTTCTTTTCCTAATAAACAAAAAAACTATCACTGTGCGTTATACCCATACGATAGTGAGTCTCGAAGGTAATATTAATCCTTATCGGTACATAGGCTAGTTAATTGATGTTTCAATAGGCAAGCCCAACACTCAGTGGATATACAAAAAAGCCTATTATCATCACGGATAATAAGCTCTACAAATGGCGGAAACTAACATTTCATAATGCCCCAGCCCGGAGTCGAACCGGGATTACAGTCTTCGCAGGACTGTGTCCTATCCATTGAACGACTGGAGCATCGCTCCATGCAGTATATGAAACTCTTCTCAAAAAACAAGCTTTTTCTTGCAATCTGCAACCATTTTCATATAGTATACCAAGTAAATAACCAAAAGAAACTCCTGTTCCTTTTGCTAAAAAAGCCACTTTTACCTTGAAAAAGGATCACGTGAATACTAAAATAAAAACCGAGCTCGCAAAACATATTAATCTCGTCTCAAAGACCGGAGTTTTTTTCTCAGCCTTTGACTCAGCTGGGCAACTTTTGGCTGCAAATGGGGTGATCAAGACGGATAGAGCAGTGGAGCTGCTCGTAGATAGCTTCTGCACCGGAATTCTCAATAAATACTGAGAAAAAATCAAAAAGCTGATTTTTGATCTTGTGACTGAAATTAGAATCCAAAACGACCCAAATGAACTCATCAAAGTGCCAATGCATGAGCGAGGAGTGTTCCTTGTGCAGTGAGAGGATCACAAGAGCTGAGTTCTTCTGCCAAATACTAAGTGAATAGATACTATCCAGCAGGCACTCTCCGCTATCAAGCAAAAATATGGTCTCTCATCACAGGTTTCTGTCTATCTTTTCAAGACTATTAGAGTTGAAATCCCACTATAGATCAAATATTTGACATAAAAAAATAAAAAACCTGAAGCATGACTTCAGATTTTTCTTTATATTTTTTGAAGATATTGGGTTTCAACTATTCTCTCGTGATCATCTTCACGAAAGTTTCAGTAGGTACCTCAACACTTCCGATAGCCTTCATTCTTTTCTTACCTTCTTTCTGCTTTTGGAGGAGTTTTCTTTTTCTGCTCACATCTCCTCAGTAACATTTAGCGAGAACGTCCTTTTTGATAGCAGAGATCGTCTCACGAGCAATGATTTTATTTCCAAGTCCTGCTTGGAGTGGAATCGCGAACAGATGTTTTGGAATCAGTGTTTTTAATTTTTCTACGGCTTCACGACCAAGGTAATATGCTTTATCATAATGCACAACCCAAGTTAATGCCTCAACCTTCTCGTTATTGATAAAGATATCGAGTTTCACCAGATCATCAGATGTATATCACTTAAATTCATAGTTCATGGTCGCATATCCTTTGGTTGCAGACTTGAGACGATCATAGAAGTCAACGATAATCTCTCCCATCGGCAACTCATAATGCCAAACAACTCTGGTTGCATCAATATATTCCATATTTTTGAGTTTTCATCTATATTCCTGAGAGAGTGCCATGATATTCCCCGCATATTCTTCTGGTCCTACAACCTCAACATTCGCAATCGGTTCTAGAATCATTTCAATCATCCCTTGGTCAATCATATCAGATCCTGATTTTACTACGATCCAAGGATTCAAAATCTCAGCCAGCTTTTTAAACTTTGGATTTTCAAGCATAGTTCCAAAAATTCACTCTGAATGTTCTAGGTGTTCGATTTCACTTGTTGTCAGCTCAAACTTCTCCATTTTCAGGATTTCACGATAAAGCCCAGTTTGAACGAGTCATTTGATATTCATTCAGGTTTTGATGAGAGGAATTGAGAGGTTTTTAGACTTAACTAGATACATCACAGTTGGTATCGTGAAAATAGTATCAAGCCCATACTCACGGAAAAGTCTCTCCTTGATGATATCCATATGAAGCATTCCCAAAAATCCACAGCGGAATCCTAGTCCCAAAGCCTTACTATCTTCCATTTCGTAGGCAACAGCACTATCATTGAGTGAGAGTTTTTCTAGACTGTCCTTGAGTTTATCGTATTCAGTCGAATCAATAGGGTATACTCCAGCATATACATAGGGAGTAACCTTTCTAAAACCAGGAATTAAAAACTGATGATACTCATCTTTTGCCTCGTTTTTTCAAACCTTTGCTTTGATGATGGTATCTCAGATTTGCACATCTCTCACTGATTTTTGTCCAGTCACAATATATCAGATTTGTCCTTCATTAAGTGATTTATCTGGTGTATATTCTGGCGTGAAATATCCTACTTCAGTTGGGAAAAAGCTTTTGTCCGAGTGGATCAAATATACTTCATCTCCAGCAGAAAAAGAGCCATCTACTACTTTTACATAGGCGAGAACTCATTTGTAAGGATCAAATACTGAATCAAAAATCAATGCTCTTGAAACTTCCTGCATACTGCTTATCAATGATAAAATTTACCTCAAAAGGTACGAAAATCCTCAATCTTTTCAAGTCAATCTCTTGCTCTTGCTTGGAAGTGAAGTTCTCATCCGGAAAAAATGAAAAACTGACTTCATTCATCGAAATCAGTTTTTTGATTTACTGCTCAGTCTCAACTCAGAGATCTGATGCTTCTAAATAAAATACCTCTTCAATACTGCGTTCAAACCTCCTTGCAATCAGAA
This sequence comes from uncultured bacterium, assembly GCA_963535415.1. Classification (GTDB taxonomy): domain Bacteria; phylum Patescibacteriota; class Gracilibacteria; order Absconditabacterales; family Absconditicoccaceae; genus HOT-345. Next base: position 78,571 of record CAUSVV010000004.1, on the reverse strand, counting down.
ATGCAAGTTTTAGTGAGGGATTGTATTTCCCTAGCTCGAGAAATACGATCGTTTCTCTTCTCACTCCAACCCCATTTGCGAGGTCTTGTTGGGTTAAATTATACTGAGCTCTCAGCTCTTTGATACGATTTTTCATTCGTTTACAAATAAGATTAAAGTCAGATTTTATCTGGATGTTTTGAAAAATATCGTGAATTTAATCCTAGTAATACAAGTCACAATATCCATATCATCCTTAATATATCATTAGCACTGAATGTTTCTAAGAAATGAAAATGTCCTTCTAGTAGAGATACTAAGAGAGTGATTCACATTAGGAGCTGAAACGATGCTGCAAGTGAGGTATAACCGATTCTCTTAAACATCTCATCAGTTTCAATAGATCATGTCTGTTTTTTTATCTTCCTCGCATGATAGAGCGTCAGTATTGCTCAACCTATTAGGAGAACTACAAAGAGTAGCAAAAGTCAATGTGATGGCGTTAAAGGGTTGAAAGGAATTTGGCTTAGGAGGTTGATGAGAGCTCAGAATCCCCAAGCTGCAAGGATAATACCGATAATCCTTAAAGTTCTTACTTTTCCCATTACAATCAGAAAAAAGATAAAAAAGTTATGAATATATAACAATATGTTATATAAACATAACATATTAGAAATCAAGAGAAAGTTAGAAAAAATTAACAAATCTGAAAATATTTAGATAGAAACTATAATTTTATATATAGGATTTTCCTTGTAAAGTGCTAGAATATCTGTATGATAAAAATATAAAAGTAGATTGTTTTTAATATGTTTATTGATTTTAAATGACTGACTCAAATACTTCAAAACCCTCAGCTTCTGAATCCTCAAAAAAAACTCGTGCTGAACAAAATAATGTTTCTCTTTGGGCTTCTCTCTGAACAGTTCTATTTTGTTGTGTTCTTATGCCTTTGTGGATGATTTATTCTCGTCACGCTAAACTTTCGAGTCCTGAGGTAGAAACAGGAGGAAATCAGATTTCTTCCACTACTTGAATCCAAAGTGCTATAGCCGCAACTTCAAATGCTGAGCGAGAAGTCCTAAAGCCACTTTTGCTAGATTGACAAATTGATCAAATTATAGATGACGGATCCTCAAGTTATACCTTTATTTCAAAGACTGAACAGATTTATCAGGTTAAAAATCTTCCATCAGAACAGCTAGGTGAAGCACTTGAGAAATGTTCTACAAAGTGTGAGCATATTCTGATTTCCGATCTCTTAAAAATATAGGTCCTTGCTTTCTACTTGACAAGAGGATTTTTTCCTACTTGCATTTCTAAAGCAAATCCGTATAGTTACCAGCAGATTATTCTTTATTTTTTCTAGTAAAAATAGTATGAAAACCCTACTCCTTATCGGACTTATCCTTGATGGGATTATCTTTATCGCGAGTGTTTTGCTTCAGTCTCCAAAAGGAGGTGGACTTGGTCTCGGATTAGGAGGAGCTTCTGCAGGAGGGAACGAATACGGAAGCAAAAAAACAATGGAATGAAAATTACAAAAAATAGCTATTATTACAGGTATCATTTTCGTAATAATCTGCCTGTTTTTACCTTATGTTAAATAATGCGATATCGTTATTACGAGATTAATTCCACAAAAAAAACGCTGACCTATTTTCTTTATGTGATTGTAGTGCTCTGGTTTTTTGCTACTGTGGCTCTTGGTTATCAGTTTCTTGTAAAAAACTCGAAATCAACTTCTAAAAAATGATGAACTTTTGTGGAAGCAATTTTTGATCAGGTTTCTTACCTGCCTTACCTAAAAAATGACTGACAGAGTATGTTTTATCAGTCTTTTTTGTTTGATGCGTGTGTGGGATATGCGACGCTCAACTCTGAAGGTCTTAAAGGAGAAACTTGTAAAATTACAACTCAGGACTACCAAACCTACTATGTAAACCTTGCAACAGGTGGGAAAGTATGGAGTGATGGTGTTCCGATGACGCTTGATGATGTGTATTTCACGTATGATCATATCATTCGTCAAAATGCTTGGGATATCAAGACGCTCAAGACCTACCAAGAGATACAAATCTCTCAGGAAAATGATAAGCTTAAGATTGTTTTCCCAACAAGTACAACTGATAATAATTATTTTTTCAGCTTCTATATTTTGCCAAAGCATGTCCTAGAGCATGCGAATAGTGATATGTATAAGAAGATTTTTGCGGCAAATCCAGTGACAAGTGGTTGTGGGAAAATCGCTCCAAAATCAAGCGATAGTCAAAGTCTTGTCTTTGATCTTACAAAGTGTGAAGATACTAACCTCGCTTTCTACCAGATCAAAAACTATAACGGATTTGATACGCTCGCAAAGTCAGTTCTAGAGGAGAAAAATACCCTTGTAGATACCTATGCAAATCAGGTGACTCTTGAGGGATATCAGAAGCTCAATATCATCAAAAGTCAGATTTTGACTCTTTTCTTCAATACAAAGTCTGAAAGAATGAAGGTAAGACTTAGAAGAGCACTCTGATGATTGATCAATGCTAACTTCTATACTGGAGAGTATAAGCAATATCTCAAAAAATACAATGATCCACTGCTTACGCTCTTTTACTCAGATGGAAGCAATATCAAGGAGTTTATCAATCGCCTCTCAGCCTCTGATGAATGAGAAGATGCAGTTCAACAAAAGGATCTCCAAGATAGTGGAGTTCAGCCACTCAAGAAGGCAATTTCTATCAATGGAGTAGAGAGAAAGTTCCTTTTCTATCTCCAAAAGCCAGAAAAGACCTTCAATCTTGATATTAAATTCTCAAATCAGTTTGAGGTAATCAAGGTAAAAGATGCTTCAGGAAATACTTTCAGTCCAAAAAACTATAAAAAAACTGACAAAAAGATCACCTATCCACTTGAACTCGGAAAGAATCTAAAAGATGGACTCAATCAATACACCATTGAGTGAACTATCAAAGGTAAAACCTATACTATCGCAAATATTGATCTGTATCTTTTGACGACAACTGCACCAAAAATTGAGCAAAATACTGATGTATCAAAGATTTCTGTTGTATATTACAATAATCTTGAATCAAACTTTGCAATCAAGCAGCTGAGAGAACTCCTTACCAGAGCTGGCATCTTAGAATACTTCCTCTTTGAACAGGTGAGTAGTCCAGAGGAGCTTGAAGCAAAGCTCGTGATGGGAAACTATGATATTTTGCTCAATACGATCAATATTGGACTTAAAAAGGATATCTTAAAAATCCTGACAACAAGCGATGCACTAGTAAATCCATCAAAATATACTAATCCAAAACTAACAAATCTCTTCAAACAATATACAAAAAGTCCGCAAAAAACTGAACTTTCAACTGAGATTAGCAAGATCTTTGCTCAAGATATGCCTTTTGTAGTTTTGTGATATCCGTTTGACTTTGTAAATGTGAAGTCAAATTTGCTAGAAAATGGTTTTGCTTATACTGGAGATTTGTATGAATACAACTGGAGAAATCATCTCTATCATACCGCAACTCTCGTGCAAAATACAGTTCTTGATTTCTCAAAACTCAAGGATATCTCTGGTTTTATTAGACATATCCAGCAATTAACAAATCCTAACCTCTCTTGAAATCTCAAGACTGAACCTGTAGTTTCTGGTAGTTGAGAAAACCTCTCAGGAGCACTTCAAACAATAACAGAAACCTGAAATCAGAATTCATCTCTTGAAACTTCGGATCAGAGACCTCAGATCAATACGGATAATCCATTTGAAGGACTTGTTAAACCTGCCTAATACTTATATTTATCCTCTTGTTCGCTGTATGCTACCGATTTATTCGTATATTCAGATTGGAATTATCTTTATCGTATCGGTGAGTTTGCATGAATTTGCGCATGCCTATGCCTCATATAAACTCGGTGATCCGACACCAAAAATCCAATGAAGACTGACTCCAAACCCAATAAAACATATTGATCCTATCTGATTTATTCTCATTTTTTTGATCGGATTTGGTCGAGGGAGACCTGTACAAATTGATCCTAGCTACTACAAAAAGCCCTATAGAGATGAACTGATTGTTGCCCTAGCTGGACCGCTGACCAATGTGATTTTGGGAATCCTAGCGATCATCATTATGATGGTGTATATGAAAACATTTGCACTGGGACTCAATGCACTATCTATGCAGACAGATCTTGTAATTCAATTTTGGATGACATTTGCAGTGACGAATTTTGCGCTCGCAGCATTCAATATGATCCCTTTGCCACCACTAGATGGATATAGGCTGATAAAAGTCTTTAATCATAACGCTGGAGCGTTCCTGGAGAAAAATGTCTGAATTATCTCGATTCTTTTCCTTGCTCTCGTGATCTTTTGACCATTCAAGGGTATACTGTGAGAATATATTAGTCGAGTCGCATACGGATTATTTAGAATGCTTGTCTTCCCTTTCTCTCAGCTATTTTTTTAGTGAGGGGAGGAATTAAAAAAGCTTGAAAAATCTGAAATTATCAGTACTATCATAGTCCATGAGGAGTGGAATTCCCTTCCTTTGGTCGTATATACCTAGGTGTATTTGTTCATTAAAAGTTATAACAGAAACATTCTATAAGTAAAAATCATGATATAGATTCTAAAACATGTAAACCTACGGTCTTCATAAAATTAGAAGATGGTCTCAAGCGGATTTGGAGCTGTTGAGCAAAAAACTCAATAGCTTCAAAATGGCTTACCTAAGCCAAAAGTGGAGTTTAGAAGTTATATAAGATTTCTACTTTTGTAGATACTACTCTTAATTCATCTACTAAGAGTTTAGAAGTTATATAAGATTTCTACTTTTGTAGATAAAGATAGAAATTAGTTAGCAAAGTAGGGTTTAGAAGTTATATAAGATTTCTACTTTTGTAGATAGCAACATAATTTCCACTTCATAAATGTTTAGAAGTTATATAAGATTTCTACTTTTGTAGATACTATATCAGCAGAAAGTAAGTAATCGGAGCAAGTTTAGAAGTTATATAAGATTTCTACTTTTGTAGATTTATCTTCATACTTGAACGCATTAAAGTTTAGAAGTTATATAAGATTTCTACTTTTGTAGATAGCCAAATGGAGTGAGCGGAATAACTCAGGTTTAGAAGTTATATAAGATTTCTACTTTTGTAGATCTTCTTTTGTAGATCTTGTTCACTCTCTAAGTGTTCAGGAGTTTAGAAGTTATGCAAGATTTCTTCTCTTAAAAAGAAAAAAGATGAGAAGAACTTTTCTCATCTAAAAAAATAAAATCATATCATCTAAAAAAAGCAGTATTACTGCTTTTTTTTAGTTATCAAATAACAACAAATGAGAATCCCAATTATCAATCAGGCAAATAAATATTTTATTAGAAGATTTTCAATACTAATCTTAAAAGAAAGCTGATTTGCGAGCTCTGAACAATAATATATAAATTCTAAGAGCCGTTGGGTTGGATATTTGAACCGATGCCAGTCAGTCAGTTTGATCAAAATAGCACTGATAAATCCTCATATTGTGATCAAAGGCACGAGGGGAACAATGATAAGATTTATTAATATTCAGCTGAGATTCGTTGTTCCAATGAAAAAGAGCAAAACCGGTAAAGTTCCAATACTCGCTCAAAGGGTAGGAACTCAGTAATTTTTCAAAAAAGAAGAGAGAAATCTGAAATCAGATTTTTTTTCTTTTTGATTTTTTTCTTCGTTGTTTTCTCAGCTTAAAACCTCGCTCAAAATTATAATTCCTATCAAAGCTCAGAAACTCAATAAAAATCCAAGATCATATAGAAGGAAATACGGATTATAGCACAGCATTAGTACAAAAGCGTATTTCAAAAGCCTCCAAATCTGGACTTCCCTTCCCCAAAATAGTGCTAGCAATGAAAGAACGCTCATAATCAGTGCTCTGATAACACTTGAATCATTTCCCGCTAAAATTGCAAAGAAAATAACTCCAAAGATGATAAAAGCATTTCTTATATAAAAAGGCATCCAAAAAAAGATTGCTCCTAGAAAAACGACAATCATCACGAGATTTCCTCAGCTCACAGCAATAATATGGACAATTCAGCTATCAATAAAACCCTGATAGTCCTGCTTAGGAAGCTGTGATTTATCTCAAATCAGCATCGCGAGGAGAAGTCCTCACTTTTTATCTGGAAAAAGAGAAGAAATCAGATTTTTTAGACTTAACCTCGTATCTTGAAGAAGTCTCTCAAATCCAGAAATCGAGTTCTCTTTTTCTAAAATAACCGAAAAATTGGCATAAAGACTACCATGATATCCTTTCATGAGAAGCCACTTATCGTAGTTAAATTGGTAGTCAAAAAATCATGAGAGAGAAAATCAGCTTTCTGAACTCTCTTTTCAAAGTTGACTGTAGGTGTTTGTAAGATCAAGTGGTTTATATTTCGCTCAGATCTGATAGATCTTTCAGATTTGTAATAATTGCTCTGATTTGAGGAGGTAATTTTTTCAATCCGATGATGCTACGAGGTAGGTATCAGGCTTTGTTTGCTCAGAAATAAGGTAATTTCAAAGGAGTGTTGCTCGTTGCGAAGATTCTGATTGAGCTTGAAAGTGAAAAAAATCTAAACTGATCTCAGGAGCTGTCCTTAACCAGAAAATAAGACAGCTTGCATTTGCCAGTAGAAATGCTCAGCTTAAAAGAAGTAGTTGTTTTTTTAGTGAAAATTTTCTTTTTTTCATTATTCGGATTCCCGTTATGAGACCGCCCAAAAGAATAAAAAAAACAAGCCCCCAAAAAAAGAGTTGGAAGCTTGTAAGAATAAGAATAAAAAATGTGAAGCAAATAATAAACATTTTCTACTCTCATAGGTCTAAAATCTAGTGACGAACAGTTCAAAAAGTGTTTACAACTCCAGTTGGAGTTTCATTAGGAGTTTGTGCTTGTTCTGGTTGAGTCGTAGTTGGCTGAGTTGTAGTTTCAGGATTTACAACAGTTACGCTTTGCAAAAATGTGATTACTTGGCTAAGATTGTTTTCCAAGATTACAACCCTATTTTGAAGACTAGCTACTTCAGCTTGTAGTGAAGGAGATTCCTCATCAGCAGAAAGGTTCCCCGTTCCTGTGTTTACACTACTACCAGTAGTTACAAGGTCAGAATTCTGATCTTGTGTGGTCTGGGCAGCGTTTACTTGATCTTCTACAATATCCCCCTTGTGGTACTCACTTACAAAGCTTTCTTTAGTCGCAGCTGGCAGAACAGCGTTTAAAAATTGGGCTGCATGATTTGGATAGAAAAAACTTGCAATCCATAGCCCTAATACAACGAGCATCCAAAATAGGGTAGTGAAGAAAAGTGTTTTAAAGATTTTCATGATATTTTTTTAAGGATAAAAACTAGTCCAGTGCTTCAAAATCTAATGGTTCAGGCGCCTCAAAGCTGAGCATCTTCCCATCTAAATCTTGAAACTGATACTTCCAACAGTGTAATAATTGTCTCTGAATATGCAACTGTTTATTTAAAATTCTATTAATTACAGGTTTCCCATAAATAAGATCTCATAAAACAGGATAATTCTCGCTAGAGAGATGAATTCTGATCTGATGCATTCTACCACTGTAGAGCTTCACTTTAACGAGTGATATCTCTCATAAAAGAGGATGTTTTTTACTCTTTACTAGCCAACATTCAGTTTGCGAATCAAGACCATCGCTCTCGTTGAGCTGCATCTGCGCCCTTGCAAATTTAGAGTTATATGTTTTTTCGATAGCCTTATCAATCATTAAATGTTTTGGAAATTTTCCAGTCACATAGGTCAAATAGTTTTTACTAATTGCCCTTTCTCTAATGATGCGATTGATATATTGTAGTGCTTCATAATTCTTTGCAGCGATCAAGACTCCGGACGTATCTTTATCTAGTCTATATCCAAAAGAAGGCTTAAAAACCTGATTTTTATTGGTATATCATTGCCTTTCACAGTATCGCTCAAGGTAGTCATTCATACAAAGATCATTCCAGTGCTTATTACTTGGATGAAGCACAATCCCAGCTGGTTTATTGAATACGAGCCAATTTTCATCCTCATACAAAATCCAAGTATGAAGCTCATCAATATCAATTTTCTTGAGTTTTCTTTCTTTTTGGCTCAGCATTAGGTTTTTATCTTTCTTTCCCAAAAGTTCCTCTGAAAATTCCAAAATATCTCAGAGAGAAAGTCTGGTTTCTTCTTTAACTCTTTTCCCATTTAATCTGACTTCTCCTTTACGAATTCGAGAATAGATATCAGAAAGTCTTACTTGTGGATAGGGTTTACAGTATTTTCTCAAAAATCTATCACATCTTTGATTCGCTTGATTTTCGTTGATGGTGATTTGCATTGCCTTTACTAGCGACTAAAACACCTCATAGTCTATGAAAAATCCCCTTTACTTCAAGCGAAAGTAAAAAATATGGTTACTGTAAAATAAAAACTTGATTTGTCAAGAGATAATCCTATAAAAGACAAAAAAAATCTGACTTTTATCTTTTTTTAACTATACTTATTCTAAAGACTTTTTATCTTGTTGTAGTGTTTCAACATGGCAAGACCTTCTCCACACGAATCTGCATACAAATCTCCAGAGAATAGAGCTCTACTTTGAGCGAATCTTTTGCCAATAGTTCAAGATCTCTTTAATACCCTTAGATCTCCAGATCCAACGCAAAATATTGATGCATTTACCAGTGATCTGGAAAATAAAATTGATGTGAATGCCGATAGAGGAATTCTTGCTCAGATTTCTGCTACAAATTCTATTAATTTTTCATTTCTCTCTACCGAGGTGATTCACTTAGATGAAATTAAAACGAGTGATCTTACAAATATCCCTGGTCTTCAGGATCCAAATCTACTTCGTACTTTTGAAACAGCATTAGTTAAGCTTATCAAAAATAAACTCTGATCTGCTGTGCCAGGAGCGGTAAAAAGGGCTTTTAACCAAGCAATCAGCTATCATACTACTTTGATCCCATTGATTAATGCTATTGAGCAGTTCGCAGATACCTTCAATAAAGAATCAGAAAGAAATGAATACAAAAAGCTGATTTCAGATTTTAAGTTTACCTACGAAGATATCAGGCAATCATTAGCATCAGAGTGATTTGATACTTCAGCTTTGCAAACTGCAAACTTTCAGTCACGAACTCCAGACCAAAAGAAACTTTTTGATACAATGTTGAGTAGAACTGTAGTCAAAAGGCTCCAAAATCGTGTGAACCTCATGGATAGACTTATTACTGATACGAAAGATGTTTTCAATAATGTTTTGCCTCCATTTCATGTGATTTTTAATCAATATCCTTTTGATAGAGAGCAGTTAAAAGCGAAATATCCAACCGAATTTCAAGAAGTTGAGCAGATGGAAACTCAGCTCTCTACAGAAGAATCAGAAGAAGCTCGCAAGCTCTTAAGTGCACAAATTGAGCAAAAATTTCGAGAAATATATCTTCATGACTTGCAGATTTCTAAACCAATATTAGCTAATACTTTACAGAAACTTTATACTCATCAGTTTGATTTTTCTACACTAACTCCAACTGAATCTTCAGAACTCTTTTCTGAACTCGCAAAAATGAGACTTGAACAAATGCTCTCTGAGACTCAAATCAGAGAGATATTTGACCTGAATGTTGTAAATTTTGAACACTTTTTTATGAATCTTTTTGATTTGAATAGTTCAAATTTACAAATTGGAAGATATAACTTCCCTATTCAAAAGATTGTTCTTGGAGGGGCAAGATGAACACTTACTTCTCCATGGGATATGCTCAACGAGAAAGACCTCCCTCTTGAATTCAAAATTTCAGGACTGAATAGTGATCAAATCAGTCTAGAAAACCGTCAAATGATTCAAAAACTTTTTAAAAACCAGATTTCTGATGATTTAGATTCTGTAGTTTTAAAGGGAAAAGAAATTTGAAAACTGATATATCTCTATTTGATGGGAAAGTGAGATATTTTGGATATTTATAATCCGAGAAATGCCAAGCCACTCCTTGATACATTTACTGGGAAGACAGATGTAGATCCAAATAAACCAGCAATTGATAAGCCAAATAGAGAAGGACCTCAAAATCCAGAGAATTCAGAAGAGCAAGAAGGAACTCCTTTAGGAGAAATATTCTCAGCCCGAGATGCTATGGCAGGAGAAAAATCTGAAGATCCAGATCATGGACTTAGACCTTGAGCTATTATTTATTTCTCGAAAAAGGATAGTTTTTTGCCGCCATATGGGGATCCAAGTAAGGAATGGGTTAGAGCCGAGATTACAAGTGTTGATCTCAATGATGTGGATCCAAAAATTACAGTAAAGTTTTATGGAACTGAAATGTCACTTTGAGTAGAAGAGGGGAAAGAGCTTACTTTTAGTCAAAAAGATTTTAAAAATTTAACCTCCAAGGGATGAGGGGGGCAGCTTTCTACAGATTCTATTAGACTGCTTGGTCCCAAAAGAACTTTCAAAGAGGCACAAGAAGCTTTATTCAAAGCAGGTATTAAACCACAGATTCTTGAACAGATGCAGTTTGAAAACGGAAAATTTGTTATGGATGTAATTGATGAAAATTGAAAAGCGGGTAAGCAAGAGGTAAATTGTCTGGTAACTACTGATGAAGTTCCAGATCCAAACGGTTCTGCAATGAAAAAAAATCTTGTAATTTATAAAATCAAGCCGAATGCTGATGGAACAGTGATGGTCGAGTCAAACTTGCTGGATATGGAGTGAGAAGAGAAGAGATATGAGAGGAAGATGTCGTATTCAGATTTTCTCCTTTTCCTCAATGAAAAAAATCTCACACCAAAAACTGAAAAACAGGTTGAAGCTGATAAAAAAGCATTTGAAGATATCCCTTCCACTACCAAGAGAAACTGGAAGCGAGTTAGTGTGCAGTCTATGATTTATAGTATCAAAAATGTCTGGAAAAATCTGACATCAAAGATTGATGAATATTATAAGGAACAGGATGAAGCTTGTCTTGATCGGTTAGTATCAAGTGTTGGAATTTATAAAATGGTAGGTGATAACCTCTCTTGGATCCCATCGGTAAAATCTGCTGCAGATAAACTCCATTATGATCAACTTTCAAAAGCTGAAAAAAATACTCGAAAGTCTATTGAAGATTGGATTTGAAAGTTTAAGGGTATGCAGGATTTTTCTGCTTTATTTGAGACTGGAGTTGATAATCCAAGTGGAATGACTATTGATAGTGCTATTGGGAAAGGTAATACGCTCAAAAAAATCCTTCTCAGTGGGAAAAGTGTCGTTGAGGATGGAAATTTGAGACCAATTATGGCTGCAGCAATGATAGCTAATATTAGGCAAGGAAAAGGGCTTTACCGCTGACTTTCAAATTATGATAATCAGGGACTTTGGGTAAAATGTCTGCTTGGAGATCAGCATCATCAAAGATATATGAAGATGAGGCAAGATGTGCTTGATAGGATTAAAAAGCCAGGGACTCCAGACGCTGATCAGCTTCAAGATAGACTCAAAAAATCTGAAATTGACTATATTGTAAATAATATCAATAATGCCAATGGAGGTCAGGATTTTGGTTCTGTAAATGATGGGAATAAGCAAGTTCTCAAACAGTTGTATTCATCAAATTTTGCATGAGAACTTAATAATGCAGCAGATGAAGCCTTTTGAAAGAGGGCTATTGATGGTGCATACAGTAAAATTACTCACAATAACTTTAATCTCGCGGCCTGAGATTTTAAAAGATTTATTAAATCCAGTAGAATTGAATCAGCCCTTGCAAATCTCAAAAAAATGGGAGATCTTGCAAAAAGTGAGCAACATAAGGACCAGCTCAAAATGGCACTTTCCTATATCACTTTGAGTGGTATAATGAACAGGTACGGAGATAAGAGTGTGAGAAAGTGGTTCGATGCGCTCGCAAGAACTTATATGGTTCCAACTGCGTTTTTTGCGAAAAAACGAGAAAATCAGCATAATGCATGGCATCTTTTAGATAAAGTGAATGCTGTTCCTCCCTTTAGAGAAGCTATGAAATCTAAGGAAGCGATAACTCAAAATTGACCAGCTCAAAAGAGTCTTCAGGAATCAGATTTTTCAATGAATGCTCAATCAGTTGAATACTGAGCCCTCTTGGATAAGCTTCGAGCTTGGTGGGGAAAAAATTCAGGAGAAATTGATAAGTACTTTCTTGGTCTCAAGAGTCAAGGAACTTCTACGGATCCTATTGAGAGAAAGGTACAAGATCAATATCGAGAACCTAATAGAGATAATATTGATAATGACTGGGCCCAAAATTCTGCTATTACAGGAAATTATGCACTTCTGGCTTCACCGGCAGTGATTGAACAGAATAAGAGCTATGATAGAGATGGGTTCCGTGGACAGAGTATTGACGAAAAAAATGATAAAGCAGACTTTCGAAATAAGATTCGTTCTTCCCTTGAGGGTGCAGAGAGTATGGGGCCAGAATTCTTCCTTAGGCAGTTTCTGGTCTGGTTTAAGGACGATGGTTTTTCCCCAACAAATTATCCAGAGATTGTTTCTTGGATATATACTGCAAAGGCGGTCGCAGAAAAAAAAGGCTGAGATTTGTCGTTTGGGATGCCTGGAAAAAAATGAGACATAGTAAAAATCAAATGAGGCTATCGTGACAGTGATGTGAGAGATATTCTGTATTATCTTTTTAAATGAAATGTGTTGAATGCTAGAGGATATCCGCCTCCAATTGAATTTGAAAAAGTGCTAGACTTCTTTGTTAGGTATTTTACTGATAATCTGAATAAAATTAACGATAACGTACTAGCCTCAGTTTTTTCTGAGAGCGATCTTAAAGCATGAGAAGCCAAAAAATATTCACTCGTTCCTCGGGATGAATATAATGCAAATGTTGATAAAAATTCGCTTGAGAATTTTTGAAATACAGATAAAAAAATATCTGATGAGGATAAGCGAAAAGCGAGGTTTTATAAAGATGAAAATCTTTTCCTTAATTCAAAACTCGTTAGACTTGAAAAGGCGCTGCTTGGAAAAAGAATCAATCCTCCAGTGCTTTCATGAGCAGATCAAAATATCTCAGCCGCTATCTTCAGTGATATGTATGGTGGGAATAGATAAAAACAAAAAAAAACTGAAAAAAGAATCTTCTCTTTCCTTTGAAGGTTCTTTTTCTTTATTTATTTAATCAGACTTCTCTAACCTTTCACTTGCATTCTGCTAGCAAATAACTATACTCAAAATCAGCTTATTTTTTTATTGCTTATATGTTAAGAAATGCTAGATTTTATCTATGATAGTCTTGATACTGTCAAAAAATTAAAGTTCCCTACATTCAAGCAAATTACGAGATTGACTCTTGGGATTTTTGCACTTGTGATCATTGCTGGGCTTTATCTTATCTTAGTGGATACGATTTTCTCTGATGGATACAAGGGGTTTTATGCTTTGATGACAAACCAATCTCTAGACTCTCAGCAAACTAATGGAGGACTGATCTCAGGAGATACTAATTCTTTCTCTGGAATTGATCTCTCAAATATTCAGGCGGCGGTAGTATCATGAACTGCAGAAACTTGAGTTCAGGAAGCTTGAGTCTCTCAAGTAGCTGAGTCTACTGAAGTTGCTCAAACAACAGGAACTCAAAACTAGTACTATTAACGCTAAATAAAATCAGTTTTATCTATTCTTTTTATGCTTATGCAAAAAGAGGTAAATACCAATGAAATAAAAAAACAAATTGAGGACAATACCTATAGATGGTACGTACTTAGTGTAACTTCTGGTCAAGAAGCACTTGTAATTGAAAATCTTCAGGAAAGAGTAAATAAGCAAGGGCTATCAGAGGATGTTGTTGATTATCTTAGCCCACTTGTGAGTGAGGTTGTGATGAAGAAATGAGAAAAGGTAGTCAGACAAAAAAAACTCTACCCTGGATATGTCTTCTTTAAGTCAAAGATGAATGATAAAATCTGGTATGTTGTGAGAAATACACCAGGTGTGAGACTTATTGTAGGAGCTGAGACAAAGCCGATCCCTTTGACAGATGAAGAATTTGCTCAAATGCAAAGTCAAATCCAGCAAGCTCAGGAAAGATCAGAGTTGACAATCCCTTATAAGGTTGGTGATGTAGTACTTTTGAAACATTGAGATTTTAAAGGTATGAAATGAAATATTAAAGAAATTGATGCAGAAAAGTGAGTAATTGTGGTAAATGTTGAGATGCTTGGTAGACTCACTCCTGTGGCAATTGATGCTGATAAGGTAGAACTCACCAACTAGTTATTTATCTCCTTGATAACCTATGGAGAGAGAAAAGAAACTTGTATCACTTTGTTTGTGTATCTTGTTTGTAGCGTTTATTGTGGTGTATTCATTGCTGTATCAGGTAAAGGGGCAAGAACTCTTGGCCAAGATGCAGGCAGATTTGGAAAAAAAGACAATACAAACCTGAACAACACAAATGTCTACAGGAGAAACTCAGATTTTCTCTTTGGAACTTGACAAAGTGAATACTGGCAGTAGCACTGCCGAATTAACTTCGTGAGTGAATAACTCAAATATTCTGACTACTGGAGTTGATGCAAAGCCAGTAGTTGAGGAGCAAAATCAGAATGCTTCAACTGATAATGCTTCAAATCCTCAGGAACAAGAATTCCTTATGCTTTCAGGGACTGACCTTTACTTTTGAGTAGTGGATAGTTTTGAAAAGTTGGGACTTAATCCTGAATATATTCTGAAAGATCGTAGAGAAATCTATTATGCTTTCTTTGATAAAGAGCCTACAGATCTCAAAAAAACAGTCCAAAAGCTCGGTGGAAACATCTATGTGATGGCTACTGAATCTGAGATCCTGAAAAATGAACTCTTTTGAAATAAGATTAGCTATATCAATCTTCCAGAATATAAAACCAAGCTTGTTGTACTGCTTTTGGAAGTGGATCAGAAGTATCGATTGCTTCAGATACCATATTCAAAGTATCATACAAGCAAATCGTACTTAAAAACTTTATTTATCTAATGTAAACAACATTATGGCAAAAGTACAGAAAATTCTTAATATCGAAGTTCCAGCTGGAAAGGCTACTCCAACTCCACCGCTTGGACCTATGCTTGGAGCAAACGGAGTAAATATCGGACAATTTACAAAGGAATTTAACGAAAAGACTGCTGACTTGATGAAACAATTTGGTGGAATTGAAGTTAAGATCAAGGTAAAGTTGACGGTATTTGTAGATAGAACTTTTACAATGGAAATTGGTGCGCCAATTACCTCAGGTCTTATTAAATGGAGAATAAGCCAAAACCTTGGTTCAGGAGAGCCAAACAAGAAAAAGGTTGGAAAGCTGACTCTAGCTGATCTAGAAGCTATCTATGAACTTAAAAAATCAGATCTTAATGCTAATGACAAAGATGCAGCATTCAAGATTATCGCTGGAACAGCAAGAAATATGGGAGTTGATGTTGAAATGTAATCAGCATTTTATGCCTTTTGACTAATTACTATTTACTATGAAGACGCTTAAAAAGTATCTTCCCTACATTATCTCAATACTGATGATAGTGGCTGCGGGGATTGTGAAATGGCAATATAAACAGTCAAAACATGACTCATTTCGAGAACATCAAGATCAGAGTATGAGCAATCTCAAGGAATCATTAAGAAACCTTGGGTCTTGAAATACTACCGTGAGAGCAAAATAGCACTCGCTAACCGGGAGATACCTCGTATCGTTTGAACCGATTTTATTCTTATTCAATTACAATCATGAAACACGGAAAAAAGTATGTAGAAGTGAAAAAGCTTGTAGAAAAGACAAAAATGTATCCTTTGACTGAGGCTGTTGAGCTTCTTAAAAAGGTGAATTATGCTAAGTTTGACGCAGGAATTGAAATTGCTGTAAAGACTAACGCTAATCCAAAGTACAACGATCAAATGCTTAGAGCTACTACAATCCTTCCTCACGGAACTGGAAAAACTAAGAAGGTAGCTGTATTCATTACAGAAGATAAGGTTGATGAAGCGAAAAAAGCAGGTGCTGATATCGCTGGGCATGATGCTCTTCTTAAGGATATTAAAGAAGGGAAGACTGACTTTGATGTTTTGATTACAACTCCAGAATTGATCAGAGATTTGGCTCCAGTAGCTAAACAACTCGGACCAAAGGGACTTATGCCATCTCCAAAGGCTGGTACTGTAACAATGAATATTGCTCAGGCAGTTGAGGAAACTAAGAAAGGTAAGATTGAATTCAGACTTGATAAGACTGGAAACATTCACGCTCTTGTTGGAAAACTTTCATTTGATAATGCAAAACTTATCGAAAATATTGAATCTTTGATGAAAGCTATCGAAGAAAATAAGCCAACTGGAGTTAAAGGAAAGCTTGTAAAGAAAGTAGTTATCGCTACTACAATGAGTCCAGGTGTACAGGTTGAATACTAATAATTGAGAATATAAAAAGAGGAGGAATCAGATTTCTCTTCTTTTTTTGTTTCATTATCGTAAATTCTTCCAAAAGATTCTCATCGCGAGGCTCACTTTGTAAACTTTGCCTCGTTCATATGCATGCTCCCGCAATGATAGTCTGCTGTTCAATGATGATTTTTTTGACAAATAAAAGAATCTGGCTATACTTAAGCAACCTTTTATTCATTCAAAAAATAATGAAACAAAAAACAACATTAAAATCTACAAAAACAATCAAAACAACAAAAAAACAAACAAAAAAATCAGATTTTTCTTCTCTTTCTCAAAATAGAGAGAGTTTCTTTCAAGCGAAAGCTAATATTCTTGATATTAGAGATGGAGAGAGACTTATCGTCCTCCTAAACCTAGAACAAGCAACAGCTTTTGGGATCAATCTTCACGATAAAGTAACACTCAAAAGACAAAATGGAGAGAGTATTGTAGCGGATGTAGCAATTTCAGATACTGTTCCAGCTGGAGAAATTGGGATCTATCTTGATATTCTTGATAAGGTAAAATTTACCTCAAATGAGGTAATCTCTGTAGCATTGGCTGAAAGTTCAACTGCTTCTTATGACGCTATTAGAAAGAAGATGAGAGGAGAGAAAATCTCATATGAAGAAATGTATGCAATTATTAAAGATATTTCAGAAAATAAGCTTGATGATACGATGATGACCTATTATGTTGCATCAAGTTTCTTCTACCCAACTACTGATGAAGAGATGTATCTGACAGCAAAGGCGATGGCTGAATGTGGGGTAACCTTTAAATATCCAAAAGGAGAGATTATTGCTGACAAGCACTGTATTGGTGGAGTACCAGGAAATGAAACAACAATGATTCTGATCCCACTTATTGCGAGTCTTGGAATCAAAATTCCAAAAAATTTCTCTAAATCAATCACCTCTCCTGCGGCAACCGGAGAATGTGTAAATGTGCTGATGGATATCAACTTTGATAAGAAAGGGATTGAGAAGCTAGTGAAGGAAGAAGATTGTTGTTTAGTATGGGGAGGATCATTAGATCTTGCTCCTGCTGATGACAAGCTGATTAAGGTTCAGTATCCACTTTCTATGCAATCCAGAGCCAAGGTGGTGAGCTCAATTATGGCAAAAAAATATGCAATGGGAATTACTCATTCACTTATTGATATTCCAGTTGGACCAACTGCAAAAGTTACAACAATGGAGGAGGCGAAAGACTGGAAAAAGAAGTTTGAATATGTAGGTAAAAAACTCTGAATGAAGATGTCAGTCGCAATTACGAAGGCTGATGAGGTGATTGGAAATGGGGTAGGAGCTGTTCTTCAGGTAAGAGAAGTACTTAGAATTCTCCAGCAACATCCAGAAAGAGCAAAAGATCTTGAAGATAAAGTGCTTCACCTTGCTTCAAAAATTATCCAAGATGTAGGTCTTGCAAAAGGTAAAAAGGCTCTTGAGCTAGCAAAAACTCAGCTCACTTCTGGGAAAGCTTGGCAAAAGATGCAATCTATTATCAAAGCTCAGCACGGAGACTCAAAAATTACCTCTGAAACATTGAAACTCTGAAATCATACCTACGATATTCTCGCAGCCAAGGACGGTCAGATGAAGGTGATTAACCTCCATGATGTCAATGCAATCTGTAGAAAGCTTGGATGTCCAGTAATCAATGAAGCAGGAATGTATCTTTACAAAAAGCTCGGTGATAAGGTGAAAAAATGAGAAAAGATCGCAACGCTTTATGCACTTGATGATACTAAACTTGATCTTGGAATCGAAAGATTTAAGGAGAGGAGCCCATTTGAATATTAAGATAGAAATAGAAGCAATAATAAAAAGAAAGCCTGAATCAGTTCAGGTTTTTCTCTTTACTTTCTCAGATAATAAAAAAAGAGGAAAATGCTCCTTTTTTTATGTTCATCATATTATAGTCAGAATTTTTTTGGATTCTTGAGCTTAAATTCCTTTGGTGAGAGGAATCTTTCAATAATTGCATCGAGGACCTTATCTACATTCTCTCCTGTCTTCCCAGATACGCATATTACTTCCTCCTTCGAGAGTCCAATCATATTTTCAATTTCTCCAGCAACTCTATCTGGATTCGCTGCAGGGAGATCAATCTTGTTCAAGACTGGGATAATATCTAGCCCCTGATCAATCGCTTGATAGAGTGTTGAAAGTGTTTGAGCTTGAATTCCCTGAGAAGCATCAACCAGCAAAATCGCCCCTTCAACCGCAGCTAGTGAACGAGATACTTCATACTGAAAATCAACGTGTCCCGGAGTGTCAATAAGATTAAGTTCGTAGCCCTTCCATTGCATTCTAGCTGGAGTAAGCTTAATCGTAATCCCTCTCTCCTGTTCGATATCCATACGATCCAAAACTTGAGAATGATTGAGTTTTCTCACAGTCCCGGTGATTTCAAGCATTCTATCCGCTAGTGTAGACTTCCCATGATCAATATGCGCGATAATACAAAAATTCCTAATCTTGTCCATATTTTCCCTCAGGTGCAAAAAAATTAAAAATCTGTTTTAAGTGTAGTGTTTTACTTTTAGAAAACAAGGATTTCTTTAGGATAGAGGTCTTGTTATTTGTAGTTTGATGATCATTTAGGTAGTCTTTGGATGGTAATTATATATATTTTGTAACTCGTCTTTTTTGATTCATAGGGGAGGAGATAACTTCATTCATGGTGGTATTGATGGGGGATTTTTTCTTGCAATTGGAGGAGTAAACTCTATAGTAAAGTCAGTTTTTAATCCTTTTTTGATAAAGAGATGGTATGGTATGTGATATTGGCGAGCTTATGAGGAGTAGGACTCTGATATGTGATTTTTTATCGACAATATCAGCATAAGGATGTAGTTGCTGAGTTAAGAAAGCATCTAAAATGAGCGAATGAGCAACTTACGTATTTGCAGGAGGAAATGGAGGAACTTCAGGCACAAAATGTTTATCTCAGAGAACAAGCAGCTTCTTTATTAGAGAAAAATGATGAGCTTTCTGATGTGGTTGCTGAGCTTTGAAAATATTATGTGCATATTAAAAAGGCATCAGAAAAGACTGCTGAGCTTTCAAAATATTTGAATGGTCCTGATTCTGAACTTGAGGAGAGGCTTGGATCTTTGTCAGAACAGGAAAAAAATCAGATGAAAAAGAGTTTTTTTTAATTTTCCCCTTGATTATTTTTGTGATATTCATAGTTTAAAAGGTATGTTTTTATTTGTTCCTCAAAAAATACGATGGATGTAAGAGAGATTGACGAATTTTTTGACTATCAATTGACCTTTGATGAGGAACCAACTCATTTAGTTGAGGAGATTGTTTCTCAGGCTTCAAAGTATTTACCTCCTGAGCAGATCCCAGGCATTTATCACGCATATGAATTTACTAAGGCTGCACATGCTGGTGTAAAGAGGCTTTCAGGGGAACCCTATATTGTGCATCCGCTTAAGGCTACCTTGTTTTTGATGGAGCTAAAACCTGATTTGGAGTCTATTCAATCCTGTATTATGCATGATGTAATTGAAGATACTCCGATTACGCGTGAGGAAGTTGCGGCTGAGTTTACTGAGGAGGTTGCAGATATCTGTGAGGGACTGGTAAAGGTATCTAAGGTAAGATATCAGTGAGAAGATAGGCATCTGGAGACGATCAAGAAGACCTTTCTGGCTATGGCGAAGGATTTGAGGGTGATATTTGTGAAATTAGCTGATCGTATCCATAATATTCAGACTTTGCAGTTTCATCCTGAGGAGAGAAAGAGGAGGAAGATTGCAGAGGAAACGATCAAGATTTATGCTCCGATTGCCAAGAGGCTTGGACTTTATCATTTTCAGATTTTGCTGGAGAACTGAGCTTTTGCTGTCTTGCATCCAGAGGAATTCAAGAGGATTACTCAGTATTTAAAGAAATACTTTCGTGAAGGGGATAAGTTTACAGAAAAAGGTATTAAAATGCTGACTCAGATGCTTGAAAAAGAGTGAGTTAAGAATTTTGTTGTAAAATGAAGAGTAAAAAGCCCTTATAGAATCTATGAAAAACTTTCGAAAAAGTATCATGAGACAGATATTTCAACAGTGATGGATCTTTTGGCTTTTAGGGTGATTACGCAAGATATCTGAGATTGTTATATGGTCCTTGGAATTATTCATAAGTACTATATCCCTTTGATTAAAAAGATTAAGGACTATATTGCTATTCCAAAGTTTAATGGATATAAGAGTATTCATACTACAGTGCTTGGAATGTTTCGTTTTCCAGTAGAAATCCAGATTAGAACTGAGGAAATGGAGAATGTTGCCGAGTTTGGAGTAGCTGCGCATTTTGCATATTCAGATAATAATCAGCCGACTTTGGTCTCAGAGCAGCAGTGAATATGGATTCAGAAGCTTCAAAAGATTGTATCTGACTATACTGATACTGAACAAAAGGAAAAGTTTAAATCTCAGCTTAATATTGAGGTTTTAGATAAGACAATTTTTATTTATACTCCGAGAGGAGATATTAAGGAACTGCCAGTTGGATCAACAGTTTTGGATTTTGCATTTAGTGTACATAGCTCTATTGGTCTCAGGTTCAAAAATGCGATTGTAAATTGACAGATTAAGCCAATTAGTTATCAGCTTAAGACGTGAGATATTGTTAATATTAATACCTTCAAAAATAAATATTCAGCGAATAAACATCGGTTAGAGTTTCTCCGTACACCAACCGCGAAAAATCAGCTTTTGAAATATATTAAGACGGTAGAAAGAGAACTTCGTTTACAAGAGGCAATTGCTGGACTGAATAGTTACTTGAAGGATATGGAGCTTCCAATCTTCCGTTCTGAAAAGGATAAAATCCAGAAGCTTGATGAGGCTTTAGAAGTTGAGAAGAGGCTTTTGTCTGTATTGGATAAACAGGAAACTTACTGAAATATTGTGAGAGATGCTTATCCTGATCTTATGAAAAATGTGATTGAAAAGACGGTGATCAAGGATACTTCTCAGCAAAAAGAGGAGCTCAAAGTATTGTTACAAGCGCAGCAGCAAAATGTGGCATCAGCACTTGCTGTGATTGTTGATAATGATAAACATTTGCATTGCTTTTTTTGCCCTGAGTGTCATCCAGCTCCTCATGAGAGGATTATTGCTAAGTCAACAAAAGATGGTATAAAAATTCATGCTGTTTCTTGTAAGGCGCTTAAGACAATTTCTCTTGAGTCGTTACTAGAGGCGCATTGGCAGTGAGATGAGGTGAGTCAGTATCGTTTTTCAATGAAGGTTAAGTTTAACCCTCGTGAATTGACGATTGTTGACTTTTTGCAGTCGTTTGCTCAGTTCAATATTCAGCTCTTGGAGATGTCGATTAAAAATACTGAACTTACTGGAGTAGAGGTAGACTTCTCTCTTCATCTTGATAATCCTGCGAAGGCCTCATTTCTTCTTAAGGATTTGAAGAAGTTTAGTACTTCTTTAGATATTGTGAGAAAACAGTTATCATAATTCAGATTTTTTATCTTTATATTTGTTTTTCAAATGACAGATTCTTCATTATTTCTTGGTAGTTCTGGTGAGGTTCCAGTGGCAGTTATGGATACCACTATGGAGCAGGTCCCACAACTCTTAACTCCGGCTAATCATGGTATATTTACAGATATTGCTCGTTGGATTGCTGATGTTTTTCCTATGCTTTCTGGATATTCTGATTTTGAAATTTGGGCTTTAATGCTTGTAGCTTTGGTATGGATTTTGACTATTCTTTGGGTATTGAAAGATTCCACTGCAAGGAGTGATAGTGTTTGATACCAGTTTTTTTCTGCTTTACTTGTAACTGTGCTCTCTCCAGTGGTTGGATTGCCGTTATATCTTGCTTTTCGTCCTCTGTTTTATAGATGGGAAAGGGGATATTGGAGAGAGGCTTTGATGAATACTGTAACAATTTGTCCTCATTGTGAGCAGATCGTAGATAAGAGCTATAATGCTTGTGTCTATTGTGGAGAGAGTTTGAAGACTGAATGTAAAGAGTGTCATCAGAAATATACTCGTGGATATGCTTATTGTCCTGAGTGTTGAGCTCCAAATCTTGAGTAATTTTTATTTTGTCGATGAGAGGAAGGAATGCTTTTGATGATTGTTATGGTGATTATGATTGTGTCATCAGCACTGATGTTGGCACTCTTTTCTTCGTTTCTTCCTTTTGTACGTAATTATGGAAATGTAGCGCAGTATACGACTGCCTATTATGGTGCGCTGTCTGCTGTTGAGAGAGGAGTTTTGGCGACTAATTATGCTGGGCCTGGGTTTGATTGAGAGTCTGGACGAAAGGCTTCAAAGCAAACTCAGACTCCGGTTGGAACCTGAAAGACAAGTGATCACAGACTTCAGAATTTTTATACTTATGGGAATGGGAATGATACCCTCAATTGGACGGTTAATTCTTCTACAAAGTTAATTCCTAAAGTTTGAGATGGTAGTGTGGATCCGGTTTTTGTGAAACCTGGGGAACAAAATAACTATAATGCACTGACTTATAATACGACGGAGATGATCCCTTTAGGAAGTATTGCTAATATAGCGCCAGCTAATTATTATACTTCATCTCAGCGTCATACTACTTTTACTCAGGATAGTCCAGTAAAAGTTGAATTCAGGCTTAATCCTATTCTTTCTGGGCAGTTTAAACATGCAAATTCAATTTATTGAGCGATGAATGATGGGTATCAGCTGTGTGAAGAGGCAAAATGTTGAACATTGTTTACCTATGTTGGGGCAAATAATAAAGCAATGGTCGGATGGACAATAAAAGGAATATATAAAAATACTCCTTATACTTTGATTCCTTTTACTTCATATAATACCACAAGATGAGAGGCTAGATTGGATACCGATACGCTGATTAGGGCTTCGAGAATTAATAAAGATCAAAATCTTACTTTTGGAAATAGTGCTCAGATTTTCCCAGATAATAGATATGCAAAGATCAATCCTATTTCTAGTCGAGAAGAAGAGATAAATACTAGTTCTAATGGATATACTAATGTTTTGCGTAATGGAAAAGATTCAGTTTTACAATTGAACTTGGTAAATCTGCTTTCTACTAAAAATGATAGAATTTATCCTTTTTTGGAGTATAGAGTTTCGAGTGAGGCTCCCCTTGCAGATAGGTATTATACGATTGTTTGAGAGGGGCAGGTTGGTGATTATAATCTTAGAATGCAGGTAAAGAAGCCGACCTATCAGCAACCAGCACTTGGAAGTTTTACGATTATTTTCTAGTGTTATGTTTTCAAAATTGAGGCAAACGGTTTTTTTGGCAGGATTTGGTTTGGTCTGCTGTATTTTTGTTTTTTTTGTGCCATTTTCATCAAAACCTCAGGTCGTTGAAGAAGAGGTTTTGGTTTCTTCGGGAGGAGAAAATGTGCTAGAAGAAGTAAAAAATCAGATTTTTACTGGTGTTTTGCATATTTGAGTTGATCCCTCTTTTTCTAAGGAGGATTTTGGAATTTTGAAAGATGAGTTTATCCAGAAGTATTGATCTGATGCTGTTTTTCAGTATTTATGAGTTGAGCAGAGAGGTTTCTCTGGATATGATTTACTCTTAACCGCATATGATAAAGCTTGAGCACTTAGTGCTGGAGAGCTTCGTTTTTCTCAGCCTTTAGATCAGTATTTTCTCTCGTGAAGTAGCGAAGTGTTGGCTTCTGGTAGCTTTATTCCATATGCAATTGATCCGATAGTTGTTTTCTATCAGTCTTGATCGGCAAATTCTCTTTCAGAACTTTATCAGGATTATAAAAATCAGACTTGATCAGCTTTTTTATTCCCTCTTTATATAGGAACTGGGTTTTTTGATCAGAATGTGGTATATGCTCAGATGATAAGTGATTTCTCTAGATATAATGATAATGGGGCTTTTGAGATGTGGCTCGAAATGTATCAGGATTCTGAATTGTGAATTTCAACTTTATTGCAGTCTTTGCCAAAGACTCAAATTTGTCACTTTTCCCCTGTGCTTTGTTTGATTGATAAATGAGTTTTGAAAGTAGGTTTTTGATTTTTTTCAGAAGGGAGACAGTTTCCTCAACTTCGGCAGATAGCATATCCTTATTGGTATGAGGCGGCTCCTGTCAGGATGTATGGATTTATGCTTAATCCAGAGAGTCAATATCGTCCTTTAGCAGAGAGTTTTCTTACGATGTATTTACAAATGGAATCTTCAAAATTGAAATCTCTTTTGGATACTCAGGCAAGATATTCAGCTTTTTCAGATGTTTTTAATCAGCAATGTCAGGAAAAGCAAACGTGTCAATCTCTTTATCCAATTAGAGTTTTGGAAAGGAGTCAAGAGAAGGTACAAAAACTTTTGAAAGATGCGTTATTTTCTAAAGTTTTGGAGAAAAAAATGAAACCTGACTTGTATTTGGAAAGGGTATCCTTATAATCGCTTTGTTTTATTCTATTATTTATTAAATAATGACAGGAGAAAATGTTTCTGGAGCTGTAGAACAGCAGAATCTTAGCGGAACTGTTGAACAGCCAGCTGTAGAACCTAATATGGCAGTTGAATTTATGAGTTTCTTGGCTGAATACAATGTTGTAGGTATGGCTGTTGGACTTTTGGTTGCGACAAAGGTTGGTAATTTGGTAAAGGGAATTATTGAGGATTTTGTAACTCCACTTTTGTTCAATCCTCTTTTCAAAAAACTTAAGGTAAATAAGCTTGAGGAACTTTCTTGGAGAGGAATTTTGTATGGAAAGGTGCTAGCAAATTTGATTGATTTCTTGATCACAGCGTTCTTGGTATTCTTGGTAATCAAGTATTTTGGTGTGGTTAAAAAGTAGTTTTCTTCGTTCTTAAACTAATAAAGGAGAAGAGAAATCAGATTTTTTATATTCTTTGTATGAAAAACAAATGGATTTAGGAAAAATGTGAGAATTGAAAAAGATGTATGATAAGTATAGAGAACTTCAAAAAGCTCTTAAAAATCTTGTGATTAGAGCAAAGGAAGGGGAATATACTGATGAAAATTGAGAAAAAGCGGCTTCTGTCCTCGTAGACATGACTGGAGAGATGAAGTTGAAGGATTTTAAAATCAATGATACAAGCTTGCTCGATCTCAGCAAAAAAGAGGTTTTGGAGGATCTTGTTTTGAAAGCATTTCAAAAAGCTCAAAATAAGGCTCAGGAGATTGCTGCTGAAAAGACAAAAGATATCCTTGGTTTTGATCCAAGCAATTTGGCTGGTATGCTCTGAGGAGGAAGCGGATCAGGAATCCCTCAGATTCCAGGTCTCTAAGAGGTTGATATGGTGTTGTCCGTTTTGGACTGGGAATCTTGAAATTCTAGTCTGAGGCGGATTTTTTTTACTCTCAATGGAATATCTACATGCATAAGAGGTTTTCTCTCAATGAACTTACGAGTATCAAAAATGATTTTATTCCTCATCTCTACTCAATTATCAAAAAGGAGAGATGTCAGGGGGTAAATGATTTTTTTAATAAAGTGTGTTTTGCTCAAGGAAATGAGGCTTATTATTATAAAAGTTCGGATTGTATTTTTCATATGGCAAAGAGGGATAATGTGTTGACTTTGATTGATGAGGTAGATAAGATTGAGGTCGTGTTGCCCTTTGATAAGAAATCAGAATTACAGACTTTGCTTATGAGGTTTATTGCGAAAAAAGAGAGACAAGTCTGACAAAAGACGATTGAACAAATTTTGGGAGATGAGTTTAAAACTGGGAAATATGATCAGATTTTGGGAAAGCCTTACTTGGTTTACGATATTGAAACCACTGTTGCTGATGATATTAGATCTGCTAAGTTTATTATCGCGTATGCTGCGAGTCCAGAGCCGGTTGCAGAGGGAGATACGAATATGAAGTATGAATGTGTGATGATCGAGGATTTGAAGGACTTTGTAGATAAGATGCTTGCTTTTGATGGATATATTGTAGGATTTAATCAGATTTGGTTTGATAATCCAGTTTCTCTTTGGAATGCTGGATATGGTGAGAAGGAAATTGAGATTTTGAATAATAAAAGTATTGATTTGTACGTATTTTTTCAAAATTTAACGAAAAAAAGGATCTGACTTAATAAACTTTCTGAGGCATTGATTGGATTGGAAAAGACCTTGGAATCAGGAACCAAAGCTGAGGTGCTCTGGAATGAGTATCAAAAGGAGCCTCAAAAAAATAAAAAAAGTCTTGAAGAATTGCAAAAATATTGTAAAAACGATGTGAGAATGACTGCAATGGTGATGCTCTATTTCCTTCATTATAAGAAGATTGCTATAGAAGGTGAGGTATTTGAATATAGCTTGGAGGAATTTGTACAAAAGTCTAATCATAACTGAGTACAAGAATCTACGCAGGAACATTCATTGCAAAATCAGTCGATTTTTAGTCTGTAAGGTATTTGAATATGAAATGTCCGAAATGTAGTAATATGGATTCGAAAGTAGTTGATTCTAGAATGATTGAGGAAGGAGGGGTGATTAGAAGGAGAAGGGAATGTGAAAGATGTGGGCATAGATATACGACTTTTGAGAGGATTGGAAATGTGGAACTTGTTGTAATCAAAAAAGACTGAACAAAGGAAATGTATGATAGAGCCAAGCTCAAAAAAGCAGTAATGCTCGCATTTGCAAAGAGGTCGGTTCAACCAGATGTAATTGATGCTTTGATTAGTAATTTGGAGGTCAAGTGGCAGTCTGAGGGATCTGAGGTCTTAAGTACTAAAATTTGAGAAGATATCCTAGCTTCCTTGAGGGAGATTGATCCTGTGGTGTATGTTAGATTTGCTTCTGTGTATCAGTCGTTTAATAGTTTTGAGGATTTTAAACAGTTTATTGAGTAGAAAATTTTGAGAAAAAGGAGAAAAGAATTCAGATTTCTTTTCTTTTTTGTTTTTATGTGAATTTTTATACTTCTCTTGACATTGTATTCTATTTAGATATAAAAGCACCACAAGTAAAATCTTTATTTTTGAAGATATAAAGATGGAGAAGTGTATTAGGTGTCAAAGTCCTGAGGTGAAAAAAAACTGACATGGGAGAAACCACTCTCAGAGACTGTATTGTTGAAGCTGTCACTCGAGTTTTACGGTGGATGGAGTGAGAGGGACATATGCGCCTGAGTTTAAGCAATCGGTGATTGACTCTTACTGTCATCAGCAGGATACTGCACAAGAAGTCGTAAAAAAGTATGGTATCTCAACAAGGACGCTGATTAAATGGAAGAAAGAGCATCAGGAGCATTGTTCTTGTGGGGAAAAATAATCTTTAACTTATTCATATTTTGTATTTTATGGAAAAATTGAAAGAAAATCAGATTTTTTCTTTATGTTCTCGCGCTAAGAAATTGGCTAGCTATGAACCATCAGAGGAGGTAAATGCCTTTTTTTCAGAACTATGTGAGTTTGCTAGGGATAAAATAGATTATGAGTTAGATTTTGATCCGATTTTCGTTTCAGATGAAGTGAAAGATTTACAGCAGGTGTGTGCGGTTGCGGAAGGAGAAATGGAGAAGTTTTGGTCAAAGAAGATCCAATTTTCTCACTCTCCGGAGGAAATGCTCAGAAGTTTTATCTATTATGATAACTATCAGGATTTAACTCGTTTGGAATATTCATTGCTTGCTAGCCAAAATGCTGGGGTTGGGAAGGTTTTGTTTGTAGGAAGCTGAGCGTTGCCCTTGACTGCGATTATCCTTGCTCAGAACTGGTGAGTTTCTTCTGTTTTGATAGAGAGAGATGAGGAGGCTGTTGAGCTTTCTCGTGGATTGGTTCAGGCTTTGGGGCTAGAAGATAAAATTACGATTAAGAAAACAGACTTCTTGGTATATTTTGAAGATGATTCTTATTATGATGTTGTCATTCTGGCTTCTTTGCTCTTTACTTCTGGGGATACAGAAGAGTTGGTTACTCATCTTGTAAAGAACATAAAATTCAAGAATTGTTTAGTTAGAACGGTGAGAGGAATGAGGCAGCTTCTTTATAAAAAAGTTGATGAGAAGCTCTTAGAAAAATATTTGAAACCTGAATTGCTCGTTGATCCTCAAAATCATATTTTGAATTCGATACTTTTATATTCTCATGTATAATTATGATGTCAGAAATGAAATTTAATGCGAATTTATCTTTGCATAAACAAGAAAAACAAAACAATATCGTAAATAAAATTTCTGAAAATTCAGAGAACACAGGAGGTGAGGTTTTTTTGATTTTATGATTTCTTGGAGCTGGGAAAACGACTTTGCTCAAGGATTTGGCTGGATATTTGGCAAATCAGTGAGAGCAATTTAAAGTTATCGTAAATGATATTGGAAAATATAATATTGATGCTGAGAGATTGAAAGATTTTTCTCCTGTCGCTTTGACGGATTGATGTATTTGTTGTCAGGATTTAAGCTGATTGAAAAGTGCTTTGGAGGAACTGAAACGTAGTAATGAGAAAATTCTGATTGAACCTTCTGGAATCGCTGATGGAAAAGCTATTAAGAGAGTTATTGAGGAGTTAGGCATGCAGGGGAGAGTAATTACTCTAGTGAATGCTCAGTCTTTCCCAACTATGTCGAAAGCTGAAGAACAGATTGCTTCTACACAGCTTTCTTTGGCGAATGTTATTGCGCTTACTCATCTTCCTACTGATAAAGAAAAGAATCAAGAGTTAAGATCTCAGTTATCTCAGAAATATCCTCATCAGCCGGTTATTGAAGCTCCTTATACAACCAATAGCGAGGATCTTATGAAAGATGATAGTTCGTATGGAGCTATTGTAAATCTTATGAGAAAACATTCTCAGCATAGTCATGCTGAGTGTGATCACAATCATGATCATGAGGATCATCACGATCATGAGCATGAACACGAGCACGAACATGAGCACAATCATCACCATCATGACCATGAGTCTGGACACCATCATCATGAGCATTCAAAATTTTTTACAAAGAGTATTGCCTTGTCTGAAGAGACTTCGCTTGACCAGTTGAAGGATCTTATTGATCAGCTCGGTGAAGATGCGCTTCGTGTAAAGTGAGTTATTAAATACTGACCTCAGGCTTTTGAATTTGATTATGTCAGAGGAGGTGAGTTATCAATTTGAAATATGACGACACTTCAGCCGCATCTTAATGTTATTACTCAACGTTCTTTATCTCCAGAATTGATAGCTATGATTTCTTCGGGTTTAACTTCTTCTGAAAAACTTTCTTATGTTCCAGAAAAGAAAATTTACTCTCCAATAGAGGTTTCTGCAGCGGTTTCTGTTCTTTTGAATCAATATAAGGACTATATGAATATGTATAATGAAAAACTAGCTTTAGAGACTGAATATGCTAAAAATCAGGATTCTAAATTGGCTCAAGAGATTCAGCAGCTTGATATTGCTCTGAACAAGCTTTGAGATGATATGAAGTTTGATAATCCATTGATTTGGATTGGCTATAAGAGGCTTGCATATGCAAATAATCCTGAAAAAAAGGTAGAAACTATTTGAGAACTCAAGAAGCATTGTGAGAGGAAAACTGATATTTGCCACAAAAGATTAGATTTTTTGAATGAGCATCTCAAGTCAGACTTTTGAATTGATCTTTTTGATGAAAATCAGGTAAAATCTGAGCAGTCTTTGGTTGACTTTATTAAGGAAAATGAGGCAATTAAAAAACTGAGTCAAGATGAGCAATTTATGACTCAGTGGCTTCAAAATGAGTATTTTCAGATTGATGGGAAAGTTGCCAAATGGCAGAATTATCAGGCTATGCACTAATAAGCTTCTACAAAGATATTTTTATATCCTCTTGCTCTTAAGTTTGTGAGGAATTCCTTGACCATAAGTGGTACTCAGCAGATGTAAAATTCTGTTTCTGCTGGGAAATCAATATGATCGATGTTGATTCTT
The DNA here is from genome assembly GCA_963535415.1 of uncultured bacterium. GTDB lineage: Bacteria > Patescibacteriota > Gracilibacteria > Absconditabacterales > Absconditicoccaceae > HOT-345. The sequence continues at coordinate 48,253 of CAUSVV010000004.1, read as the reverse complement.
CCATATTCAAATCCCTCAACCTCTTCTCTAGAAATGCTAATATGTGTTTCAGGAATGTTGAGGTTTTTGATTTCTTCTACATAAAAAAGATCTTTAGCATAGGAAACTGAAAAGAAAAATCGTTTTTGGGATCAGCTTTTATCTTCTTTTGCCATACGATAGCAAGGTGCTAGTCCGCTTCCTGTTGAGAGGAATACCTTCGGATTTGTAGTATCTTTGAGGAGAAAGTGTCCCTTCCCTTCTTCGATTTGGAGTTCTGAGGCTTCTGGGAGCTGTTTTAGAATTTCTGATCCTTTCCCATTTTCAACGAGCTTGATCAAAAAAGTTAAAATGCTCACTTCTCCTTCGGTTTCTAGATTTGCTACAGAGTAGGCTCTTTTGATTGTTCCCTCGTTGGTAGGGTAGTGGATGAATACTCGGGCTCAAGCTTGGAGTTCCATCTTGGAAGTTTGTATTTTTAGTTCTACGATGTGATCGTTTAGCATTTTTTTGCTGAGAATTTTTCCGTTTAGCATTTTTTTGTTTGTATGAAATAAACGAGGATAATTGTAATTTTTTTTTGATTTTTTGCAAATGTTTGAGAAAAATGCAATACAAGAAAAATCTGAATATAAAAAAAACGTTTGTTTTAGGGATAAAAATCGCTATAGATAATCAGAGTTTTTATTCTTTTGAAATGAGGTGATGGAGTATGTGATTACGGTTGGGCTGGAGATTCATTTGAAACTAGCGACAGCGACCAAGATTTTTTGTCCCTGTAAAAATGAGCAAAATCTGGATGATAATCATCCAAATACAACGGTATGTCCAGTATGTACTGGGCAACCTGGTGCTTTGCCGCAGTTGAGTGAAGAAGTTGTAAAAAAGGGATTGCTTTTAGGGAAAGCGCTCAAATGTGTGGTTCAAAATCCTTCATCATTTGATAGAAAGTCGTACTTTTATCCAGATTTGCCGATGGGATATCAGATTACGCAGTTTTATCGTCCGATCAATGTTAATGGTCAGCTTTCTTTTTTTTCTGAGACTTTTGATGAGGAGAGAACCGTAACGATTACTGACGCTCATCTGGAGTGTGATACTGCTAAAGTATTGCATTATAATGGTAAAATGTTGCTAGATTTTAATCGTGCAGGGACGCCGTTGATAGAAATCGTGACGGGGCCAGATTTTCAGAGTGCTGATGAGGCTGTTGCTTTTGCAAAGGAGATTCAGAGGATCGCAAAATATAATCAGATTTCTGATGCTGATATGGAGAAAGGTCAGATGAGAGTTGATGTAAATGTTTCGATTAGGCCTTCACTTGATGCACCATTTGGAACGAGAGTTGAGCTCAAAAATATTAACTCGTTTTCTGCAATCAAAAGAGCGATTGAAACAGAGGTAAAAAGACAGCTTGTGTGCCGAGAAGCAAATGAGCCAATCAATCAGGAGACAAGAAGACGAGATGATCTGAAAGGAATGTCGTTTACGATGAGGAGCAAGGAAGATGCGCTTGATTATAGATATTTTCCAGAGCCTGATTTGCCGGAGCTTCAGTTAAAAAATGAGCTCTTGGATGAGGTGAATGCTAGTGATATCTTGCTTCCTTATGAAAAAATTAAAGAAATGAAATCTGATTTTGGTTTTCATAAGGAGTTTATCAATGTTTTGATCAATGATAAGGAAGTATTAGATTTTTTCTATGACTTGGTGAAAATGGGATTTTGACCAAAGCTTGTAGCGAAGTGGATTGCAGGTCCGATCAGTGCCTATATGACTGCGAATGCAGTTGCAATTTCTGAGCTAAAGATTGATAGGGAGCAGTTAATCAGCTTTTTTAATCTTGCAGAAGAAGGTAAATTGATAGAAAATCAATTGAAGATTTTGATGGATGAGTTGCTCAATCAGTGAGGTGATTTGCAAGAAATTATCAAGGAAAAATGATTTGATGCGCCTGCTGTTAGTGAGGATGAGATTATTGAAGTTGCGAAGGGGGTTTTAGATGCGAATCCTCAGATTATTGAGCAGTATAAAGGTGGAAAAGTTACTGTGATTGGATTTTTTGTTGGGCAGGTGATGAAACAAACTCAGTGAAAGGCCAATCCAAAGCAGATTCAGGAGATTATGACAAGATTGTTGTCGGCTTAGTTATTTTTTGTTGCTAGATAGTTGTCAGACTTGAGGAAGTCTGGCAATTTTTGTGTTGAGAGATATTCTTTTCAGATGGTTTTATCTCTGAAGGTTGCAGTTGAGAGGATTTTGATATTTTCTTGTGGGATATTTTCTCAAGATGGGCAGATTTGTACTGCGGCTTGTCAGGTGTTTGAGAGAATGAAGTAGCTGTTGGTATTCGAGGTTTTTTCGCCTTCCCATTCTTTTAGTGTGAGGGTGTTATTTTGATCATAGGTAGCAATCGTCTTTTTTAGGCTATTGCTGTCTCATTCGATGGCGATGGTTGAAATTTTTACTTGTCCCATTTGATTTCATCATAATCCTACTTCGGTTGCATAGAATGCTGGTATGATAATCGATTGTCCTCAGTTGAGTGTGATTCGATTATCCTTAGAGCAGTTATTCAGCGAATTTCAGAGTCAGGTAATCTCGAGATTAAGGTTAAAATCTGGACAAATTCAGTTTTCTTCTTTTCCTCTCTTACAGGTAAAGTTCTTTAGAATATTTTTTTTATTCTCTTTATCTCCTTTCTCTAGAGTATAGTCAAAGTTTGCTTTTGTAGTGTTGGTAAGGAGAAATCATACTTCAGCTCCAGCTTTTGCGAGATATGAGGCTTTTTGGTAGCTGGCGATATCTTCACTATATCTCAAAAAACCTCTCATCATCATACTGATCAAAAGTCCAATCAAGGAACTTGCAAAGAGGACAAAAAGTGCGAGGAGGATGATATTACCTCTTGGATTAGTCAGTTGGTTTCTCATTTTTTACTGGAGAATAAATACTAGGAGTTGTTCACTGGAGTGAAACAAATGTTTGGAGTGGTAATACGACATTATTGCTTCGTTGGCTCGGTGTGTAGTGTTTGCTCGTGAGTGTAATAAAGAGCCAAAACCCCGGTTTCCCTGCTGGTGGAAGTTCTTCTATATTAGAATCTTGTTTTTCGATTTCATATATTTTCTGTAGGTCTTGGTTAGAGATGAAAGGGATAATTTTAAACTGAGCTTGGCTAATGTTGAATTTTTTGCTGTCTAGAAGTGTGATTTCCTCTTTGTCTTTTTTAAGTATGAGTTTGCAATTGGAATTTCTAATGGTTTTGAGTGTTTCTTCGTTTTCCACTGGGAGAAGTTCTGAAGATAATCAGTTTTCTTTTTCCTTTCGGAGCTCAGAGGCTTGGAAACAAGTTCCGGTAGTGTTTATGGTTATTCCTTGATTTTTCTCATCTTTGAGGTGGAGTGCTGAGACCATTCCTCCTGATGATTGTAGATCAGAATAGCTATATTCTGGTTTTGAGTAATCGATTGTGTATGTCTGAGCGAGGTTTTCTAAGACTTGGGTCAAAACAAGGGCTTCTTTTGCGATTTCTTTTTCCTGCTGGATACGATAGGAAATTCTAGAGATAGTGGTATAGGTTTGGAGAATAATCCCAGAAAGAAGTCAGAAAAGTCAGACTACAATTAGAATTTCAACGAGAGTAAATGCCTTATTTTTCATAGGAATATGAGGAGTAAAGAAAATGGAAATCAGATTTTTATCTTTCTGAATCTCTAGGTCAGAGGAAGCTTTCTAGGACAACTTCTCCTGTGAAACTTCATCTTTTATAAATCACATGAGAATTGACTTTTAGAAGTTCTAAGTTTTCAATCTTGAGGGGAACAAATTCAATTCGTCTAGCATAGCCTTTGTTTGGAGTCTCGGTTCTTGCTTTATAGGTATAGGGAGTGATGTTTTTTGTGGGTTCAAGTGTTGTGAGTTCAAGAGCAAAAGTTCTGAAATACTTATCAAAAGTGTCCGCTGTGTATTCTCAGATTTCTGTTTTTTCTAGGAGGTAATAGGGATTTTTATTTTTATCGACTGAAAGTCCGATTTTGAAGGTGGTATTTCAGTCTTTTCAGAGAAATTCTTCTTTTCCTCAGTCGTTATTTCCGGTCCGTGCGTAGTAGTCCCGAGGATAACCTTGCTCGAGGTTACTATCTCTATGATGAAAAGCAAGATCGATTCCTTCTTTTGCTAAAAGTGTAGCTCTTGTCTGCATATTGATGGTATCAAAGTTTTTGACGCTATTAGCCATGATTGAGAGAATCGCTAGGATTCCAACTCAGAAAATCACGATAACGATCAGAATTTCTATGAGGGTAAAAGCTTTTTTTCTCATCAGAGGAGTAGTTGTGTAAAAGATAGATTATATATAGGTATTGTAAGCAAAAAATCAAATATATTATTGATTGCTTCAGATTTTCTCTTGATTTGTTGATATGGTTTTGTACCATTTCTTAGTAAGTCGATAGAAAAAATAGGGAAAATCTGGATAAAATGGGAGTTTACTCTTTATAATGGTTCTTATTTCTAATATATGTTGTATCATGAAGAAAATGCGTTCGCTAGCTGTGCTAACACTCGTTATGGTAGCATCCTATTTCGTTGGATGTAGCGCTTCAGATGAGCAAAATATTCAAGCTCCATCTAAGCCAATGGCTAGGTACAAGGCTCAGGAAGTGGTAAAGGAAACTTTGCCAATTATCCAAGCATTTGTAGATGCTCAGTATAATTATGCCTTGGGCAAAGATTCTGTTCCCCAGTGGGATCAGTATCTGGTCAATCCAGATCCAAACCTTAAGCAGAGAATAGACCGTGCTGTCTATCTCAGGAAAGGAAGAGATAAGCTTCTATCTTATTCTGGTCACTTTGAACTTGTAGAGTACAGTAAGATTGTCTTTGAAAAGGATAGGTGGGTACTAGACGATGTAGTTCTCCAATACGAGCTTCCTAAGGGAAATCCTGGTCAACCTAACTTACAGGCTGGAGGTATGAACTATTCATTTAGTATCAAAAAGGATCCTAAAGGAGAGTGGAAAATTCTTGCTTGGACGGACGACAATAACATTGTTCCCGGCCCTGCATGGGATTATCAACCTTTAGATAAGATACAGGCTTCCCTTGCTCCTAATGTTGATTGATCATCCTCGGTATCTTCGAGAAATCCCTCTTCGTATGATCGTTATATGGCTATTGAGAGTCCGCTTTGGCACTGGAATAGCCAACGATTAGGCTTTGGTGTTGTGTGGAAAATGTTTTGATTTCCTTGAAGAATATTTTAGAAATCGTATACTTATCTTCTGAATATGATTCTTTCTCTTTTATCTCAATCTAAAAAAAAAGATGAAAAATCTGATTTTTGTTTTATCTTTAGTCTTTGGGTTTACTTTTTCATTGACTTTTGCGCAGTTTTCTGATAGTGAGCAGAGTCCATATGCGAGTGCAATTGTTCAGTTGGCGAATCGTAATATTGTAAAGGGGTATCCAGATGGGGCTTTTAAGCCTCAGCAGGCTATTACTCGTGCCGAGCTACTAAAGATTATTCTCTTGGCGGCGAATGTTGAGCTTTCAACTGGGCAAGAGAGTTGTTTCTCTGATGTGCCAAAGGAGGAGCGGTATGTTGATATCGTGTGCTCTGCAAAGGCGATGGGAATTGTAAAGTGATACGATGATTGAACCTTTAAGCCAAATCAGACAGTTACTTTTGTCGAGGGGCTGAAAATGGCGATTGAGGGATTTAAGGTGCAGACCAGAGATGTGAAATCAGATTTTTGGTATTCGAGGTATTTGGATTTTGTTCATCAGAACTGAATTTTCTCTCAATATGCTTATTATCCAGAGCAGAAGTTGACTCGTGAGATGATGGCGCATTTAGCGATCAAGCTTTTGGAGGGGCTTTCTGGTAGCTGGAATTATGCTAGAAATGTGGAATCTCTTGGCTGTGGAAAATCTCAGCCTTCAACTCCTCCTTCTGCTGTTATGGTCAATGGAGTAGAGAGACATTTTATCACTAGTGTGGGGAGAAATTATTCCTCATCAAAACCCGCAAAGCTCCTATTTGCTTTTCATGGTCGCACGAGTGATAATGCGAGTCTTGGGTATTATGGAATAGAGGGGGCGTCTGATGGGAATGTGATTACGGTCTATCCTGCAGGATTACCGGAAGAAGGACCTCAGAGAAATCGAAGAGATCCATGAGATAAAGTTTCAAATCTTAGAGATTATCAGCTTTTTGATGAGATAAAAAAACTGATTTCAGAGCAGTATTGTATTGATCCAGGAGAAGTATATGTGGTTGGACATTCATTGGGAGGTTGGTTTACGAGTATGCTTGGATGTGCTAGGGCTGAAGGCATTCGCTGAGTTGGGATTGTGGCGGGAAGTCCAATGCGTTTTCCTACCTGTTTAGCTCCAACTCCTGCGATTATTTTTCATAATCCTAGTGATAATCTTGCCTCTTTCGCCTGAGGAGAGCAAATTCGTAATCAGTATCTTAAGCAAAATCAGTGTTGAGCCGATACGATAGTGTATGAGAATAGTTATGGGATGGAGTGTGTAAAATATACAAGCTGTCTTCCTACTTCTCCTGTAGTGTTTTGCAAATATTCTGAGGGAAATCATATGCGGCCAGGTTGAGCAGAACAGTTGATGCGAAAATTTTGGAGTGGACAGTAAGATCATATCATGTGTATAAGGGAGAAAAAATCTGATTTTTCTCTCTTTTCTCTTGAAATGAAGGGGAATTCGGCTATAGTTTTGCTCACATTTTACTCATGTAGAAAAGAGAATGAATCATACAGGATGGCAGTTGAAAATTGCTGATATGCTCCAGACTAATGTTACTGATGAAATAGTAATTGAAAATCAGGATTTGGATATGATAGCAGGGCTCTCAGAAGCGGGAATTTCAGCTAAAATTAGACTTCAATCTTTGTGAAAAGATGCTATTTTTGCTGTGATTGAGGAGCTTGAGTGTGAGATTACTGAGATTTGTGACAGTTGTGGAAAGGAATATCAGAGAGCGGTAAGTGTTCAGGACTATAGTGCAAAATATGTCTTATCTGTTGACGAAGATGAGCCTGAGGAAGAGGTGCTTTTGATTGATCAGAGAAATGGAATTATTGATCTTTGAGAGTTGGTGTATCATGCGATTAAAATGCAGGAGCCTTTTGTAAAGCGTTGTCCTGATTGTGAAAATAAGGAAATCTCTGATGATGATCAAGATTTGGAAGAACGGGAATAAAAATCTGATTTTTCTTTTTTGGTATCAAAAAAACCCTTATATAAGGGATTTTTTCTGTTCTAAATTTACTATTGAGTACAGAGTGACATGTTTTTAAGTTCTCTATAGATTTCAAATTTTTTGATCATTTTGTTGTAAGGAGAGAGTCTATCAAATTCTTCAATTTGAGATGTGAGTGAGTCTTTAAGTTCTAGAAGATTTGAAAGAAGTGCAACCTTACCATCTGAAGTATCAGTACTTGCTCCGATGATTTTCATCTTTTCATTTACCTTATCTAGAGCACCTTGTACTGTGAGGTCCGTAGAACTTCCGCTACCAAAGCATGCTTCCTTTAGTAGTGTTGAGATTTCTGTAGATTCTTCAGTAGAGATTCCTCTTCCATAGATGTTAAAGCTTACATTTCCTAGGTATTCACCATCATCAGCGAGTGAGAATCCTTGAGCCTTTGCTTTATCAAAGGTAAAAGACTGAATTGCGATCAATGGTGGTATTGAAGCGTAAAAATCTTTGAGCAACGTTGCTTTATCTGCTGTTGATTCTACTCAAATCGAGTAGGCCAGTCCTGGAATAGTTCTATATTTGTCTCTAAATCTAAAGTAACATGTAGCTGAAGATTCTTTTTCTCCACAGACGATACTTTGTTTGATGACCTTGTCTACGAGCGCATTATCTATGAGGAGATTTACTTCATCAGATTTACTCTCTAGAAAGTTGTAGAGATAATGTGCAATAATCTGATTTTTGAATGTTTTTTCATCCATAGTATCGCTTTTTTTAGCACCATAGGTTTGAATCAGATTTTTGATTTCTTCTGCTTTTTCTTCTCTAATAGTGTCAAAGAGATGGTAGGTGAAATCATTTAAAAGTCCGATATTGTTGATGTTTGATGTGAGTGAGAGTTTGTCTACCAGTAGGAGAAAGGCTCTTTTTGAGTTTGATTTGAATGAGATGGAGATTGGGATATTAAAAAATCAGTTTCCCCCTTCTTTGATCTCTCAGATTTGCATATTTACGACTTCATTTGTTCCGATATCCTTACCACTTTCTCTGATGATGCTACTCCACTGAGAAAGGAGAGAGATATCTTGGTATGGATTTTTTTGGAGATATTTTTTACCAAGAATACTTAGGTCAATTTGTTGAGTATATGGGTCCTTCCAAATATTGAGTGATGGAAGGAGAAAGTTTCTCAAAAAATCTGAATATACACTTTTTTTGAAGTTGAGTTCAGCTTCAACTCTTTCTTTTGTAGTTTTTGTAGTAGTGTAGAGCTCCAGCATCTCATTGAAGTTGGTTGGAAGTTCGTCTTTAAGATCAGCCATAAGCTCATCATTTTTGAAGGTATTGAGCTGATAGTTTTTGAGTTGTTCAAGTTGAGAGAGTCTTTGATTGAGCGCATGGTTTCTATAAAATGCTAATCCGATAAAGATTAGTGTAGTCAGCAAAAGTACTGCGAAGATTCCAAGCATAATAAGGTAGCTTTCTTTCTTCACTCAAAAGGCGAGTATTTCTCAGTTTTTTCACTTTTTTTTACCGCTTAGATTGAGCCAGAGATTTTTTGCCCATTCGATTATAGCTTTCATGTCAAATGCTCATTTTGTGCTTCCAATATTGAATTCCATTGTAAATATGTAGATATAAAGCTGATTTTTGTTTTAGATTATTATTGATTTTCTAGAGTAACATTGTCTCCTGATTCTGTCTCAGAATCTGTTAGGAATCCTCAAATTTCATTTTTATTTGTTTCTTCAGAGTTTGCTTGTTCTGATAGAGGCGTATTATTTGTTGGTAATTGACTTTCTCTTTCTGATGTAGGCATAAGATTTGACTGATACTTATCTACGTAGTCAAAGATTTCTCTTTCAGTATTTTTTTGGATTGGAAGAGTGAATGTTTTGACTGAATTGTTTACCATATATTTTGAACCTCAGATTGTGATAGGTTTTGAAGTTACTCTGATATCCTTTGCATCAATCGCTTTTCCGACGATGAAGGTACTTTGTTTGAGGAGTTGGATGAGTTCTGAAACGATGAAGATATGCGGACTCTTGATACCTTGTTTGAGGAGTACATATTCATCTTCTTTCAGGGTATTTACTTCAACAGTAAATGCGATGCTGTTACTCTTTCCATCAAAGCTATTGAAGGTGATTGAGAAGCTTGGTACATTACTATATTCTAGTTTTTTATCAATATGTTCCATAAGTTTCTTGAAAAAACTAGTATTAAACGGCTTTTCTCCAGTTGATTTTTCTCTGAGTTGATAATACTTATCAAAGTCTCAGATAATGTTACATTGCACTGGTTCGTATGGATTATTATAACAATAGTTAAGATAATTCTGAATATCGTTTTCACCTCTTTCAATAAGTTCATTCAGGATTTTTTTGATTTCTGATTGTTGGTATCCAAAGTCACTCACCATCGATGAGAGGAAGGTATCCATTAGAGAGAAAACCTTGATTGCACTTGAGAATTTTACTACTTCAAGTGAGAGGAGACTTCTTTGGATTGATCCAACGGCGTTATCTTGCTTGAGGATTCATACGAGTTCCTCTGGGAAAAATCAGTCTTTATTGAGAGCATTGGTATCTTGCTGGATCTTTCACTTGAGATCAAGAATGCTTGTTCCAATCTTGTTTGCAACAGATTGAAGGATATCTCTTTTTTGTACATAATTTAGAGAGAGGTCTTTGATGATTTTAGTGATTTTTTCTTTTGCTCATTCATCAACATTTAGATTTTCGTATTTTTGGAGATCAAAAATTCCGAGTGTTTGTCAGTATTCATCATAGTTTTTGGATGTTTTTTCTGTGATGGTTGAAAGATGGGAAATATCTGCTTGAGATTTTTCTCCTAAATACTTCCAAAATGCGAATGAAGCAAATCCCACGAGTCCCAATATGATTGATCCTACGAGCAAAAGCAAAAACTTTTGATTGTAAGAAACAACTTTTGTGGGATGAGTTCCGTGTGCTCATACTCTCGCGATATTATCATTTAGCAGGTCAAGAGTTGTGCTCACTCCAGCTGCAGCAATGTGCATATTGCTATCATCTTCAGGATCAGCTTTTTGTTCTACTAGTTTCTCCTCACTTTTGAGTTCTGGAGCTTTGTCAGTAGCAAGTTGAGCTTGAAGAGGTTGCTGAGGCTTAGACTGAGGAGCAGTTGGGACTGTTGGAATAGCTTCTCAGGCTTGAGCTTGCTTTACTCCTGCATCAGTTGGAACTGGGATCTCTTGTAGTGAATTTTTTGCGGCTTTTTCAAGCTGTGATGCTAGAGATTCCTCTAAAAGTGGATTTGTGCTATCTTCTGCAATTGCCATAAATGATGAGCATTAAGGTATAAAAATGTTCTCTTAAGTATAGTTGATTTTTTTAAAAAGTCAAAAAAGTCAGATTTTTTTTGTTTTAGGAGTTTGCTTTTTTGCTTGAAATTTTCATTTGCATTTAGCTGTCAAAATTTTATACTTGAGTGCAAAAATGCGGAATTTTTTTGTTGAAATCAGAATTTTATGATCTTAAATATATATAAATAATGCCACTACGAGGAGCAATCGTTTCCGCGGCTATTTCTTTAGCGATTGGAGGAGCTGCTGGTTTTTATGGATATAAAAAATCGCTTACGGAAAAACAGCTTCGCTACAAGAAGAAGATGGAAAGAGTAAAGGAAATCGAAGAGGAAATGCTTGATGAAGCAAAGAAGAAGGCTGAAGTTATCCTTGAACAAGCTGAGGTTAAGGCTCAAAAGATTGAGGATCAGAGGCTTGCTAAGATGGAAGAGATTCAAAATAGGCTCTTATTGAGAGAAGAAAAGATGGATCAAAAGCTTGAAAAGCTTGAGGAAGAAAAAATGAAAATCGTGGAGAAACAAAGAGAAGCTGATCAGTTGATTGATCAGCAAAAGATGAAACTCTCTGAAATTGCTGGAATTAAGCCGGAGGAAGCTAAACAGCAAATTATGGAAAGAATTGAGGCTGAACATCAGGAAGAGTTGATTAGATATATTGAGAAGTTTAAGACGATTAAGGCTGAAGAAGCTAGAAAAGAAGCAGCAATTATTATTTCTCAGGCTTTGCCTAAGGTTGCTGCTGATACCGTGAGCGAATTTACCTCAAAGATGATTGACTTGCCAAGTGAGGAATTTAAGGGAAAGTTAATTGGAAGAGAGGGAAGGAATATTTCGCTTTTTGAAAAATTGACAGGAGTTGAATTGTTGATCGATGATACGCCTCTTTCAGTCAGAATTTCATCTTTTGACTGTGAAAAGAGATTTGTTGCTGCAAAAACTCTTGAACTTTTGATCAAAGATGGAAGGATTAATCCTTTTTATATTGAAAAGGTTTTTAATCAGGTAACTGCTGACTTGCAGACTACTTTGATGGAAAAAGGAAAGGAGGCATTGACTGTTTTGAATATACCTATGATGAAACCTGAGGTGGTAAGAGCTATTGGTCAGTTTTTTTTAAGGTATAGTTATGGACAAAATTTGTGGATTCATTCTCTAGAGGTAGCAAAGACTTCAGAGATGATTGCTATTGATCTTGGATTGGATCCAGTTTTGGCGAAAAAAGCTGGTTTGCTTCATGATGTTGGAAAAGTATTGGCTGGAGCTGGGGAATCGCATACGAAAGTTTGAGCAGATATGTTGCGTAAATGGTGAATGGATCCAGTGATTGTCAATGCTGCAGAATCTCACCACTATGATGTAGAGATGACCCATCCAATCTCATGGATAGTGGCTGCTGCAGATGCGATGTCGGCTTCTAGACCTGGAGCTAGGTTTGATACCAAGGAGTTCTTTATTGAAAAGATGGGAGAGCTTGAGAAGTTGATTCGTGAGGTTGAAGGTGTTGAGAAAGTGCATATTATGCAGGCAGGAAGAGAAATTATGGTCTTTGTAAATCCAAAGATGATCTCAGATTTGCAGGTTGAGGGATTGCTCCAAACTGTTGGAAAGAAGATTGAGGAGCAGCTTGACTATCCAGGAATTATTAGACTTACAGCGTTAAGAGAAACAAAACTCATACAATATCTAAGATAAGTTGTTTATATCTTTTTTGATTTACATGTATCCATTTATTGAGGTATTTGGGACAAAGATGTATATGACAGGTGTGGGAATTGTTCTCTCCTGTATTGTCTTTCTAGTGACGACCTATTATCTTTGTAAAAAATACAATCAGGATTTTATTAAGCTTTTCAACTGGTTGCCGTGGCTTATTATCCCAGCTTATGTCCTCGGGCTTTATGTGTCTGCTGTGCTAGATGGAGGCTCATTTATTCCTTCTTCACTAAAGTTTTTGAGTCCGTATGGCTATCGCTTTAGTATGATAGGAGTATTGGTTGCGATTGCATTTTCTATGGTTTTGTTTTTGAGAAACTTTAGGAGGAGTGAGACGAAAAAGGTCTGGATTGATATTTTTTTCTTTGGATTTGTAAATGCTTTGACGATTTTGGGAATTTTCCTTTTGCTCTGAGATAATTTTATAGGAAAGGAATATTCAGGTTTTTTGCATGTTACTGCATTGAGGCCTGAAAGTGCGCTCGTAAAATTTGAAGGAGTCTATCCTCTTGGGCTTTTTCTTTCAGTTTGAGCTGTAATTGTAAATGTAATTGTGAGTGTATGGAGGTTTATGACTAAGAAGGTTGGGCATTGAATTGTATGATTTATTCTGCTTTTTGTGCTATTTTTGGTCTTGTTATCATTTTGGAACTATCCTGCACATGGTGTAGTTGCCTTGGGGAGGTTTACACTTGATATTAACTATTTTGTGTTGTTATTTTTGATTTTGTATTTTGGACTTATCCGAAGAAAACTGAGAAAACCGTATTAAGATTTTATTTGGGTTTGATGTGAACTGTAGCTGATGAAGTTCTATTTTGCCAAGACTGAGAGCTTATATAAAATATTCAAAACTCTTGAAAGAATCCCACCTCAAAAGGCTGCTGAGATCTTTATTGATCCCGAGCACTCTTTTTTTGAAAATCAGCGATGGGGAAAAGAGGCATTGAATATTATCAAGAATAGAAATCTGAATATTACTTTTTTGGCAGAGAAACCTTCGAGTAGAACTTATTTTCAGCAGATCGGAGCACAGGTTCAGTATAAGGAAGAAAGACTTATTCTGAAGGTGCTAAAAACAATTTCTCTTTTTTTGTTTGATATCAAAAAGTTTCACCTTCATACCTATAATAAGCAAAAGTATCTGTTCTATATGGTATTTTTCTTTGAGATTTTAGCGGGACTTGGTATTGTCTGGCTTTTGTTTTTATTGATCTTACCGAGTGCGAGTATTACGTTAAAAGTTTCTCAACAGACGGAAAACATTATTTATAACTTTCGTTATTATCCTGCGAGTGATCAACAGTATTTAGGAGCTATCAAGCAACTGAGTATTCCTTATTATACCGGGAAGGTGGACTATGAGTATACGCTGTCTATTAGTACGGAAAATATCAAGCATATTATTAACCCTTCTGCTGGTAATGTAAAAATCTACAATAAAACGCCGAATGAACTCAAACTTGTATCTAATACCAGGTTTGTAACTGCTGATGGGTTAACATTTCTTACAAGAGAGCCTATTGTTATCCCACCAGCAATTAACGGTAGTACCTCAGAACTTAAAGTGAAGCTTTATGCGGCTGAATATGATGAGTCTGAAAATATTATTTGAGTAAGAGGGAATATTCCAGCTAAGACACAGTTAACAATTAGAAATGTAAAGGATAGCTATTATCTCAAGCAGATTTGGGCTGAGGCAATAGAAAATTTTACCTGAGGGGCTATGAAATCTCTCGGTATGGTTTCAGAAAAGGATCGTGAGCTTTTGGCAAAAAAGATTAAAGATGCAGTTTATAAAGATAAGCTTAATATCGTAACGAGGGAGTTTTCTCAGAAAAACGCAATGGTGCTGCTTTTTGATCCGTTGATCAAAACGAAATTTAATGCACTTACGATAGATTGAAATATTTGAGATAAGACGACCTCTCTCAGAGGAATGGCTCAGGTTTCTTTTGATTTTTTGTATCTCAAATGGGACGATGTGGTCAGTGCGTTTAGCACTTATGTTAAGCAGAGGCAATCGGATAGTATTCAGCTTATTAGTCTCGATCCAAATACTTTTTGATTTGTTGGAGATCTTGGCCGGGTGATTCAGAATAAGGTTTTTATGTTACCAACCAAAATTACTATTTTGCAAGGATATGATTTCTCTAGAGATACGAAGGGAATTCTTGGTCAGATTAAGACCAATATTGTTGGGAAGAGTGTTGAGGAAACAAGAAAAGAAATACTGACATATCCAGAGATTTCTAGTGTGAAGATTGATCTTTGACTTTTGTGAGGTCAGACTTTACCTGATATCCGCTCAAGAATTAAACTGAATGTTGAACTTTAAAATAAAATAAGAGAAAAACTCCTGTTTTCTACAGGAGTTTTTTTAAAAAATGTGATATGCAAACTATGGGGATAGAAAAAAGGTAGAATTTTGATTTTTTCTACCTTATTTTAATAAACATCGAGTTACTCTTCAGCGTTTAAATTTTGACAATTTTTAGTGAAAAAAGTTGAATAGTTTTCATCACTAGGAATTATTTCATCATAAGTATCATTGACGACATCATACTCTTTAATCTCTCCGGTTTTTTTGTTTACTTGGAAACGATGATACTTTAGAACTCTATTTGGATATTCCTCAGCTAGAGCAACTCAATAGCCTTTATCATCAATTTGTTCCAGATCTAAATAGTATCCTAAGAGAGTTTCTCATTCCTCATTATTTGGAGTATTGATCGCTTTGTCGTATGCTGATTTTACTCCAGAGAACTGAGGAGATGCAAAGATTTGTTTTTCAATCTCTGTGAGGCAAAGCGTTGTCGAATTTTCAGGTTTTTGATCTTTTTTATCAGCAGTTGTTTGTGTTGCTCATTTTTTTCCGCAAGTTAGGAGAAGGGTGTGCGGGATATCTTCAGGGAAATGAGCATCATCGTTGATTTGTTCAAGAGATGCTTGAATATGACTCTCGCTCAAACAGATTATCCCGTCTTTTTCATATCCCATAAAGTTAACAGAGCCTCGTCCTTGTGTGTTTTCTTCATTTTTTTCCCACTGCTGAAACAAGCTTTCTACTGTGTCATCAGGACTCTCTTGCAATCATGAAAGTGAGAGTCCTCGTCACTGGATAGTCAGTATTTTTTTTCCTTCTTGCCATTCAAATGAATGAGGTTCTATTTGTGGAGTTGTGAGCTGATTTTGTTTAGCGAAATCTTGGAGAATAGAAACTTCATACGGCTCTGTGTTTTCTACAGGTGTCTGTTTGCAAGCGATAAGCAGTGTAGACAGTCCTAAAATTATGATTCCTAATCTAAGTTTTTTCATCCTATTGTTTCTAAAAAATAAAACAATAATTCTGATTTTTTTTATTTTATATTGTTTTAGCCTCTTGGACAGCTATTAAATATTCCAAAATCCATCAATCCAGGGACTTCAACATATTTTTCACAGGTATCAGCGTTTACAGGGACTTCTCCTTGCCAATAGGTTTCTCGTCCATCATCAGTCTTTCCAAGGACGAGATATTCTGTGTTTTCTTTGCCTTTTTGCGTCAAGAAAATCTCTAGGAGATTTCCTTTTGTTTGAATTTCGCTATAGAAGGTAGTTTTTGGATCGAATTTTCCACTATAGTTATTATAGTTGATCTTTTTGAAGAGATTTTCTGCTATTCCTTTTCTTCCTTCTACTAGAAAGTTATCTACTTTGTCAGCGCAGCCCTCAAATATTGTAGCTCAGAAACGAATCTTTGCTTTGTATTCATGTTCGTTACCGATTCCGTTATCAGTACAGGTTTCTTTACTAAGTTCTCCCTCAATCTCACCAAGATTGTATTTTTCTCCAGTGAAAGTCAGATTTTCTCCTGATATTCCCCAAGACCAAATATAGGTACTATCAGTATCAAACTGATGAGTTTCATCGTTTGGAATGGTGTATGTGAGTGTACTCACTCTTAGTTCTGCATTCCAAAAAGGCTCCTCTCCGAATAGATCAAAACTAAATTCGAGTGGAGATGGTTTTTTTTCATTAAATTCAGCACAGTGAACTTCTAAAGATTGAGTGTTTTCGGTGAAAATTTTATCCATTTTGTCATTTCTTTCTTGTTCTTTGCTAGGTTCCTCTTCGTCTGAGTATGCAAGTTCCATGAGTTCATCGATATCATAATTGACTCTTGAATATACAGAACAGATCAAGTTATCCTTTAAATACTCAACATAAGATTCTCCCACACCGTCTGCTAGATTTTTTTCTACCCAACCTTCAAATGCTTGATCGATTTTTTCTCGGATTTCGTTGTTCGGCTTCATGTTTGTATTGCTAAGGAGGTAGCCAGAGAGTTCCCCATTGATTGATCCTCAGCTGAAGGCTTGAGCCGTAATGTCTTTTGCTGTTTTTTCAAGTGTTGGTGCTAGAGTCTCTAGGAAGGCTTTTGCACTAATTAATCTCATAGTCTCATTGTCTTCATTTGCTATTTCAGGACTTTTGATATTAGTACATCCTGATAAGAATGCAACACATGGAATGAGTAGCATAAGACTCAGTTTTGATCGTTTTTTCATGGGGTGGGGATAAAAAATAAAGAACTGTTACTATCGCATAATAGCCTTAAAGTAGCTAAAGTCAAGACTATATGATATGTTAGGAAATAAGAGAAAAAAATCTGATTTTTTATTTTTTTAAAAAAGATAGCCTAGACAGCTATCTGATTTTGTTAGAAATGATTTATGCCTTTTTTCATTGATTTGCAACTGCCTGCATAAGTGCTGCAATTTCTTCAGGATCTCCAAGAAAATAGTCTTTAATAAGGTTCATCTCATCATCAAACTCAAACACATAGGGCACAGCAGTTGGAAGGTTGAACTTAAGGATTTCTTCCTCAGAAAGGTTCTTGAGGATTTTGATTACTCCTCTGAGACTATTTCCATGTGCAGCAACGAGGATTTCTCATTCCTGTTTGAGGGTTGGGAGGATAGTCTCCTCTAGATAAGGAAGTGTACGAGCAATACAATCCTTGAGCGATTCAGTAAGTGGAAGATCCGCTGGATTGATAAGCGCATAGCGAGGATCTAGTAGTGGTGAACGAGGATCCTGTGGATCAAGTGGATCTGTTGCAATATCATAGCTTCTTCTCCAGAGGAGCACTTGTTCTTCTCAGTACTTTTCTGCAGTTTCGGCTTTATTGAGCCCTTGGAGGGTTCCGTAATGTTTTTCATTGAGTCTTCGGCTCTTTTCAACTGGGATTCGGTCAAGGTCCATTTGATCAAGCACTGCATTCAGTGTTTTTACAGCTCTTTTTAGGTATGAGGTGAATGCTTTTTGGAAGAAGAAACCTTCTTTTTTTAGCGTTTGACCAGCTTTTATTGCTTCTTGTTGTCCTTTTTCAGTGAGGTCAACGTCTGTCCATCCAGTAAATCTATTTTCTTGATTTCGAGTGCTTTCTCCGTGGCGGATCAAAACAAGTCTTTTCATACTTTCTATTGTGTTAGTGGCTAAAACTTTGAAAAAGTATAGGAAAAAGCTTTTTGAGTTCAAGAGTTTATCAAAAAACTCTCTTGCAATTTCTCTTAAAAATCCTAGACTAAGGGCAGTTTATTCAATTATCAAGATGAAAAAAATCTGATTAGAAGTCGCTCGTCCTTCGCAATTTTCTTCTCGTCGTTTATGGGTACTTCGTTGAATATTTGGAGTATTGGTTTTTTTTGCATTTGTATTTTTTTCTCTCTATGCAAGATTGACCTGATGGTTCCTTTCTCCCAATAAAATTGATATTTTTAATGATTTGGATCAGATTTCTTTTTATTTTTGGGTCATTGATCCTGAAATCTCAAGGCAGTTATTGACCTTGGATGATGTCGTAAAGTCCTATCTGAGGGGAGAAAATGTGCTAAAAACCAAGGAAGAAGAGCTCCTTCAGCTCTGGCAGTATGCAAGGTCTCAGAAAACCTATCTTTCCAAGATGGGATTCTCAAATTATGAGAGAATATTTCAAATGCTTGATGATGCTTGGCCTTTGAGAGAGGAGATTTTTCAGCTCTTGTGAAGGGATAAAAACTATAACTATCTGATTCCGCTTCAAAATAGTAATGAAACTCGTCCAAATTGAGGTTTTTTTGGGTCTTTTGCTTTTGTGAGTCTTTCTGGTGGGCATATTGAGGATCTGCAAGTAGTGGATTCGTATTTGCCAGACTATATCTCTCCAAACTCTCGCGTGAATTTGCCAGGTTGGATAGTAGATATTCTCTGATCAAGGGCAGTTTGATTTATTGCTGGAAATAAGTTTGGATTTACAGATAAAGATGGTCAAAATCTGAAGTTGTTGTATGAAAAAATCTTTCATACTGATTTTGATCCAGAGAAAAAAGCTAGACTTTTTAAACCTGATGAGCGAAATAAACTGTTTAAAAAGGATATCAAGGGGGTAGTGTTTTTGGATTCAGAGTTAATTACTTATTTGTTGCCATCGTTTCGTCAGAAGGCATGGGAGTGGCAGTTTCTAAATGCGAATATTGATCTGATTAGAGGTGCTGTTTTGAGTAATAAAAAGGATCTGTATATCAAAGATCTTAACTCCTATCTCAAGCAGAATGCACTTCGTATGGCTTCAGCAGCAATCAATACTGTGCAGGAGCTTTTGCATAAGGGATATGTTAATGTGTATCTCTCAAATGTTTCTGCACAGATGTGGGGATTTTTGCAGGCATATGATTTGACGACAGTATATCAGCCAGATATGCTCTATCTCTGGAATATCAATACGGCATTTAATAAATCAGATGGTTTTTTAAAAAAGCAGGTGGAGATTCAGGATTTGAATGGAGTGGTAGTTGCCTCTTCAGATCAAAAGAAATTTTCTATCAAAAATATTACCTCTGGAGAATATAAGCTTGTGATTACCTATACTTTTGATCTTCCAAAGAGTTATCAGGATGAGATGTTAGCTTTGCAGGAGAAGTATCATATTAAGATGACCGATAGGGAGAGATATATTTTATCGTTGCAGGATTTTTCTGCGGATCCGAGTATGCCTCGTCACTGGCGAGAAACAAGGGAGATGATCTATTTCCCTCCAGAGTGGAAGATTTGAGCTATACATGGAGACTTTCGTGAATACGCTAGGTTTAATGCTGATTTCACTCATGGAGCGACCTATTTGACTGAGATTAGGCAGAATCCTCATACTAATAGGGTAGAAATTCAGATTTCTGTTCCTTAATTTACATTTTTTGTGAGAAAGATGCTTAGATTGATTCAGGGGTATTATCACTTTCTCATGTTGGGGAAGTTTATGGAGCAGCTCATGTTGACCAATGATTTGTCTGATTTGGCGATGGATTATCCACTTAGAACAGGGGAAAATACTTCATTTATGCTCAAGGAACGTATGCTTAAGAGGCTTTTTACTTCTTTTTATGGGCATCAGGAGCAGAGGAATGTCTATGGCTATTTGACTGAGATTAGCGCATTTAGAGGGATTTTTTCAGTAATGAGGGAAATGATCGAAAATGATCTGAATTTTCGTGAATATCTCAAGGATTTGCTCAGAGATCAGTATTTCCCATTTGAGCAGTTAATCAGGTTTTTGAGGAATGTACTGAATCATACTACTACCTCGAGTCTTAAGCTTAAACTTGAAGATTATGAGGTACAGAGGGATTTTATTCTCTCTCCCAAAGTGCAAAGAGTTCAAAAGCTGAATGGTTCAGCAAGGATAACCTTGGATTTTCATTATTCAGAATATGTTGCTCAGCGAAAGGGGAGCTTAGAATACTGAATTCAGCTTTCTATTGATTTTAAAAAGTTAAAGCCTGATCTTCAGCTCGAGAAATTAGTGAGTTGGCATCAGTTATATTTACTGTCTGAGCTCTGCTTTAATATTGCTCAGCTCGCGGATCAGCACTTTAAGCCTAAAAAACAAAAAACTAGAACCCAAAAGTCCTAGTTTAGATCAGATTTTTAGATTTTTTTATTTTTCTTCTCGTTGAGCTTGTGTAGAGTCTAGAAGTGGGTTGTATACTGAAAAGAGGAGCGAGATCACATCCTTGGTATTGAGCTGAGTAGTACGAATACCGAGTCCAGCAAGTCCCTCTTGGATGAGGGCTATTCTGGTATTGAGCATTTTTTGTCCTTTGACAAAGTTTCTGTATCTAGAAACGATAGTTTCTACATCATCTTTTGCATTGAGGGTGTCCATGAATTTGCTTCGCCATGGTTTTTTGATTTGGTCAGTGTCCTGTTCATTGACATAATAAGGCACAACCACATAAAATTCTTTGACGAAGATGAGCCCTTGTTTCATATTGATATCTTCCAAAAAGCTGAGATAGGATTGTCCCTGCTGTTTGAGAGCTCAGGGATCTAGCTGGTCAATATTCCTTGAAACATACTGGAGATATTCTCTGAGGTCCAGATAGGTATTTCTGACTAGAAATTGTAGAGGAAACTCTAGTCCATTAAGAAATCTCTTGTATTGTTCTAGGATAGTTTGGATTTCATCAAAGTTTTTGAGGTCGAGGTTGATACCATCAGCTCTAAGAATTGCTCTGATCCCTCCGTCTTTGAGAATGCAGTAACCATCTTTGATTTCGGAAATAGGAAGCATGGTCTCAGTATTAAACTGAGATTCTTGTTTCCCTTTTTGGATTTGTTTATTTTGAAGGTTATCAAAGAGCATACCTATGTATTAAACAAGAAGTAAAAAGTCAGATTTTTTTGTTTTTTTTATGGACGGGATTGAGTTTGAGTAGTTGGTGATTCTTTTTGAGCTGGGTTTTCATAGATCCAGAATAGTGCTGAGACAATAAGCCATGAGAGTGACATTGAGATGATCGCGATTGCGATTCCTTTGAGAGTAGATTTGACTTTGTCTCGCCCTTTTTCTCCATCACCAATGAGCATCATATAGAATCCATACAAAAGTAGCATAAATGCAATAAAACTCACAAAAGCTAATGCATAATTGAGAATACTCTTGATGTAGTAAAAAGCCTTTTGAGGACCTTTATATTTATTGTTGATATCGAGTTTTAGGACTTGCATAATTTTGGTAAGAAGTCCATCATCTTGTTTGACGGCATCGGTTGTGATGAGTGCTCAGTAGTTGGTATCTTGGGTACTCCCAACGATTGTTTCTCTGTTTTCGTAATAGAAAGGGTTTTGACTATTTGAAAAGTTTGAGTTTCCGAGACACATGCCTGATATTCCTGTGAGTCAAAGGAAGAGAACCATTAGTTTCCATCAGCTTTTCATGTTTTTCTTTTAGTAGGTAAAGGTAATATTATACATTTTTAGTAATGACTTCAATAATCCAGAAGATGAAGTTGATAATCAGCCATGAAACTGCGATTCATCAGATGGCTCTTGCAACTTTGAGGAGAGAGGCTTTCCCTGCTCAAAATTTCTTGTCATCTCCAGCCGCTGTCGCCATTTGAACTCCAGCTATGAGTAAGATAATTAACGCGATAAGAGATACTAATCCTAGTGCATAATTAATGAGTCTCTTGATGAGTTTGAAAGTCTTTTTTTCGGCATCTTTTTGTGTCTTGATTTGATCATTGCTATTGATCAGGTTTTTTATCTTTTGATTGTCCGAGTGGATAGCATTATAGGCTCATTCCCTCAGGGCATCCTGATCTCAGATATCTTTAATAATTTCCTTTTGATCAGTGGTTAGGATTTCATTGAGCTTAGTCTTACCTAGGAGATTATTGGCAAAAGTACTTGCTGAGACTGAGCTGAGAAGTAATACAATACTGATTTGAAAAAGTCTTTTGAGCATTATGTTTTGTTTGATAGAATAAATTCACTCTAAGTATAGTCATAATGTGTTTTTTTGCAAATTTTTGGGGGTTATTTTGTGATTGTTAATGCTTTCTCAGTCTTGCTGTTTTGTGAATATCTCTTTGCTGATGGTCGTAATGATATTTGGTCATCGCGAGGCTCACGAATGTGAGACGTGGCGATCCAGATATGGAAGGAACAGGTCTGACTTCTATCTGGATTGCGAAGCAACCGCTTTTCGGACATTGCATTGCTAATGTTCTGACGAGGTTTACAAAGTGAGTTCTCATCACTATTCTTAAGATGCTCTCAACGATGTGCGTGCCGTTTTCAATCGACGTGCGTGTCGATGAGTAACGATGTGTGTATCGATTCGGATCGACATGCGTGTCGTTTGTTCTCGCTTGCTACAAAAAAAAGAGAAGCCACACTTTTGTGGGCTTCTCTTTTGCTGAAATATGAGTTATTTGCTGAGTTTTTCATACTTCACAGTTGCAAGCATTGCTCTCAAATCTGCTCCAGGGCGAAACTGAATCTTATTGTTTTTGATATGAGAGGATGTAAATTTATCAGCACTTGCAACACCTTCACTAGAGATATTGATTTGGAAGCTTCCAAAATCTCCAAACTTTACCACTTTCCCATCCGAGAGGTGTTTGACGAGAAGTTTTGTGAGATCATTGAGTACAGCGAGGACATCGCTATCAGAAACGGTTGAACCAGTCTGAGCGACTTCCTTTGCTAGAGCCTTAAAGCTGACTTCTCCATCTGATTTGGCGATAGCATAAAACTTTGGAGCTTCTGTAGGTTTTTGTAGACTTTTTCTAGGAATAACATTATACTTTACCGTCATCTTGTATTTTGGTTAAAGAATAAAGATAATTTCAGTCTAGGAATCCCTGAAGACTTTGCAAGGAGAAGTTGAGAGAAATGAGAGAGGGGACTGAGAGGACACTTAGGAACCAATGGTTGAGAGATAATAATGAGGAATAAGAGACTAAAAACGGAATAAGTCAGGATGAAATTGGGAAGTTTGCTTGAAATCTGGTTTTAAAAACATATATTCAATCTTACTATAGCAAGAAGTGAGTAGGCTTCTTAAATATTAATTAATAAACTAATTATGGTGTTGAAAATGTAGCCTATATGGATGCATTTCCTGGTAGCTTATAGGTGGTTTGGTAACTGTCTAGAACTCAAAATAATAGAGGGAATTCCCCTCTCTTATCTTCGTTATTTTATTTTACTATGGGATAAAAAATGAAAAAGTTATATTTTTTATTTGCTTTGCTATTTTTATTTTCTATTTTTTCTTCAATTTATGCTATGCAAGAGCAAAACTTGAGGTCACTTGTTGAGAAAGTATTAGAAAAGCAGACGCAAACAAAAACAGGTAAAGAGGTTTTGGCGGAAGTTAAGTCATTATTTCTTGCTTGCGAGCAATCTCAAATGCATAAAAATATACAAGAAAAGTGTTCGGCTTTTTTGAGAGAGGATTTCCCTAATCTTGAGGACAAACGAAAAGAGGTTAAGGCTGGTTGATATGCTGTTACTGAAATTTGAAAACTATCTTTTCAGGAGCGTGTGAATCGTATTTTAGGAGAAAATGCACTTCCAGTAAAACAATTAAGATTAGAGACTTCTAATCTCTCCACGACTGATGGATATCAGTATTGAATCTTTTCTATTCCTAGATTTGATAATCTTTCACTTCTGATGCCATCTTCCCAGCCTCTGCCAGGTATTGAATTTCAGAAGTTTGCTCTTTTAGAGAATTCTCCCTCTACTTTGATTGTTCAAAATTCAATAGATGCGATAGGTAATGTTCAAACCATTAGAATACGCCAATCTCAACTCAAGAGTGGGATGACCTTTGAGCAATTTGTTACAGAGCTACACTCTTGAGCTGTTTTGACCGATCCTTATTTTCATATTGATGATAATTGAAATTATTATACCTATTCAAGATATTGGGGACTCAGTGTAGCAGAGTACATCAATCCTCATTTCACTGCACAATATACTTGAGACACTAGTGCTATGCGTTCTTTCCCTCGAGGCTTTTGAAAAGGAATTCAAGACTTACTAGCAAAGAAAGAAGTGAAAATCTGAGCTTTTGAGAATTGTCTTTTGCTCCAATTTAAGAAGCAGACTGATAAGTATTATTCGATTTGTACAAATAGACCTGAACTTATGTATGGACTTTTCTCTGTAATAGATATTGATAGTTTTTAGTTACAATTTAAAAAGAGAAGCATTCAGACTTCTCTTTTTTGTTCTTTCTTTCTCTCGAGAAGAAAACTGATTTTCTTTGATGAAGTCAGTTTTTTCTTTTTTTTCTTCAAAAAAAACTAAATCAGACTTGCATTTTTACTCAAAAACTATAAAACGGAGGCGACTTTTATTAGCCCATAGATCGGGTAGATGAATTTGGAAAAACTCTTTTGAAGCAAAACCAAGGTTGACATACTCAAATATCTGATTTTTAGGAGACAATGAGTATCTATGAGAGCGTTAGAGACAGATCTCTGATGGACTTTCCCAGCGATTAAAAAACAGGTTGATGTTTTGGAGGAGGCTCAGTTGATTAGTATTCTTAAGGAGTCTACTGGATGGTCAATTAGTTTAAGAAGCGAATTTTGATCTCTACTTAAAGAGCTATTTTTTTTGGCATTAAAACAGCAATTGATTGATAAGTTTCAGGAGCAGGGGGAACGAATTTTGCAGTATTTTTGGGGAGATAAGTTTGGAAAGCCAATTGGGATGGATATTATCCTGATTTATGATGAGGAGAAAAAATGAAATATTGATGCCTTGAAAACGGCGATTAGTGAGATCTTTAGAGAGTATCGAATAGAATCAGTCTCGGTTGTATTTATGGGAGCTGATGAACGAGAGAAGAGGTATAGACTAGCAGATAGATTTGTACTTCAGGTAATGAGGCATTATAATACGCATTAGAAAAACAAAAAAACTTTTTTACATATCACAAGCTTGTATCTAGGATGAATTATGAACAGCTACTTGATGAAATTATGGTTAATACAGTTTCCGCACAGGAATTGATTTGATTGCCACAGAGGGATTTACGTTTTGGGGTATGTCCTGGGGTATTAGAATTTCATACTTCGCTTTTTTTGGCGAGTGCATTATTGGCTTTTGATCAGCATAAACCGATTATCTTTTTGGTGCAAGTGGAGGAGCTGCCTCATGATGCTATGGTGTATACAGGTCAGATTTGACCTCATTTTGGTAGGGTGTGGAATCAAAATTCTGAAGATTTGTCTGCTGTTCGTAAACTTCAACTAGAGGAAACTGATCAGAATTTTTATCCTTATTTGGATAAGCTGTTTGCATATTTGGCTGTGATCAATATGCATCAGGAGCATGTAGTAATATTTGTAAAAACAGGAGCAAAAATCTGCTCTTTATTGGAACATATTAAGCCACTTTTGGAACAGTGATATTCTCTGATGGTGATGAATGATTGTTATGCTGGTCTTTCTATGGAATCTTGTAAGGAGAAGACGGCTCAGTTGATCGCCTCGTGTAAACATCAGTCAATGACTGAGAAGCAGCAATATGAGTATCCAGCTTTGGCATGTTTGAGTAGTTTGCTAGCGCAGAGGCAAGGTAATCAGGAAATTGAACATTTGATCAATACTGGGGATCTTGGGCTTGATGAGGAGCGTTCGACTTCTCTTTGGTTTATGATAGTGTAGTTAGAATGCGTGTTTTTTGATTTTCTAAAAACTTTCGTGCAATTTTTCTTTTGATTGTAAGTGGATTGCTGATTGCATTCAGTTTTTTTCTTTTATTGAAATTTGAGATGGACTGAGGAGACTGAAATGATGATAATGCGGATCAGAAGCTAGATTTCTCTGGGATGAATACATTGAGCTGAGGGCAGTTTGCTTGAAAGTACTTTCCTAGATTTGATGAAGCGAAATTTCAGATTACTCCTGAGATGAAAAAGATGAAATTCAGAATTCCGATTTTGATGTTTCATTATATCAAAGATATTCCATCAAATACTCATGATCAGCTTTGATACAAACTTTCGTATGCTCCACAGAAACTTGAGGCGCTTTTTGAGTATTTAGATAAAAATAATATAAAAACGCTGACTTTCTGGGATATGAAGGCGATTTTGGAAGGGGAGATGTCGTTGCCAGAGAGAGCTGTGATACTGACTTTTGATGATGGGCATCGTGAGCATTATACTACGGTTTTGCCTCTTCTCAAAAAGTATAATCTCAAAGCTGTATTTTTTATCATTTCAGGGAAGGCTGATACGGATCCGCTGTTTGTGACTTGGGATGAGATTCGCAAAATAGCTGAACAAGGCTCAGAAATCTGATCACATTCTGTTAATCATTATGCAATTTCTACACTTTCTCTCTCTGGGGTTCGTCATGAAGTGATTGATTCAAAAAAGCAACTTGAGGCTAAGCTTGGATTTCCGATTATTAGTTTTTGCTATCCGATGGGAAGGTATGATGCTCGTGTTTTGAGAGAGGTTGAGAAGGAGTATTTGTTTGCTCGTAGTACGAAATGAGGAAATCTCTTCCGTTTTGCAAAGAGGTTTGAGATCCCAACGATCCGTGTATTCCCAACGACAAAGATTGGAGAGTTAGCGAAGTATTGGGGATTATAAAGTAAAGTTTTAGGTATCTAGGACTATTTAGATTTCTTCACCGCGTTCGAAATGATAGATTTTATGGATAAACAAAAAAAGAGTTAGCTCTATGCTGACTCTTTTTCAATAGTTTCAAGATTGATAAGATCTCATTCCATCTCGAGTTGTTCAAATTTTTTTTCAATATTTTCTCAGAGGTAAAGCCAGGTATCCATTCCTCAAACTTCATCGAGTTCTAGGACATCCGCTGATTGAATGATTCAGAATTTTTTATTTTTTCATTGAATGAGATAGTTGAGCTTATTATTTTTCCCTAGTACTGCTTTGATAAATCGTCACTTAACATCATATTCTCCTGGATAATCAATGATAATGATTTCGGGTTCATTGTATCTCATGGCTTCGCCGAGTTCAGAGGAAAGGTTGATCAACCCGGTATGTGTATAGGTATATCAGAAGAAAAGTTCCTTCTCAATTTGATATCCTCCATCAATTCTGATTTGTACTCCCATAGTTTACTAGTTGTAAGATAAAAAAGTCAGATTTTTTCTTGTTTTTACTTGTGCTAGTATAGGAGTTTGGTCGCCTATTGCAAGGACAACTAAGTAAAAAAGTTCGGATTGATGAGTTTTAGGATAACTCCAGATGCTCCAAGGAGAGCGAGTCCAGTGGCAACTTTATTGATGAGATCAAGTCCCTTTTTATAGTTTCCTGAGTCGTATCCACTTGAGGTTACCATTACTCCTGCTATGATGATAATAATCAGTGACATAAGCATAATAACAGAGATAATCAGTTTCATTAAACTTTTTACCATTCTAGGAAAGACGTTGATTTGATTAGTTCCCCCTGATTCAAACCCGATGCAGCTTCCTACAAATGGAAAATTGGTGTTGAGTTTTATTCCATTACATTTGATTCTTCTAGCTTCTTTTAACATTATTGCATTTGCCTTATCTCTTTGTGACCTTGCACTCTCCTCAATCTTTCTTTGGAGATCATTCGCTTGCTTGTTTCTCATTTCTTCATATGTTTTTTTCCCAGCTTCATTTATTTGTCTATTTAGTTCTGTATAGTTTGGATTTTGTTTGCCTTGTGCATCTGCTACAGAAAAAATATTTCCGAGCAATCAAAGTGATAATAATCAAATAGTCAGGATTTTTATTTTTTTCATCTTGTATTTGTATGTAGATAAAGGATTAGAGCATGGTGTTGATAAGTGAGTTGAGGAGTGCTGGATCTAATTCTGCCTTGTGCGTTGCCATGAGCTCTTTCATCAGGAGGCCTCTTTGCGTTTTGAGGTCTGTGATATTAAGTTTTGAAATTGTAGTTACTATGAGTGTTTTTGTTTGTTCTTCATCGAGCGTTGCAGGAAGATAGCTCTCGAGAATCAGCTTTTTCTCTTTTTCTTCCTGAAGTTCTTCAGGTTTATTTGCCTTTTCTAGGAAACTGATCGCTTCATTTAGAGATTTGACCTCCTTTTTGATAACAGAAATGATCTCTTCATCATTAGGATCCCTTTGGAGTTCAATTTTCTTATTTTTAATCTGTGCGATCAAGTAGTTTAAAGCTGATTTTTTGAGTGTTTCTTTGTTTTTCATTGCTTGGATGTAGTCTTTTTGGATTTTTTCAAACATGGGTAGAATCTAAAAAAGATAAATTTTATTGTATTTGGTTAGATATAGCCAATCTTCTCAAAAATACAAATCTTTCTTGCAATTGATAAGCAAATCGCTATAGTGGTGGTGTTATATGCTGAGGTGATGGAATTGGTATACATGTACGCTTGAGGTGCGTATGCCTTTGGCTTGAGGGTTCGAGTCCCTTCCTCAGCATTTTTTTGTATTTTTGATTTTTTTAGGAGAGGAGTCAGGAAGTATCGAGCTTATCGATATTCTCTAGTTCGATTCAGCTTTTGTATTCTATTTTTTGTTTTGTATTTTGACTTTTTGATTTCTCGATAAGGATTGCCATTTTATCATTTTTTGTATAATTGGTCTGATATTTTTGAGTGGTATCAAAAAACTGATTTTGAATAAATTTTACGATAAAGGCCAATAGATTGAGTTCTGAAATTTTGAAAAAAGCGATTACCGCAAAGATAAGAAAGATCAAAACTGCAAAAAATATTCCAACAGCTTTACTACTTTGTGCGAACTGATTAAATACGACAAAAGCTATGGCAATTCCGATTGCCAAGATAAAAAGCTGAAAAACCGATACCGTAAAAGGTCAGATATTGAAGTTCATTCCTGCTAAGATCCCTTTCTGGATATTTTTTGGGAAGACGGCTTTCATCTCATTTGTCAGTAAATAAAAGATATCTAATTATAATTGAAGCTCTAAAAAAAGCAAATTTTCTGAGGGAATGTTGCTTTGTTTAATAAAGAAAAAAGACTCTTTTCTGAATCTCAGAGAAGAGTCTGATTTGTTTAATGTTTTTGTATAAGATACTCGATTTCCATCTCTATTACCTCTTTTGTTAGTGCATTCCTTTCTAGTGTTCTAAGTATCCACTCGTAAAGCAAATCACTTGATATGAGGTTGATAGGAACATCTTCCCAGTCTGGAAGTGCTAGGTATAGCTTATTTTTGCTGGATTGCGGGAGGAGTATTCCTCCATAATTGTTATGCTCTCTAGCCATAATTTCATCAGGTAAATATGATATCTTTTGCAATCCTGGTTCTAGTCTTATGGGAACTGTCTTGTAGAAAAAGAGTTTACGTCCTGAGTCAATTAACTTCCAGTAGCAGTTTTGTTTGTGAATGAGTTCACAGAGTTCTTGTTGAGCGAGGATATCTTTCCTCTTCTCTTCGTAGATAAACTCAACGGTATTCAATTGTTCTCTTAGAATTTGCTCTTCTTTTGCTTTTGCAACTTCAAATCTCTTTCTGAGTTGATTAATTTTTGCAAAAAGTACATCTCCCTCGTCATATTCTTCCTTTGTTGTTGGAGCATGATTGATTTTGCTTTCTAAATACTCCTTTTTTTTGCTATATTCCATTTCTAGGAGACTAAGATGCTGTTTCGAGTATAGATGATACTCTCTAACTAGTCCGATTTTGCTTAACCGTAGTTGGTAGAGTGCTTGCTCAAATTTATTTCGCATTTTCATCATGCTGATTGTTTCGAGCGGTGATTCTAGAAGTAGCATTGCAACCCTTGTATAGAGATCAGTTTTTTGTTTTTTTATTGTTTTCATTTTGTTATGTTTTTTTGTTTCTTGTCTTGTATGATATTATTTTTTCTTAAAAAGTCAATATAAATCAGATTTTTGTAGTTTTTCTTTGATTAGTCCTTGAAAAAAAAGAGGAAATAGCTAAGCTCAGATTTAGGATTTTTACTAATAATTGTAATGATATGAGCCAGATAACTTTGTCAGAAAAGGAAGTGAGGATACAGAAAACTCATAAAATGAAAAAAATGGGGATTCATCCCTATGCTCAGAGTTTCCAGAAGAAGGATCTTATTAGCGATATTATTGCACAGTATGAGGGGCAAACACTTCGTGATAGTGAGGAGGTGGTTTTGAATCCTCAGGTGCAAGTTCAGACTGCTGGTAGAGTAATGCTTTATCGTTCTCATGGGAAGCTTGCGTTTGCTAAAATTTTGGATAGTAGTAATCAGATTCAGTTGATGTTTCACAGAGATCACTGTAAGATTCTCAAAACTATTACTAATTCTGATGGAAAAAGTGAGGATATTGCTGTTGATGTGCTTGAAAATGCTGATACTGAATCAGGAGAACTCTCAGCATATAAATTCATGGAGAAGATGGTTGATCTTTGAGATTTTATCGGAGTAAAGGGGGAAGTTTTTAAGACACATAAGGGAGAACTTACGATTTTTGTTTCAGAATTCAAATTTTTGTCTAAGGCGATCAGACCTTTGCCTGAAAAATTCCATGGACTCAATGATCAGGAGGAGCTTTATAGAAAGAGGTATCTGGATATGACGATGAATCCTGAAACCTATCAGAGATTTTTGTTTAAGTCAAAGTTTTATCAGGTTTTGAGGGATTTTTATAGATCTAGAGGATTTACTGAGATTCAAACTCCAATTTTAGACAATGCAGCTTCTGGAGCTGCTGCAAGGCCTTTTATTACGCACCACAATGATTTTGATACTGATGTATATTTGAGAATTGCCTTTGAAACTTCTCTTAAAAAAGCAACGGTTGGTAGGTTTGAAAAGGTTTTTGAGATAGGTCAGGATTTTAGAAATGAAGGATCTGATCCTTCTCATGTTCAGGAATTTACTCAGGTAGAGCATTACGCTGTGTACTGGAATTATGAGGATAATATGAAGTTTACTGAGGAGATGTTTGATTATCTTTTTGAGCATCTTGGGCTAGAAAAGAAGCTTAAGGTAAAAGATAAAGACTGAATTGAGAAAACGGTTGATTTTACCACTCCTTGGGAAAAAATTGATTATACTCAAGGAGTAAATGAGGCTAGTGGACTTGATATCTCTAAGTATGGGATTGATGATGCAGATAAGCTTAGAGCAGACATTCAGGCAAAGGGAATTACTTTTGAGTGAATGGAAAATATGGGAACCACTACGCTTATTGACTATTTGTACAAAAAGGTGTTGAGGCCAAAGATTGTAGGTCCAGCATTTATCTATAATTATCCAGTGATTATGCAGCCTTTGGCGAGAGTTTCAGATGCTGATGAGCAGATCGTTGAGCAATTTCAACTTTTGGTGAATGGATGGGAAATCTGTAAGGCGTATTCTGAACTTGTAGATCCAATTTTGCAACAGGAGAACTTTGATCTTCAGGCTGAGGCAAGTAAAAAATGAGATGATGAGGCTACAAGTGGAGATGATGCATTTGTTGAGGCGATGGAATATGGAATGCCTCCTCAGTCAGGATTTGGTATGGGACTTGAGAGGATTTTGGCGATTTTGACAGAACAGGAAAACCTCAGAGATGTTGTGATGTTCCCACTTATGAAGGCTAGAAATCAAGATATTACCTCAGAAGATGAAGAAAAATAGTTTTTAAACCAAAAAAGAAGTCTGAAGTCAGATTTCTTTTTTATTATATAGTCTTGTTTTATATTTTCTCTTGACTCTTTCTCTTAGATATGTATTATCTGTTTTGTGGAAATAAAAAATTTTAATCATATGAAATATAAAAAATTACCAATTAGAGAAAAAAAGAATGACTCTTTTCTTCAAAGACTTTTGGATCCAGAGAGATTTCAGGATTTTAAGTTTATTCTTCAAGAAAAGTCCTCCTATTCTCGTCGTAGGCATTCGTTAAAACAATGTCTCAGAAGAGATCTTGCAAAGGTTAGAATGATGCGAGATCAAGATCGAGCTATCTTTGAAATGTATGCAATGTTTAGAAAGTCTCCTTTTTTTCAGGAGTTTGAGAACTATTCCGTTGTTATGAGAAATGTTAAGGAATGGTCTCTTCCTAAAAAGTATCAGGCTAAAATTGAGCAATTAGATCTTGAGTTTCAGAGAAAGTTGCAGGTGTATCGTATAGCTTGCACTTGGAAAAAGACTGAAAAGGGATTTGCTTATTATCAAGCCTCTTTCTACAATCAAAAGGATGTTTCTGTTGGGGCTGGTGGCAAGTGGTATCAGCTTGTACAAGACAAGTTTCTTTATCTTGTAGAGATTCATTGCATATTTTTGGATGAGGAGTGTGAACCTATACATGATGAGACGCGTTTTTGGAATACTTTGAAGAAGGAAAATGAAGTTGTTGCTTTGCTAGTAAAAGCAGAGCGGTGATGAGGAAGTGCTCCTGTCTGATGTGGACAGGAGTTTTTTTTATAAAAAAGAGGAGAAAAGTCAGATTTTCTCTTTAAAAAAAGCTCTACCATAAGATACTTAGGTAGAGTCTTTGTCTTTGTTCTTTTGGTGAATGTCGAGAGCTACTTTGATGTTTGCCAGATAAAGTACTAATAATAGTACAGAAAGTCCTATCAGAACGAAGAGTTCTATTGTATGGTTGCTCATGTGGGACCAGAGCTTATTTTCAAAGCTTATTGCCCAAAGTTCATAGATGAGATAGGTCAAGTAGATATTAGTGATAAAGAGCGCGGTATCTAATTGCTCATACCAAAATAGTGCAATAAGCACAATACCTATAATAATGATAAATATCATGGCTAAAATTTTTTTGTTTGTTGTTTTTTACTATATCTAAATGTTTTAAAAAGTCAAATAAGAATTTGCTCTTTTATACATAATCAAAGAGGATCTCTTGATCTGGGAGTTCTTCTCTAAAGATTTTAAGGAAGTGTTCTCGAGTTGATGCAGGAATCTTGATAAGTCAGTTCTCTTGAGGACTGATAAGTGGTCGTAGGTCAGAATTTGGATTCTTTTTCTGCATAATTTTGAAATCTCAAGGATTGTAGATGAGAGAAGCGATAAAAATCGAAGAAATCTGATCAAAATTGAGTTCAGATTTTAATCTTTTTAGTAGCTCACGATAAAGAAAATCATAATTTTCAACCGGTAAAAGAGGAAGAAATCTAAGTCAGACTCTGTAGCCTTTTTCTATAAGCGTTTTGATGGCAGAAATTCTCGCCTCTAGAGTTGCGGTTCCTTTCTCATATCTTTTGATAATGGATTCTGGATTCAGAGAAAATGAGAATTCTGTATTTTTAGGAGGAATCCCATTATTGCAGCTGAGAATTGATGAAATATTTGGAGACTTAGTTCTAGTCTCCATCAATACTTTCTCAAATTGTTCAAAGAATGGAATAAAAGTCTGATTAAAATCAGTTAAGCTATCGACTCCTTGGATATCTGAATAGTTGCTTGCATAAAAACTTATTGGTCCTTGATATTTTTCCGTTTCTCTGAGAAAGTTGATTTTTTCACTAATCGCTGATTTTATCTCTTCATAATTGATAAAAAGCACGGAATACTTTGTTTTAAAGTTCCCTTT
Organism: uncultured bacterium; assembly: GCA_963535415.1. Classification (GTDB taxonomy): domain Bacteria; phylum Patescibacteriota; class Gracilibacteria; order Absconditabacterales; family Absconditicoccaceae; genus HOT-345. The sequence continues at coordinate 14,658 of CAUSVV010000004.1, read as the reverse complement.
GAGGTAGCAGTATTCACAGTCATAAACGCAGTTAAGGCTTGTTTTAAAGAAGAAGGATTTCCCTATTCGTCCGTAGTTTTCTGGGACTGGTAAAAGTGGGATATGCTCCTGTTTTGCAATGATAAAGGCTGGAGCGAGTTTTTGATCTCAGATATTTTTATCAAAGATGTTTTTGTAGTGGTCGATTTCTAGGATTTGAGCGTTGGGGAATTTGCTCAGGATTTTCTGGGTTTGTGGGTAGGATTTTGCTTTTTTTTCAAGATAGATGAGCATGAGAATGTATACAAAAGGAGATGAAAATTCAGATTTTTTGATTGTTATTAGGATAGTGATTTGCTTTATTGAATGCAAGGAGAAAAGTCTTGACATTTCTCTCAAAAGACTTATATTAAGTAAGTTAAACATAAAATTAAAAATCATGATCCAACAAGGTGCAATTCCGTCTGTGTTTGACCCGGTTCTGGGGCAAACGTTTATTTTTGGAGCGCGGGGAAAGGTATTCTCCGATGAGCAAATTATTAGACAGAACAAACAGATTCCTGATGGAGTCGCCGTATTGAGGAAACAGCTTCGAGTTGAATCTCTTAAGGCGATTGAACTTCAAAAAAGAATGAAGTTTGTTCCTAAAGGCATTCGTAAATCGCAAACAATGCGAAATTCAAGGAGAGGTTAACCTCTCCTTTTTTTGATTGGTTTTCCTCTTGTATTAGGCATCGAGTTTTGTAGAATGAGGAAGGTTTTATTTAAGTATAAAAGTTTGATGCAGTCTATTATTATTTGTGTTTCTGCTGAGGAATTGATCCCGGAAAAAAAGTCGCCTGAAGCGATGTGCTGGGATATTAAGACAGATGAGACGTTTACTCTGCAGCCTGGAGAGGTTAAATTAGTAAAAAGCTGAATTAAGACATTTATTCCTACAGGATGGTGTGCTAAGATGTATGCGAGAAGTTCTCTTCCGCTTAAGAATGGGCTTTTGCTGGCAAATAGTGTTTGATTGATTGATTCAGATTATAGAGGAGAGTATTTGATGCAGTTGTATAACTTTACTCAAAATCCAGTAACTATTCAACAATATACGAGACTTTGTCAACTAGAATTTGCTCCGCATTATTGGTGAGTAGCTCAGTATGGAACTGCTGAGATTCCTCAGGTTGAGATCAAGGTTGATAGTCAGCTTTTTGATACTTTTGATCAAGTATATAGTTCTGAGAGATGAACTGGTGGATTCGGTTCTACAGGTGCTCATTAGTGCTATTCCCTAATTTTTAGTGTGTTTATTTTTGTGTTAAAAAATGATAAAAAATCTGATCAAAACTCCTGAACAAATCAGGAATATTACTGATTCTTGTAAATATCTCAATGAGCATCTCTACTATCTTAAGGAGCATACTAAGGCTGGAATGACGCTTTTGGAACTTGAGGAGTTGGCTCAGACTTGGCTTGATGAGAGGAATTTGGTTTGAGCATTTAAGGGCTATGAAGGATTTCCTGCGAATCTTTGTTTGTCTGTAAATGACTGTGTGGTGCATGGGATCCCTGATCACACTATCTTAAAGAATGGAGATTTGCTTAAAATTGATGCTGGAATTATTTATAAAAAGTGAGTTTCTGATTCTGCTATTAGCTTGATTGTTGGTGATGCAAGTGCAAATCCTTTAGGTGCTCAGCTGATTAAGGTTACTAAAGAAGCACTAGATCGTTGAGTTGCGACTATCAAGACTGGAGGTTTTGCCTATGATTACTCTAAAGCAGTCTATAATCATATTACTAATGAAGGATTCAGCGTTTTGAAAAGCTTGAGTGGACATGGGGTGTGAACAGATGTTCATGAGCTGCCTTATTTCATGAATCATCCTACTGCTGCCATGAAAAAAATCCAGTGGAAACCTGGTATGGTTGTGGCTTTAGAGCCTATCACAGCGGTAGAGTCTGATGATGTGGTTTATCATGAAAGTGATTGGAATCTTTATTGTAAAAAGGGAGATCTAGGAGCTCAGTGGGAATATACGGTTTTGATTACTGAGAATGGACCTGAGATTTTGGCAGGAATTCAGGAAGATTGGTATTAATTTATTTTGTGTTGTGGGATGAAAATTATTTCTCGAAATGTTAATGGGATTAGAGCTGTCCTTCAAAAGGGTTTTCTTGATTTTATAAAGCAGGAAAATCCTGATATTCTCTGTCTGCAGGAGGTGAAAGCCTTTGAACATCAATTGCCAACTGAGGTAAGATTTGCTATGCAAGAGTATGAGTATATTTGGCATCGTTCAGAGAGGCCTGGATATGCGTGAACTGCTATCTTTTATAAAAAGTCGCTTCCAATTTCAGTAAAGCATAATGCTTTTGAAAATCCTCCATGTTTCAACGATGATGGGAGAGTAACTGCCGTTGAATGGTCAGATTTTTTGCTTTTGAATATTTATTTTCCCAATGGAGGAGATAGAGCGGATGGAACAGAGATGTTGACTTATAAGCTGGATTTTTATAAACAGTACCAACAGTTTGTGGAACAGAAAGTTAAAGAATGAAAAAAGGTAATCACAACTGGTGATTTTAATATCTGTCATCGTCCGATTGATATTGCGAGACCAAAGGAAAATGAGAATTCAATCTGATTTCTACCAATTGAGAGAGCTGAGATGGACAAAATGGAAGAAATCTGACTTATTGATGTTTTTAGGCTTCAGAATCCTGATTTAGGAGAGAAGTATACTTGGTGGAGCTATAGGGCTGGAGCGAGGCCAAGAAATGTTTGATGGAGATTGGATTATTTTTGGGTAAGTGAAAATTGTTTGGATCAGATCTGAAAAATGGTGCATTACGATCAAGTTTTGGGTTCTGATCACTGTCCGATTGGAATTGAGATAGGGAAAGCATAGTCTTGCTTTCTTTTTCGTATTGATTTTTCCTAAACATGTTCAAAATTTGTAATTGGTACAAAAATGGGTATACTTATGTCTACTGGGATTGGTCCTGACCCAAATTAGATATATGGTTCTTAATAATCTTCAAGGAGTTTTATATTTTTATCTAAAATAATATCATGAAAAAAATTTGAATTTTGCTCTTTTTTTGTCTTTTTTTAAGTGGGTGCTTTTTTGAAAAAGATTCTAAACCTGATCTTGTTTCCCCGGTTTCTGGAATAGATTTTCGTGAAAGTGAATCTTCTACGGGGCTAGCTGATTTAGTTCTTGCAACTTCCGGTTCAGAAGAATTTGAGAAAAATATATCTGAAATTGCTGGCGTTTTTGGTTTAGATATTAGACAATCAGTTCCTACTCGTTTTGAATGGGCTTTAGTACAAGATAACGAGAGGCTTGTAATGACTTGACTTGCTCTTTCTTGAACTTTCCCTTTTAGAGATCAGAATGATTATGTGTTTCCTGAAGGTTGGAAGATAGATGAAGATCAGAGCTTTGATTCCTGGGGTACTAAAACGGTGGCATATTATAACTGAAATACTGCTTGTTTATTAGATATTTCTCGTCAGATGAGAACAGATCTTACTGATGATGAGATAGCTGATATTGTGGGAAAGGGAAAAGATAAACAGCAGCTTGTTTTCCACCAGAATCATCTTGCTCTTCATTTAGAACTTTCATGTGGAGACTTGCTTCTCGCAAGAAAGGATAAAATTAATTTTGATTTGTTGAAAGAGTGAGATAATGTTTGGTGACTTTCTCTCCAAAGTAAAAAAAGGGCGCCAGATTATATAGAATTTTCTTTAAAGGGGCAGGTTCAATTGACCGGGACTTTATCTGCTTCTAGTTCTCATAGAGAGCGTTGAGTGGTCTTTTTTAAACCAGAGAAGCTATCTTCAGAGTTGTTTATTGAAACCTTATCTGGATATGATTATAGCTTGTTTCAAATTGAATGAGATATTCCTATTTCTGTATTTGATGAGGAGTCTAGAAATAAAATTTTGGCTAATAAACCAGATTCATTTGGATTTGGTTGATTAAGGGCTGTGGTTTCCATTACTCAATTTGATCATAAAAATCACTTTGAATCTCCTGATTTTGATCAAAAAATTACGATTGATAATTATCGTCTTTTAGGAGAATAAAAAATTAGTATAGATAAAAATCCCTCATTTGAGGGATTTTTTATTACAAGTATTTTTCTGAGATGATTTTTTGCAGCTGGGATTGAATTTCTTCTATGGAAAGATTTGCATTGATTGGTTCTCGAGAGAACTTTTGAGCTAGGTTTTGATGAATAAGCCTTACTTTATTCATTAGTTCGTTATTTTGTTCATGTTGGTGAACTTTTTCAATTCCAGAGCTGAAGCGTTCTCCATCAAAGAAGAATGCAAGGTCTTCTTTGTATAAGTGAGAGTTAATGTTTTCGAGGAAAACTTGGTCTCATCAGGCTCCAGTTCCTCGTGCGATACCAGTTCCAGTGTAGTCTTCTGCGATGATCCAGATTCAGTTTTCTAACTTATTTTTTAATGTAGAATCGTATTGTGTGCGGTTGATGACTTGTAAAAGTTGAAATTCCGATGAAGAAAGCTCGTTTGGATTTCCTTCTCTGAGATAGGCATTGAGCAACGGTCAAGAGGGGGCTAGGTCATAAATCGGGTATTTAAGATATTCGGCTTGAAGTCCTTTTGCTCTCAATCGGTCGATGAGGAGGTGGGCTTGTGTTGTTTTTCAGAGATTATTGATACCGTAGAGGACGATGAGTTTTCCCTTTTCCATATTGTGGTTTTTGATATAAACTATTATAGTATACCATACTGATCTTTATGATAAAAACAATCAAAAAAATCAGATTTTTTTTAATTTTTCATTTCATCAAACCCTCTCTCAAAAGAGTGGAAAACTGTGAGTTTTTTGTCTTTGATGACTCGGAGGAGATCTGAGGTCGCTTCTAGAAAATCTCTATCATGTGAAACGATCAAGCTCACTCCATTAAAATCCGCAAGCATTGTTTTTATTGCTTCTTTTGAGCCAAGGTCCAGGTGGTTGGTCGGTTCATCCATTACAACGATATCTGGGTGTGCAAGTAGCATTTTTGCTAGTGCTACTTTTGATTTTTCTCCTCCTGAGAGACTTCAGATTTTTTGCTCAGCTTTTTCTGGATCGAGGAGTAAAGCTCAGAGGAAACTCATTGCTTCTTTGAACGAAACTCCAGGTCAGACAAGTTCTTCTGTGACGGTTGCGTTAAAGTCTAGATCATCTGCAATCTGGGAGTAAAATCAGATTTTTACTTTTTCATGGATCCAAATATCTCAGTATTGAGGTTTTAATTCTCATAAGATTGTCTTTAAAAGCGTTGTTTTTCAGGCACCATTTTTTCCAATGATTCAGATCTTCATTGTTTTTGTGATTTCAAGGTTTTTTGGTAAAGAGACGAGTGTGTTTTCTCAGTATCCAACTTGAAGCTCTGAAATCCTGATCAGTGTCTCTGGGAGTCTTCGTGTGACCTGAAGTTTTGGTTTGTGGGCTGATGATTCTAGTTCTGGAGCCTCGATTTTATCCATTTTATCAAGCATTTTAATTCTGCTCTGAACTTGCGAGGCTTTACTCGATTTGTAACGAAATCTTTCGATAAATCTCTCTTGCTGAGCGAGGTATTTTTGCTGGGCGGTATAGTTTTTGAGTTGAATTTCTTCTCTTTTTTCTTTTTCTAGCAAAAAATCTTCATATCAACAAAAATAGAGATTCAGTTTTTTATTTTTTATTTCTACAGTTTTATTGAAGGTAGAACCTAGGAACTTTCTATCATGAGAAATACAGATTAGTGCCTTATTTCGCATTTGACAGAATGCTTCAATAAAGAGAATCCCCTCAATGTCTAGGTGGTTTGTTGGTTCGTCAAGAATTAAGAGGTCGACATCCTGGAGCAAAAATTTGGCGATTTGGACCTTTGTTTGTTCTCCTCAAGAGAGCTGCGAAATTTTGAAACTCAGTTGTTCTTTGCTAAATCCGAAATATTTGAGAATCTCTTGCTGTAGATCATATTTTTGATAGGCTTCATTGAGGAGCATTCGCTCGATAATTTCGTTTTGTTCCTCAATCAGTTCTATTGAGTTTTCTGGATTTTCGTCCAAAAGCTTTTTGATTTCCTCGAGCCTTTCGACTTTGGTTGTGATCTCTGGAAATGTTGTTAGCATCTCGTCTGATACTGTTCTTTCTCTGGATTCTCGAAATAAATCTTGTGAGAGAAATCAGATTTTTGTATCCTTTAAAATATCAATTTCTCCGTGATCAGCGAGTTCTGGATTGAGAAGTATTTTGAGAAAAGTTGATTTTCCTGCGCCGTTTTTCCCTACAAGTGCGATTTTATCTTCAGGTTTGATTCTGAGTTCGGCGTCTTCAAAGAGGATTGTTGAGCCGAGCTGTTTACAGAGTCCTTTGATGGTTATTAGATAATCGGCAGATTTTTTGTTGGTATAATTAAAAAGATGTCTTGGGATAGAGGAGAATGAGTTCAGTTTTTCAGAGTTTTTTTCTGCTAAGTTTTCTCGCTCAACTCAAAATTCTTTTGTAAGATATTTTTTGAGGCTTTTTTCTTTCGTTTCTTCCTTGGTCTTTTCTGAAAATTGTGCTAGGTATTCATAGCAAACTTCTGCAATTTCATCAAAAGAAAAATCTGAATGGAGCTCCTGAACTTTATTGATGATTGCTGATAAATCCATTGAAAATAGTCTAAAATTAAACAATAGTGCTCAATAGTGTAGTGATTGACTAGGGATTTACAAGGGGAATAAAAAAACTATCACTTCCTCTTGAAAATCAAAGTGAAAAAGATATAAAGCAAATCGTCATCATATGTGGATGGGGAATCGTCTAATGGTAGGACACCGGACTTTGACTCCGTATGTCCAGGTTCGAATCCTGGTTCCCCAGGGAGTGTGATTGCGGAGTAGAGAAACGGTATCTCGTCGGGCTCATAACCCGAAGATAGGTGGTTCAATTCCATCCTCCGCAACCAAATTAATCGGGAGTAGCTTAATTGGTAGAGCATCAGACTCTGAATCTGAGGGTTATAGGTTCGAGTCCTATCTCCCGAGTATCTTGATTTTTATATATAAGGTAGTCAGTTATGCCGGGATGGTGGAACTGGTAGACACGCTTGGCTTAGAACCAAGTGCCTTACGGTGTGCAGGTTCAAGTCCTGTTCCCGGTATTTGATTATCTTATGAGTATAAAAATCTGAACTTCGTAGTTTGGTAGACTCAGACTTTGAAAACTCGACATTGAATGGAAAAAGTCGTATAAAAAGTAAAAAATCTCTTGAAAATGGGTCTGATTTCAGTATAGTAATCACCATCGCCAATCCGAGATAGCTCAGTCGGTAGAGCAAGTGGCTGTTAACCACTGGGTCGTGGGTTCGAGTCCCACTCTCGGAGAGTTGATACTCTTTATATTTGATAATTTTTTCAATGCCAATTAAGAAGTCAGCAATCAAAGCTATGAATAGATCTCAAACTCTTGCTAAGAGAAATTATGATTTCAAACTTAGAATGAAGATGGCTATGAAAAAATTCCTTAAGGGAGTTGAAGCTAAAGAGGCTTTGACTGTTGAGGATCTAGCAAATGTTTACAAGGCTATTGATAAGGCTGCAAAGGTTGGTGTTATCAAGAAGAGAAATGCCTCAAGAAAAAAGTCTAGAATTTCAAAAGCATTTGATACTTTGAAGAAATAGAGATCTAAGTCCAGTATTGGACTTTGTGCCAGCTTAGCTCAATAGGTAGAGCAACCGCCTTGTAAGCGGTAGGTTGTCGGTTCAATTCCGACAGCTGGCTCCATTTGTACTTTAAGTTAGATGATAGTTATAGTTGGGGTGGTAGTTCAGCCGGCTAGAACGCCTGCCTGTCACGCAGGAGGTCGAGGGTTCGAGTCCCTTCCATCCCGCCACTTCTAACTTTAGTGGTCTTATCGTCTAACGGCTAGGACAGGAGACTTTCAATCTTCTAATCGGGGTTCGATTCCCCGTAAGACCGCCATTTTAATGGGTGATTAGCTCAGTTGGCTAGAGCATCTGCCTTACAAGCAGGGGGTCATAGGTTCGAGTCCTATATCACCCACCATTAATTATGTTAATAACTCTGGGTACTAGTATGGGCATATAGCTCAGTTGGTTAGAGCAGAAGACTCATAATCTTTTGGTCGCTGGTTCAAGTCCAGCTATGCCCACCACTTATAGTAAACTATATAATAATATATATAGGTTCGTTGTTCTTCAGGCAACAGACCTTTTTTTGTTTGTTGCTATGAGTATTGCAGATAAAGGTTGTTGGGGACTTTGATAAGATCAGATTTTTTTTAATTTTTCATTTTGGTTCACGGGAAGTGTTTCTGTGAAAATATTTTTATTGCTGTTACTAACCATCTCTAACGAGATACTCTATGGTGCAGACATAAACAAAAAGAGATGTGCAAATACATCTCTTTTCTGTAGTAGCTTCTCCTTTAACTCAGCACTGAAATACATTCAATGTGATGAGTGTGAGGAAACATGTCAACCGCTTGAATCTTCTGAAACTTAAAGTCTTCTTCGACCAAGAGCTCTATATCTCTAGCCATTGTGATTGGATTGCATGAGATGTAGAGGAGTTTGAAATCATATTCTTTTTTGAGATCAGAAAGGTATTTGATAACATTCGGATGAAGTCATTCGCGAGGTGGATCGATGACAACGAGTCAGATATTCTGAATTTTTTCTTTTAGTTCTGGGAAGTTAATCAGCATTTTTTCAGCTGGTGATGCGGCGAAATAGCATTTGTCCTCAACTCCATTGATTTTTGCGTTATATCTAGCATCGATGATTGCTTTTTCTACGATTTCTACTCAGATAAGTTCTTCTCCAAGTCCTTGTTTTAGCAGAGAAAGTCCGATACTTCCTGCTCCGCAGTAGAGGTCTAGGATATTTCCTTCAATGTGTCCAGTCATTTTTATCGCAGTTGAGAAGAGTTTTTGAGCTCCGAGAGTGTTTGTTTGGAAAAAGGAAGAAGGTGAAACTCTGAAGTTTACAAGGCATTCTTCTTGGGTGTGTTGGAGCTCTGTAAAATCGAGTTTTTCATAAATATATCCGTCTCCTCGGAATGTTTTCATTTCAACTTCTGGTGCGTTTACAATGTCTGCAAGTCCGTTATTATAGCTGATGACCATAGTGGTAACCTGCTGTTTGAGGAGGGGATCGTTTTTTATGGTTTCGAGAAATTGTTCTCGGTGATGAGATTGTTCTTGATCCTTAAGGTTTTCGTCAGAGACTGATAGATTCACTAGGAGTTGACCTGTATTTATTCCCTCTCTGATTACGAGATGACGAAAGAATCCTTGGTGATTTTTCTGATCGTAGACTGGTAGGTTTGATCATAGGCAGAGGCTTTTCATATGTTCAAAAATCTGATTTGCCTTTGTGCTAATCAATCAGCAGTGGTCAACATCCACGATTTTGCTGAATTCACCTTGCTTATGAAAACCAAGATTAAATTCAGAATTAATTTCATATTTTGTGTATCCAGTTTTGATGAGGTCTTCTTCGGTTTGACCAGCTTTTTTTGCTTTTCTAAACTCTTCATTTAATTGTTTATAAACTCCGAAGCTGAACTCAATTTTGTTTCTATACCCTTCTTGGAGTGGTGATCAGATAATTGGCAAAAATCAGATTTCTTGTTTTTTTGAAAGTTTTGAGAAAGCGTCTTTAACAATACTTTCTTTGAGCTTTAGTTGAGCATCATAGTTCATGACTTGCCATTTACATCCTCAACATCAGATCTTATGAGCTGCTTGTTCTACTGTGTTTTCCTGAAATGGAGAAAAAAAATGTGTACAAATTGGCTTCCCATTGAGTAATGAAGTATCATATTTTTTGATAGCGAGTAGATGACCTTCGATATAATCCTTTTTTGATTTGATAACACGGATATCTACAATACTTCCTGGTAAAGCGCCCCCTTTCACGAGGACTTTTTTCCCATCTGGGAGTGATCAGATTCAGATTCCTCAGTATCCGATTTTATAGATAGAGATCCCTTTCAGGATTTTTTGCATTTTATGAAAAAAAGAAAGATAAATCTGATGATTATTGTAGAGATTTGGTTGTTCTTTGCAATTGAAAAGAAAAAAAGATGAAAAAATTTGCTTTATTTGATTTTCTGAATATACTTAATGTGTTAATCTGCTTTTATTCTTTATAGTAAACAGAAAATGAAACAAAAAATTGCAGCTTTTATGATGGGACTTGGGCTCCTAGTAGGAAGCTTAGGATTTGTATCTGCTCAACAAGCACAAGGTGGTGGTAAACCAAATGTTACTGCTGGTTTTAATATTAATAAAGATAACAGTAGTAATATTGGTGGAATTGCTGGGGCTGGTCAAGATGCAGGAGGTAGTCTTATTGATGTGATTAAGAGAACTCTTAACTGGATTCTTGGAATGCTCAGTTTGATCGTATTTGTATTGCTTCTTTGGTGAGGGTTCCAGATGGTGACTGCTGCTGGAGATGACAAAAAGTTCGCTGCAGGGCAAACTATTCTTAAGCAGGCAGGTATTGGACTGGCTTTTATTGCTGCTTCTTGGTTGATTGTTAGTATGATCTTCTGGGTGATTTCTGGCGTTACAAGTTAGTATGGAATACGAATCTTTATTTTTTATGCTAAATAGGAAATGAAACAGAAGATTATAGCGTTGATAATGGGTGCTTGAGTTCTATTGTTTGGTAATGCTGGTCTTGTCGCAGAGGCGGCTTCGTGAGATAAAGCTAATATGGGTTTTGGTATCCATCCATCAAATGGAAGTGGGATTGTGGGAATCGCTGGTACGGATAAGAAGGAAGCGCAAGGAGATCAGTTGGTAAATGTAATTAAGAAGACTATTAACTGGATTCTTGGGATGCTTAGTTTGATTGTATTTATTCTTCTTCTTTGGTGAGGGTTCCAGATGGTGACTGCTAACTGAGATGACAAAAAGTTTGGCGCTGGAATGACTATTCTTAAACAAGCTGCTATTTGACTTGGATTTATTGCGGTTTCCTGGCTCTTGGTAAGTATGATATTCCGAGTATTGTCAGAGGTCGCAAAGTGAAAGTAATATTTGAAATTAGGCTTTTATTTTTATAGTAAACAGAAAATGAAGCAAAAAATTGCAGCTTTTATGATCTGACTTTGAGTTTTAGCTGGAGGTTTTTGATTAGTATCCGCAGCTGATGAGTATAAGTTTTGAGTTAATCCTCAGAATGCTGTAGGAATTAATGGAATAGCTGGTACAGATAAGCCTGTAGATCAAAAGAATCAACTAGAAACAGTTATCAAGAATGCTATCAACTGGGTACTTTGAATATTGAGTTTGATCGTATTTATATTGCTTCTTTGGTGAGGATTCCAGATGGTGACTGCCAATTGAGATGATAAAAAGTTTAGTGCTGGAATGACTATTCTTAAACAAGCTGCTATTTGACTCTGATTTATCGCAGTTTCATGGCTGATTGTTAGTATGATATTCCGAGTACTTTGACAGGTATGAGCAACGCCTTCGTCAACTCCATAATTGATGATTGTAATCTTGTTATGCAAATCGCTCTTGAAAAAGGGCGATTTTTTGATTTAAAAAAATTCTTGTAAAATAAAAACGAATATCTATACTCTAGAAGATAATTTTTATATCGTTTTGAAGTAGTATGGTAAAGATCTGATTTCAAAAATTGAAAAAAAATCTGACTTTAAAATCTTTTTTCCTTGTGTTTATTTTTAGCTTTTGAGTACTTTGAATCTGACTTTTGGCAGGGAATGCATTTGGATGGTTTTCTGCTGGTCCTCAGCTAGAAAAAACACTTGCCGGAGAGAAAATTCCATTTGACAAGACGCATCAATTTAATATTGAGAGATTTGATAGAGAGGTTGCCGTTAATCAGATGAATGAAGCTCAGATGAAGATTATCTGGAAAAGAGCTCCGCTTTTTAAGCCTTTTATTGATAAAAAGTTGGAGGCGGCTGGACTGCCAAAGGATTTGTATTATTTGGCATTGGCAGAGTCTGCATTAAGAGAAACTGCTGTGAGTTCTGCAAATGCGGCTGGTATTTGGCAGTTTATTCCTTCAACAGCTAAGGGATACGGATTGAGGGTAGATGATCTTATTGATGAGAGATTCCATTTGGAGAAATCAACAAACGCAGCTATTGAATATCTCAAAAAATCTTATGAGAAGTTTTGAAATTGGGGATTAGCTATGGCTGCTTATAATAGAGGTTCTAATGGTATTTCTAGTGATATGGCGTATCAATATCAAAATAACTATTATGATCTGTATTTGAATAATGAAACTTATAGGTATGTCTTTAGGATTCTTGCAATGAAGGAGATCTTTGAGAATCTAAATCAATATTTTGATGTTTCTAAGTGGGGAAGTCAGTATCAGCTTCCTGAAACTCAGAAGATTACTCTTGGAAAGACTGACAATCTTGCAGCTTGGGCTACTGCTAATGGATATACCTATCTTGAGGTAAGGAATTTGAATCCATGGATCAGGGCGAATAAGTTGCCTGAGGGATCTTGGACTATTGAGGTGTATAAGAGATAGTTTTTAGCTATATAGAGTTAAAAAAGGGGAGAAAAATCAGATTTTCTTCCTTTTTGTTTACATAAAAATTAAGAAAAAGCTCTCTAATATAGAGAGCTTTTGGGGTCTTCAGAGTTTATTATAGAAACTGATAAGCTTCTTGATTTCTTCGAAGTCTTCGGTGTCTGCAATGTAATGGAGCTCTGCCTCCATTGCGATGAGGTGTTCCTTGTGTTCTTTGAGGTAGCATAGGTTTTTGAAGAAAATTTTTAACTCTAAGACTAAGATTGTCGATGCACCCACGAATATAAAGATGATTAGAAAAAATACTCGCTTATTGCCTGTGCTTAGTATCCCTAATGTAGTACATATTATGATTATAATAAAAGCAACTACACTGCTGGAGTATCTAATTCTTAGTTCGTTCAAAGAGGCAAGAATGTCTTTGTGTTTTTCTCTGAAGATTTCTTGAGTTGTTTTTGTGTTCATAATGGTGGGGTTTTGTTTATTGCGAGGATGAATAGTAGTCTTTTTATACGAGAAGTCAAGAGATAAGTTTTGATAGAACGTATTTAGAAGATTTTGTGTTAGAAATTTTTTTTCCAATCTTCTAGAATTCTATTGAGATAAACGATGTTGTGGAGTCAAACGAGCGTTCCTCATAGAGTTTCCTGCTCTCTGATGAGATGGCAGAGATAAGCTTTTGAAAAGTTTCTGCAGGTATAACAGTCACAACCTTCAGTTAGTGGAGAAAAGTCTGTTCTAAATTCAGAATTTGTGATTTTTATGTTCCCTTGATCTGAAAAAGCTATTCCGTGTCTTCAGAGTCTTGTTGCCGCTACGCAGTCAAACATATCTACTCCATGTTCAATAGCGAATCTCAAATCTTCAGGAGTTCCAACTCACATAAGGTATCTTGGTTTATCATTTGGGAGGAGAGGAGTTGTGTGAGCTACGACTTGTTCGATGAGCTCTCTACTTTCTCAGACACTTACTCCTCAGATGGCGATCCCATCTCGAGCAAATTGGCTCAGGTATTGTGCGGATTCAGTTCTCAAGTCAAGGTAGCTCCCTCACTGCACGATCGGAAAAAGTACTCCTCTTGAGTTTTCGTATTTTGGTTGGAAGTGGTCAAAGGCTCTTTTTGCCCAGCGATGTGTCATTGCGATATGTTTTTGGATGGTTTTTTTGTCGGCTCAGGCTGGGGAACAAACATCAAGCACCATCATGATATCTGAACCGAGTTCACATTGCGTATCTACAACATTTTCTGGAGTAAACATATGCTTGCTTCCATCATATGGAGAGCGGAATTTAACACCTTCTTCTGTGAGCTTTATCCCGACTTTATGAGTATGTTTTTTATCGTTAAATTTTTGGTTTGCTAATCAAAGAGAAAAAACCTGAAATCCTCCACTATCAGTCAAAATGAGTCAGTTTTTTCGATTTTCAAAAGTATGAAGTCCTCATGCTTGCTGAATGATTTTGCTTCCAGGTCTCAGATAGAGATGGAAGGTGTTTGCGAGAATAAGGTTGATAGGCTCTATTTTGTCTCAGATGTATTTTTTGTCTTGGAGGAGATCTAGGATCATACCTTTGATTGTAGCTTTAGTTCCAACAGGCATAAAAATTGGCGTTTTAACCTTGATACCGTTGAGTGTTATTTCTCAGGTTCTGGCATTCCCTTTTTGTTTCAGTATTTTGAAGTCGAGTTTTCACATTTAGTATTTTCTATGATTAAAAGTTTAGTTTATATTATGATTTTTCTTTTGAAAAGCAAGGTTTTGGCTAATGAGTATCGTCTTAAATTCAGATTTTTTTAGTTGATGATTTGTATTTTAGTGATTTAGAAATGCATTAGAGAATCCTTAGAGAATTTCTCTTGACATTTTGGAGGAATTCTTTATTCTCTGCTTTTGTCTTTTATTTTTACTTTTAGAGATAGAAATGAACAAATTGTCAATTGTTGCTGCTCTTTCTGTAGGTCTTTTGACTCTTGGGGGAGTATATGCAGAAAATCAAACTGGAGCTGTTGCTTCAAACACTACAGGTGCAAACACTACAGGTGTTGTTGCTCTATTGACTGGAGATAAGGCTCCATTGACTGGAGATAAGGCTCCATTGACTGGAGATAAGGCTCCATTGACTGG